>NZ_CAXAQI010000002.1:0-470838 GCF_963970695.1 Pseudomonas sp. EL_65y_Pfl1_R83 | reverse complement strand
GGGAACTAATTGGGGTTAGACCCCATTTACCTCTTTAATCAGGAGGCCTCGCCCCGCGTGAACCGTTACAGCCCGGACATTCGAGCCTCGAAACTAATTTAAACTAATTGGGGGTCAGACCCCATTTACCCCTTAGCAGACCCTGAGATCCCTGGAAATAGAACACGATCAACCGACAACGTCGTTCCGGAAGCCAACTGGATAGCTTGCTCGAGTGAATGTGCAATAGGTGTAGTGAACGGGCTGACGGCCTCTTGATTGATAAATGAGTGGTTCGTACAGCCCGCCAAAAATGAAATGACAGGCTGCAGGGACTTCAACATTGATATTCCTTAGAAAAGTAGGCAGTTATTCGCAACCGTGTTGCCGCTATTTAGGACATACCACTATAGGGGTCTGATACGGAGTCACCAAACTCAGATAGCGCGAGTGAAATCTCATTAAAAACTTCCGGTGACACGTCTTTAGGCGAGCGAGAGGCCAGGAAAATATTTATCGCCTCAAGCCCTAAGCTCGCCATAATGCTAATAACCTCTTCAGCCTGTTCCAGATCATGACCAGTCCATAAAGACAACAAGCAATGTTCAATTCGTTCCCTGAGACTGTTGCCTAACAAGCTATAGGTATGCCACTGCCTATCACTCAATTGCACCAATGACTTTACAACCTCCGCCTTACCGTTTTTTTTAGATTCGAACTCATCCAACAACTCGGAAAACTCCGTTTCAAGCTCCTCGCTGGTCATGAAATCTGGCAGCGCTGCGTAATACGCAAAATTTTTCATATTTAGAAATCCACAGGTATATGCGTTGTATTCGAAGCTTTCCGGTAGAGTACGCCGTCTTGACCCAGCAGTTTATTTCCTATTTTTATTTGCGCGGTCCAGCCAGAGCCCGAGTTCGAACCCACATAATTTGTTGCAGCGTTCGCATCTGGAGCATGCCACTTTATCTCGACCTTCTGGCCATTCAACGTGTACTGAAACTTGCTACCATCAGTGATAGTAGCTGAAGGTTTGAATAGATTTGGCGTGCCCGGCGGAACCAACTTTTGTAAATCTACGGCGTTAATTCTACCATTATTAATAAAACTCTTAGCTGAAGCGTGAGCATCAAAAAATGCCGCTGGCTTACTTGGCCCCGGCTGGTTTAAGTAGCCAAAGTCACCATCTGCTTGCGACGCAGGGGAAACCGGTTTTGAGACCGGCGGAACAGCGGGTCCATCCCGGTCGACTGTAGCACCACCGGTGCCTTTTGGACCGCCAGATAAATACTCTAGACCCTTCGCAACACGATTGGAAGCCGCCCCCTCAACAGATGCAATGCTTTTTCCTCTTGAAACGGCTGCGCCACCCATTTGGCCAAGGCGATCGTATGAGGCAGCTTGCGATTCGATCACCCCTTTCAAATAAATAAGGGTATTAACAGAGCGCTCAACCAGCAATCTCTTATAGCCTTCGCACACACTATTTTGGCACGGTATCGCCAACAAAGAGTCTAAGGATGCATTAACTCTATCGCGCGTTTCTCTTGCACGCATGAAACCGTTAATATCCTCTGCAAACTCAACATTAGCTAAGCTATCCTGGTCGTATTCCCCCTTATTCCACAAAGTCTCGCAGAGCTTCGGATCTTTAGCACAGGAAGCCATATCCTTCTCAAATTGTTTCTCTTCGGACACATGGTCAAGGTAGTTATACTGAGTCGCGTTTTCGGAAACAGCCGAAGCAATATCAATATCGCCATTCGTCGCTGCTGCACCTAATACGCCAACAATTTTAGAGAGGACCAGCAAATTAGATTTAGCCTGTTCGTACTCTTCTGTACCTGGCGTCAAATCATTGGGCAAAATCTTATCGCCCAACAGCCCAATCAGTATCTCGTTTGCGCCACCGGCGATGGCACCTGACTTAAAGTCTCCCCCCATCGCTTCGGCCAGCAAACCGCCGAGCCCTGCATGAAGAATTATTTTCTCTAGGGAACCGTCCCCCAGATTCAGGTCACCAATTTTCCCCGCACCGTAAGCACCACCAATACTCGCGGCAGCGCCCATGGCTGAACTAGCTAAGTTGTCCTTGAAGCTGCCACCGTACACCGTGGTTTTGATCAGCGCGTCAGCCGTTATCTTCATGGCAACGACTTTCAAACTTTCGGTGTTAAATGCCATTGCTCCCGGGTCGAAGTTCAGCCCTTTGGCAACACCCGCCGTCGCAAACGAAACGGCATACCCTTTCATGCTATCGGTGGAGGTGATGTCCTTGAAGACGGCGCCGATGTTTCCGCCGTTGTTGATAAAGCTGACGGTCGCGTTGGTCGCGGCTCCTGACGCGACCGCGCTCAGCCCATAACTCAGCGTGGTTCCAAGAGTCGAACTTAACGCGCCCAACGCGGCCGGTCCTACGACCGCTGCCATCAGAATGGCGATGATCAGTTGCGACGCTGGCCCCAGACCTGAGGTGTTGTATTTGAAGGATTCATGGATTTCCTTCACCACGCGCCAATCAACATCTCCGCGTTTTTCGGCTTCTTTGAGCCAGGCCATTTGCGGGTCAGCCGCAACCATTGCATCAATGGTCTGACTGACCGTTTGGTTATCGACGTGCCTGATATCGATGCTCAGACCTTCAACCGCTTTGATGGTGATGTTGCCGGCGGCCACCATCTGGGTCTGCCGCAGGGTCTCGTCGGTATTGCCTTTACCCTTGGCGGCGTTCCAAAACGCATTGTTGTTGGTTTTGGTGTGGCTTTCGTCGTGGAGGTCTTTCACCCCTTCAAAGGTGATCGCGCCGCCACTGTCCAGCGTCAGATTCTTACCGCTGTCGAGCTTCGCAACCTGATACCGCTGATCGCCACCACTTTTGAGTAAAAGGTCACCGCCGGAAGTGATCTCGCTGCCGACATGGGTCAGTTGGGTGACTTCGTCGTGCTTAAGCTTCAAGTTGCCGAAGCCGCCCTTCTTTTTCATGTCATAGAGGGAGTAATCGCGATTTTGCTCAGCTAGCAAGTTCAGTTGATTGCCGGCAACCAGATAGGCTTCGTCCCCCGCTTTGATTTTGCTGGAGACCATGTTCAGGTCGTGGAGTGCGGCGACGGTTACATCACCTCCTGCCTCAATCGTCGCGGCCTTTTGCTGAACATGATCCTCTTCCTTGTTGATTTTTTTGCCGCTGCGCTTGTAGCGGTACTCACTGGAGTCCTCATTGGCAGCGGCCAACAGGTTAACGTCGTTGCCCGAAAGGCTGACATCACCCCCCGCTTTCAGATGGCTGGCAGCCACCGTCAGATCATTCTTTGCCGCCACATTAAGGTCGCCACCAACCTTCACTTCGCTGGCATGTTGAACAGTCTGGCTCTGCTCCCAAAAATGCCGTTTGTCCTGACGCATAGAGCCAGTTTCTTCGCGAGCCGCTGCAATCACTACATCGTTACCCGCACCCAACTCCGCGTTCTTGCCTGCTGTAATGGCCCCGCCCACATTCAGCAGATCCCGCGCGGCATGCATCGTCAGGTTGTTTCCGGCTTCAATGCTCGCGGCGCTATCCACAACCGCAATTTTGGAGCTGAACCCTTTCCCACTGTTTTCAATCGTGGTGATGGTCCGGTCATTGCGGATGTCCCCAGTCAACGTGCTCAGCTCAACATCCTTGCCCTTGAGGATGCCGCCTTGCATGTTCACCAGGTCGTTGCCCGCCACCAGCTTTAGCTTCTCCCCAGCCTCGGCTAGCCGCGTGTTCACCAGATTGTTGCCTGCTGCTGCCGACAGATTTTCACTGGCACGCAGGGTCCCGGAGTTCTTCAGGTCCGCCCCGGCTATCAGCGTCACATCCTTGCCTTGAATCAGCGCGCCATCCGCCGTCAGGCGGTTGTTCGCCTGGGCCATGTACAACACGGGCACCAACACGTGTTCACCATTCACCACCTGGTCTTCCATCCAGACGATGTCGTGGGTCAGCGCAGCGACTTGTTGGGAGGTGAGGGTCACGCCGACGGAGAGGTTGAGTTGCTCCTTGCTGGCGATGGCGTTGTTCATCAAATACTTGAACATGCCTTCATCGGTAGTCTGGCCAGCGATAAAACGTTGGCCCGTTCGAGCAGTGACGGCTTGCTGGATCAGGCGCTGTTCATAAAGGCCATCACCCAGGCGTTTCCAACTCGTTTCCGGGTCGTAACCGAGTTTTCCCAGCAGGTAGTCCGAGCTCATGAACTGTCTGAGGTCGGTAAAGGCAGAGTTGGTTTCGACCAGATATTTTGGACCAACGAACACGCGACTGGCGTCCGAGCCTTGGATATTGGCCTTGCTAAGGTCCTGGCTGTTTTTGGCAGCGGCGGCGCTGTCGACAACGTGGAACAACCCGTTCGTACCGCTTGGCAAAGCGAAGCCCGGCATGATGGTCGGGTTGACTTGTTGCTGTGCCAGGTCCGGTGGAAGTTGTGGGTTCAGCACGACGACAGCGGGCTTAGTCACGGTCGTGACGCCGCCTTTGTCCGCGACGGGCGTTGGAGGTGTGAATTGCACGATGCTGCTGTTTTCCAGCTGCTGGGTAGCCTGAATGCTGATGTTGCCGCCGGCTTGAATCACTGAGGCGATCGGATCGCCCGGGGTCACGGTGGTGGTGTCACCCACTAGGTTGAAAGAGTTGAGCGCGCCCACCGGCAGTACCTTTGGATTGGGCTGCGCGTTATAGGGGTTGATCCAGTTGGCGCGGAAGCGCTCATCTGTACCGTCGCTAACGCGACCTGTATTCCATGTGCGTGTGCGTGTGCTGGTGCCGGTAGTGGCCCCGATGTTGGCGAAGTTGTCGGCAGTGATCAGCAGATCCGCGCCCGAGGCCATAGTGCTGTATTTATTGAGCACGCTTGACCCATCAATGGTCAGCTTGGCACCGCTTTGGATCGATGAGCTCGCCGAATCCGTCGCCACCACACTTTTGGAGACTTCGTGTGCCACGTAGTCGACGTTGTGGTGATCACCACCGCAGTCGTAGCAGGTCACGCTGAGGTAGCCTGACACGGCCTCATCGACCGTGCTGAAAACGTCCTTGCGGTTGATCACGTTGTCGCTGCGCACCAACACGTCGTTGGTGGCCTCGATATGGCTTGAGATGTTTTCCAACGACGCACTGCGTGCCACGCCGTCGCGAGCCATCATGCTCAGGCCGCCCAGGCTGTAGATATCGGCGTAGTAATTGGTCAGGTTCTTGAAGCGCAGCGTCATGTCAGTGCCGCTGAAGATAAGGCCGTGGTCGTTGCGCACTGCTTCGGCGTTCAGGTCAACCTTGCCGGCACCACCGAGGGTACCGGTGTTGATGACGTTGGTAGCGGTCAGGGAGAACGCCCCGCCACTGGTGATGCGCCCGGCATTGGTCCAGGTGTCGCCCTTACCGGTGAAACTCTGGCTGGCGGCAAGCTTGCCGGTGGCTGCCTGATTGAACTGGCCTACGGTGATGTTGAGCACATCAGCTTGAACGTCGGTGCTGTTGTCCCAGGTCGCGGCATCGACGGTCAGTGTGCCGGCAGTGGAAACGCTTCCGCCGATATTGCTGAACTTCGCCAGATCGACTCCAAAGGTCCCGGTGCCGACGTGCTGGATATTGCCACCCGTGTTGTTGAAGCTGGCCATGCGCAGGGCCACGTCATGGTTGGCGGCCTCGATCATGCCACTTTGGTTGTCCAACATTTGCCGACTGGCCACGCTGGCGGTGCCTAGTTGGCCGAGGGAGCGCAGCTTGCCGTTCTGGTTGTTGATGGAGACGGCGTCGATCAGCAAACCGCTGCTGCCTTCGACCAGGCCAGATTGGTTGCTCAGCTCGCCAGTGAGGCCGAAATCGATGGCGTCGGCGGCCGCTCGGCCTTGGATGTTGTTGAGGTCGTGAGCACGAACCGTCAGCTTTTGCTTGGCCAGCAGGGCGCCGTCTTGGTTGTCGAGGGTGGCAGTGGTGATCAGTGCATCGCCACTCAAAGCGGACACTTGGCCGCCGTTATTGAGTACTGATTGTTGCGCACCCAAGTCGAGCGAATCGGCCTGGATCAGCCCCGCGTCGCCCACGACAGTCAACGACTTGCCGTTATCCAGCACCGTTGCCAGGGTGGTTTTAAGCTTACCTGCAACGCTGGCTAAAACGCCGCCACGGTTATCGACACTCTTGGCATCGATATCGAGTTCGCCGGTCTGGGTGATGACACTGCCATCTTGGTTGTTCAGTCCCTCACTCAGAGTCGCGGTGATTCCGCTCTGACTGAGCAGGCTGCCGGTGGCGTTGTCCACCGCACCGCCGTTGAGGGTCAGCCCCTGCTGGGTGCTGATGATGCCTTTGCCGGAGTTGATCAGTTGCTGGTGGGCCGTGAGGCCCATTGCATTGGCGGACGCGATGTAGCCGTCGAGGCTGTTGTCGATGATGTCGGCGGTCAGGGTGAGCCGGCCTTGGCTGATCAGTTTGCCGCCTTGCTGATTGAAGGTTTTGGCGCTTGAGAGAATGTCGCCCTGGCTGGTGATCTGACCCTTAACGTTTTCGACGGTGGTGCCGTCCAGGGTCAGCGCACCTTTGGCGGTGATTTTGCCGCTGCTATTGTCTAGGCTGGCCACGTCCAGGCCAAGCGTGTCCTGGCTGCTGATGATGCCGTTGGTGTTCTTCACCGCTGTCGCTTTCAGCGTTTGTTCACCGCCGCTGGCAAGGGTGCCGTTGTCGCGGTTATCGAGCGTACCTCCAAGGGTAGTTTTGGCCGTCCCCTGGCTGGTCAGGGTCCCGCCGCGATTGTCGATGTCCTTAGCGTTGAGCGTCAGATCTGTGTTGGCCGAGAGTGTGCCGGCACGGTTATCGAGGGTTTCAGTGGCAGTGACCTTGAGGTCGCGGCTGGCGATGACGCTCTGGCCACGGTTGTCGATGTTCTTGGCGGTGAGGCTCACATCACCGGTCTGATTGCGGGTGTTCTCCGGGGTGACACCGGCCTCGACCATGCCGAGGTTGTCGAGCTGACCGTCGCTGGTCAGCTTGACGCTGTCCTGAGCAGCGATGGAACGGCGGTTGGTCAGTGTGCCTTGGGTGGTTGCTTCGACTCGAGTACCGCCATAGATCGCACCTCGGGCATCGAGGCTCTGGGCGTTAATGACAACCGCTTCGGCCGCCGTGGCTTGCGCCAGGCTCAGGTGACCATTGGCATCCAGCTGCATATCGCCGCCACTGGCGAGCATCTTGCCGTCGAGTTTTACCCCGACACCGGCTTCGCTGCTGACCAGCCTGATCGCCCCGGCGTACATGCCGCCCAAGGCCGAGGAGTCGATGGCCAATTGTGGGGCGTTGGCTGGGTTGGCGGCCCGTGCAGTGGCTTTTAGGGTCTTGGCATCAACGTCATTGGCACCCGCGATGATCGTCAGCTTCTTGGCCTGGATCTCGGCATTGATCTTGGCTGAGCGGGCGATGATTTCGAAGCTGTCGATGTTGGTGGTGTTAAGGCCGGTGCCTTCGATGGACACGCTGCCTTGGTCGACTTGGTAGCGGCTGACCTGGCCGTTTTCGATCACTGCTTTACCCGTGGTCAACGTGGCCTGCGGGGTGTTGATGAAGCCGCAGCCGTTGCAGGTGATGCCATAGGGGTTGGCAACAATAACGTGGGCCGACTGCCCCGCCACTTCGGTAAACCCGCGTAACTGGCTCGGACTACCACCGTTCACCTCGTTGAGGATCACATTTGCGGCATTGCCCTTGAGATTCGAGTTGCCGAGGATGATCCCGCCCAACTGCGTGGACTGGGTCCGGCTGGTGGCGTTGTTGAGGATCACGCCCTGCTGGCCGACGTTGTAATCCTTGAACTGGTTATGCGACAGACCACCGCCATTGGGCGCAGCAATATTGACGATCGGCACGCCATTCGCCGCCTGCCCCAGGCTGGTTCCAGGTGCGCTGACTACAATTCCGTCCGCCTGCGCCAGCAACGGCTGCCAGAACATCGCGTTGGCCAACACCAACGCTAATCCACGTTTGGGCAACCCCAAAAAGTTGGAACGGCTTTTCAGGGCTGCAGAAGGTTGGCGCGCGAGGAAGGCGAACTGGCGAACGTCCATGTCATGTCTCGATGCCCAAGGGGCGGTAAAGATTTAAAGGAAGAAATCCATGCGGAAATAAACCGGCGCTTCACGTTCAGTGATGGGCCCCGGTCGTTCCAAAGAGCGTGCGAAGGTCACCGTGGCGGCGACGTTCTGGCCGCGTGCAAACAGCTCCACGGCGTTACTGGTCATGCGTCCGTGTTGTTCGGCGTTGTAGCGGCCGTGGCTGATCACGCCTTGGTCGTAGCCGAGACTGGTGCCGTACTCGGCGAACACCGGTTGCAACCACGCGAGAGTCACCGGGCGGCTCCAGCGCAGGTCGTTGCGCCAGTAGCCGCCGCTGTCGCCAGACAGGCTCTGGTCCTTGTAGCCGCGAATCGAAGATTGCCCGCCGAGGCTCATGCGCTGCGGGCTGAACAGCACGTCTTCACTGCGTTGGCCGGTCATCAGGCTGCTGAAACTGAACGACTCGCCCCATAGCTTGAAGGGGTACAGGTAGCTCAGCGTCGCGGTGTATTTGCGGTAGCGCGCATCGGCCTGGCCGGGGCGTGGGTTGTGATTGGCCTGGGCGTCGAACGCACCGATACCGTCCTGCATGCCCAGGTCGATGTTGAGGAATGAACCGCCAATGCGTCGGCCATGGTTGATGCCGAATTGGGCTTCGCTGAAGCGGTTGCTGCTCAAAGCGAGCTTGCTGTCTTCGACGAAGTTATTGGTGCGCAGGTAGGCCACGCCGGTGCTGAGAGAGGTTTTGCTCAGGGCGTCGCGATGGACCACCCGCTCCAGGCGCAACTGGTGGTTCTGGCTGTCGCCGGACTGCTTGAAGTTGAAGTCGTTGGCCTGGGCCAGCGCGCGGTATTCGGTTTCGCTGTAGCTGTAATTGAGGTTCCACCAGCCGAAGGGCAGGTTGTAATTGAGCATCGAGTTGCGCGAGGTTTTCTGGTGGTCACTGATCGCATCGTGGCCGCCACGCAAAGAGAGTTGATCGGCCAGGCCCAGCGGGTTGTCCCAGTCCAGGCTGACGCCCCACTGCTGTTCACCGGTGCTGCGTTGGCCGCCGTTATGGCGTGAAAGGCCAACGCGCCAGGGCTTTTGCGGGGTGTTCTTGACCAGCACTTCGCTGCCGCCGACGTTCTTGCCCGGTGCCAATTCCATTTGTGCCTGGTTCGACGGCAGGCGGTTCAGTTGGTCGACCATCTGCTCGATTTCGCGCAAGTTGAGCAATTCGCCGGTTTTGCCGGGGAAGCTCATGGCCAGTTGACGGTCAGTTATCCCGCTGCCTTCGGCGCCCTTCATGCCTTCCAGACGGCCTTCCACCACTTGTACCTTGAGGTTGCCGCTGGCGAGGTTTTGTTGCGGCAGGTAGGCGCGACTGGTCACCAAGCCTTTAGCGAGGTAGTGGTCGGTGATGACTTTGAGCAGATCATTGAGTTGCGGTACGCCGAGACATTGGCCGATATAGGATTTGAGCAGACTGGCGCGCTCACCTTCGGACAACGCGTCGGCGCCGGTGAGCTCGATGGTGTTGATGGGAAAGCAGCGCGTGTCGGCGGCGGCTGCCGGCTTGGCAGGCGCTGCGGCTTTGCCGGGCAGGTCCTTGAGTTCTTCGAGGCGACGTTGTTGCTCTTCGAGCAGGCGGTCCTGGCGGTCGCGAATCAGGTCGGTGACGCCGGGTGCATTCTGCAGGGGTGCGGCTTGCGCCACTCCGGCGATGCCCAGGCAAAAAAAAGCGGACAGCAGGCTGAGCCTGGTCCGACGTAACGTACGCCACATCGCTAGATCCCTCTACATGGCACAGTGCCATCAATTTGCGGCGATCATAGGGTGGCGAAATATTGGCGTCAATTAACTGTACAATTTTTTTATGCCAATTAGGGATGTCGGGGGACTGGTAGGTCCGAAAATCAGGCAGCCTCTTTTGAATCACCCCCAGGACGCTTGTCGCTGAGCATGAAAAATACCTGCATCGCTGCAAGAATTTCTCAATCTAGGCTGTTACCCGGCCCGCCTTTGGTTGAAACGACTGCAGCGACTTTCATGGGGCTTCCCTCTGAATCGTAGGATTAGAGACGGCTTCATGCTGGTCACGCTGTGCGCTTTGATCACCCCGGAGAAATCCAAGGCAAAAAAAAGCCTGCATCTCTGCAGGCTTTCTCTATCTGGCTCCACGACCTGGACTCGAACCAGGGACCCAATGATTAACAGTCATTTGCTCTACCAACTGAGCTATCGCGGAATGCGCCGTATGTTACTGATT
The DNA here is from genome assembly GCF_963970695.1 of Pseudomonas sp. EL_65y_Pfl1_R83. Classification (NCBI taxonomy): domain Bacteria; kingdom Pseudomonadati; phylum Pseudomonadota; class Gammaproteobacteria; order Pseudomonadales; family Pseudomonadaceae; genus Pseudomonas; species Pseudomonas sp. EL_65y_Pfl1_R83. Next base: position 460,541 of record NZ_CAXAQI010000002.1, on the reverse strand, counting down.
GAAAAGGAGAAGTCAAGCTTTCTATGGCACTCGCTGAGATTAAAACGGATGGCCGGTTGAGTCTGCGTGCTCGCTGGCCATCTCCAGCCAGGCCAGGGCGGCGGGTGGTAAGTGAGCGCTGGCTCGCCAGGCCAAGGCGATGTGCCAGTCGGTGTGGGGTTCGTCCAAGGGGATCAGGGCGATGCCCGCGTGTTGATGTTTGTGCGCCAGCATGCGCGGCAGGAAAGCCACGCCCAAACCGGCGGCGACCAGGTCGACGATGAAGTCGATCTGGCCGCTGCGCGCCGTCACCTTGGGGGTGACGCCTTTGCGTTCGCACGCGGCGAGAATTTTGGCGTTAAGGGCGAAGCCGGCTTCAAACAGGATGAAGGGTGAATCCGCCAAGTCGGTGAAGTCGATGCGTTTGCGCAGGGCCAATGGGTGGCTGATGGGCAACACCGCGATCAGTGGTTCATTGCGCACGGGTTGGCAATCGAAGCCTTCATCCACCGGCAGCAGCAGCGCCGCCAGGTCGACCTCCCCCGCTTCCAGGCACTCTCGCAGTTTTTTGCTGCCGTATTCGGTGAGTTCGATGTCGATGTCCGGATAGCGACTGCGGTAGGTGGCAAACATCGTCGCGAACAACACGCCGCAGCCCACAGGCGGCAAGCCGATGCGTAGCACGCCACGCTTGAGGCCGCGCAGGTCGTTGATCTCGGCCACCAGGTCGTTGTGCTCGGCGAGCAGCACCAAGGCGCGGCGGTAGGCAATGTCGCCGGCGGCGGTGAGTTCGTTGCGGTGGCCGAGACGGTTGAGCAACGGCGTGCCCAGCTCGTCTTCGAGGGTCTTGACCGCCTTGCTCACGGTGGATTGGGTCAGGGACACCACCTCGGCAGCCTGGGAGAAGCCACCTTGGCGCACCACTTCGACAAAGGTACGCAGTGTTCTCAGGTTCATCGGTATTCCTTTGGCGACTGGCCAGCAGTGATAAAAGTTGTTTTTATCATGCCAGATATTTGCCTATCCTGATCCGCCCTGGCTTGTGGAGACACTGTTCATGATCATCTCGTCCGCCTCCGACTACCGCGCAGCCGCCAAGCGCAAGCTGCCGCGCTTCCTGTTCGACTACATTGACGGCGGCGCCTACGCCGAACACACGATGCGCGCGAACAGTTCGGACCTGGCCGAGATCAGCCTGCGCCAGCGCGTCCTGCGCAATGTGGATAACCTGAGCCTGAAGACCACGGTGTTCGGCCAGACACTGGACATGCCGGTGATCCTCAGCCCGGTGGGCCTGACCGGCATGTATGCGCGACGCGGCGAAGTGCAGGCCGCCAAGGCAGCGGAGAACAAAGGCATCCCGTTCTGCCTGTCGACGGTATCGGTGTGCCCAATTGAAGAGGTGGCGTCGCAAAGTGCGCAGGCGATCTGGTTCCAACTGTATGTGCTCAAGGACCGTGGCTTCATGCGCAACGCACTGGAACGAGCGCAGGCGGCCGGCGTCACGACGCTGGTATTCACTGTGGATATGCCCACGCCCGGCGCGCGCTACCGCGATGCCCACTCGGGCATGTCCGGGCCCTTCGCAGCACAGCGACGCATGTTGCAAGCTGTCACCAAGCCGCAATGGGCCTTTGATGTGGGGTTGATGGGCCGCCCGCACGACCTTGGCAATATCTCCAAGTACCTAGGCAAACCCACCCACTTGGAAGATTACATCGGCTGGCTGGCCAACAACTTCGACCCGTCGATCAGTTGGAAAGACCTGGAGTGGATCCGCGAATTCTGGAAGGGCCCGATGATCATCAAGGGCATCCTCGACCCACAGGATGCCAAGGACGCGGTGAGTTTCGGCGCCGATGGCATCGTGGTTTCCAACCATGGTGGTCGTCAATTGGATGGCGTGCTGTCCACCGCTAAAGCCTTGCCACCGATTGCCGATGCGGTGGGCGACGACCTTACGGTGCTGGTCGACTCCGGCATCCGTTCCGGGCTGGACGTGGTGCGCATGCTCGCCCTGGGTGCCAAAGCCTGCCTGCTGGGTCGCGCCAGTGCCTACGCGCTGGCCGCCGATGGCCAGCACGGCGTGGAAAACCTGCTGGACATCTTCGCCAAGGAAATGCGCGTGGCCATGACCCTCACGGGCGTGACGTCGATTGACCAGATTGACCAAACCACCTTGGTTGGCCAACACCTTTAAAACGGGTACCCATCAGCCAAATAACCGGCGTGATTATTCAACGACTGTTTCTACCGATAGGAATAGTCGTTGTTTTATAAGAACATTTAATAATGTTAAACCATTTGGCACGAATATCGCTCTAACCTCTCCAAGCAGGTTAAGCGATGACAAGACGTGCGGTGGTTCCCTGGGGTTATAACCCAGTAAAAAGCGGTCTAAACTGTAACCAATGTTTTACGGAACTGAAGGAACAGTTAGACGCTTGGCACTCGCCACTCTCATCGAGCCTGTAAGACAGCTAAGAGCTTAGAGGCCGATTGCTCATGAAAACACCTACCCAGACCAACGCAATTGACTTCGACAGTGCCAAATTGCAGCGCCTGGGGTTTGGTCAGCCATCCCTCGTCCCACACCGTCCCACCACTATCAGCCAACTTCGCCAGCAACTGGGCCTGCAACTGCAAACCAGCCTGGAGCCGGAGCGCATCCTCGGTGTTTTCTTCCGAGAGATCCAACGCCTGGTGCCTCTGGACGCCCTGCAATACCGCCATCAAGCCAGCGACCTGCGCCTGGAGTTCGGCCATCGCGGTCACCATACGGTAAGCTATAGCCTGAGCCATGAAGGCGAGCACCTCGGTGAATTAATCTTTCGCCGCAACCAGCGCCTGGTGGAAGAAGAACTGGGCCAGCTCGAATCCCTGCTGGCCACCCTGCTCTACCCGATGCGCAACGCTCTGCTCTACCGTGCCGCCACCCGCAGCGCCCTGCGCGACCCGTTGACCGACACCGGCAACCGCATTGCCATGGACCAGAATTTGCAACGGGAAATCGACATGGCGCGCCGGCACCTGAACCCGCTGTCCTTGCTGATGCTCGACATCGACCACTTCAAGGTCATCAACGATACCCACGGCCACACCGCCGGCGATACCGTGTTGCGCGCCGTCGCCGCAGCGATAAAGAGTCAATTGCGCAACGTGGACATGGTGTTTCGATTTGGCGGGGAAGAGTTTCTGATCCTGCTGTCCAACACCGGCCGAAACGCGGCGGCAATGGTCGGCGAACGCCTGCGCCAAGCGGCACAGACCCAGGATTACCGGGTGGATGGAGAGCGGATCGAATTGACGGTGAGCCTCGGTTGTTCGACCTTGCTGGCGGCAGAGTCTGCCGAAAGCCTGCTGCGACGAGCTGACAGCGCGTTGTACGTGGCCAAGCGCGAAGGCCGCAACCGCTTGGCGATGGCGGGGTAAGCCCTAACCGTTAAAGTCGAATGACATAACGGTGGCGAGGGAGCTTGCTCCCTCGCCACATTACCTACTGCATCAGGCTTCGCTGGCGACCCGCGCCTGGCGCTCACGCACCAAGGCTGGCGCCTTCTCTTTCTCCAGGCGCATGCAACTTTCCAGGAAGAGATACATGTAGTCGTAGCTCTTGCACACGGCTTGGCGCAGCTCTACCTGCAATTGCTGGGTCGGGTTCATGCCGGCCAGGGTGCAGATGATTTCCAGCGCCTCCCACGGGTGGGCGTCATCGTACTGGGCGTGCATCTTCAGCCACTTCATCGCGCGCTTGCGCTCTTCCTCTGGGAAGGCCGCTGCGTAGACGCCGGTAGAACACACCACCGCAGACCATTCCCCCGTCGCCCCCTCGATTGCGTAGTTGGTCGCGGCAATCGCCACGATCAGCGAATCGGCAGAGCTAGTGTGCCAGCACCAATGGCTCAGTGCGTGCAGCTCCGGCGGCACATTCTGGGCCTGCAAGTCTTCCAGGCTCACGCCGTGAGCACGGGCCCAATGCACCCAATAGTCGGCATGGTTGAGTTCCACACGAATATTGCGCATCAGCCAGCGGCGCGCCATGTCCTCCCCCGGATGGCGGGCAAATTTGGTCTTGGTGAGGTTCTGTGCCATGTACAAGGCAAACTGTTCCACCACAGGCCAGCCACCGATCAGGTAGTGGCGCATGGTCTTGGCGCTGAGCGTGTTATCGCGCATGCGCTGGTACAGTTCGTGTTCGACAACGCGACGCTTGCTCTCGCTACAGTCCTGGATCAGTTTTTGTGCCCAGGCGGGATAACTCGAGGCTTCCATAAGCGGGCCGGTTCTGTTGAATGTGTCGATCACTGTTTAAGGCTCCTTTTTAAGTGTGATTGTACAGACCAGCGAATGTTTCAGCGGAATGTGCCAGGCGCCTTGAATAACAGGGGCTGCGGCCGCACAGGTCGACACTGCAAGCTATCAAAGGTAAACAATTGCGGTCGTTCAATCAGGTAGCCCTGAGCGTAATCAACACCAATGTCGAGTAGTGCCTGTTCGATTTGCGGTGTCTCGACAAATTCTGCAATTGTGCGCTTACCCATGACATGGCCGATGTGATTGATCACTTCGACCATCGCGCGGTTAATCGGGTCGTCCAGCATATCCTTTACGAAACTTCCATCGATCTTCAGGAAGTCTACAGGTAAATGTTTGAGATAAGCGAATGAGGACATTCCGGCACAAAAGTCATCCAGCGAGAACTGACAACCTAAGGCTTTGAGTTCATTAATAAAACGGATTGCACTGCCCAGATTAGCGATCGCACTGGTTTCGGTAATTTCAAAACAGATCATGCCGGGCGGAATATTGTAAGTATGAAATTTCTCACGTAAAAATCCGAGAAACTCATCATCACCAATAGTTATACCTGACAGATTGATCGCACACACGGCCATAGGGCGGTTCGGACGCTCCTGCAGGCAACGGGCGATGATCTTGAACACATTCTCCACCACCCAACGGTCCAGGGACGTCATCAGACCGTAACGCTCGGCCGCAGGGATAAAGCTGTCAGGCAAGATGATGCGGCCGGCCTCATCATGCAGGCGCAGCAGGATTTCGATATGCCCATTGCCCGCATCGGTCTGTCCCAGGGGCGAGATTTCCTGGGCGTAGAGGCAAAACCGATTCTCTTCCAAGGCCATGTGCAGGCGCTGCACCCAGGCCATCTCGCCAAAGCGCAGGGACAATTCCGAATCATCGGCGTGGTACACCTGCACACGGTTGCGACCTTTCTCCTTGGCCATGTAGCACGCCATGTCGGCGGCGCGCAGCGAGGTTTCCAGGGTGGTTGGGGTTTGCCCAAGGTGCACCAGGCCGACGCTGACAGTGGTCATGAACGGCCGGCCCTTCCACACAAAATGCAGGCTCTGCACAGTATGGCGCAGGCTCTCGGCGATTTTTTCCGCCACGACCGCCGGGCAGTTTTCCAGCAAAATGCCGAACTCATCCCCCCCCAGGCGCGCCAGGGTGTCGCCCTCGCGCAGGTCCGACTGCAGCAACGCGCAAATATGTCGCAACAGTTCATCACCTGCCGCATGACCACAGGTGTCGTTGACCAGCTTGAACTGGTCCAGGTCAAGAAACATCAATGCATGCCGCCCGCCGTCCTGCTGCCCTGCTGGGTGCAGCACCTGTTCCAGGCGGAATTCGAATTCGCGGCGGTTGGCCAGGCCAGTCAGGGCGTCATGGGTTGCCTGCCAGGACAGGTTGGCGATGTATTGGCGCTCTTGGGTCATGTCATGCAACACCAGCACCGCCCCCGTGACCTTGCCGTCGCTGCGGATCGGCGCCCCCACCAGGGTTACCGAGACCGTGCTGCCATCCAGCCGCTGGATGGTCTTTGAATGCTCGCTGCCGCCGCTGAGCTGGCCCTTGACAATATGTTCGATCAGGGTAAACCCGTCGGGCTCGGCATCGTCATCCAACAAGTTGAACAGTGCTGCCAGCGGCAGTCCCTGAGCCTGGGCCGAATGCCAGTGCGTCAGCGCCTCGGCTGCCGGGTTCATATAGGTAATGGCACCGTCGACGTCGGTGGTGATCACTCCATCGCCAATCGACTCCAACGTGATCTGCGCTCGCTCCTTCTCCTGTTGCAGGGCGTTGGCGAAAGCGTGGCGCTGGGCCAGCAACTTATGCGTGCGCAACAGCGCCAGCGCAATCAGGCCAAGGGCCGTGGCCAGGTTGGTAATCAGCAGCAGCCGCAGGATCATCCGCGAGCCTTCGCCCAACGCATCGCTGAAGGCCTTGGCAGCTGGCGTTACGCCTTCATTGATCGCGATGATATGCGCCTTCCATTGCCGCACGTCGTGGGCGCTGACTTGGTCGCGGATGATTGCGCCGTGCATCTCCTGGGCCAGGCCATCGAGTTGCACCAGGTAGCCATCGCCCACGGTCCACAACTCGATGGCTTTTTCCAGGTAGCTGAAGTGACGAAAATTGAGGTACAGCCAAATCAGGCTCGATACGTCATCCGGGTGGTTGCCCCCCTTGAGAATGCCCAGCCGCGCAGCCGTAAGATCAGGCGTAGGACGATCGAGGGCGATGCGCAGCTCATGCCCGCCCTGAGGCACGGCTATGGCCTGCTTGTATCTGAGGTACGTGGCTTCGTCACGGTTGTCAGCGTAGAGCGTGAGGTAGTAGATGGCGTCTTTTTGGCCCTTCGACCACAGGCTCTCGCCGGCCACATAGCCGCGCACAGCTGAAAGCATGAAAAGACTGACACAGCCCAACAATGCCTGAAACAGCACCACGGCGATGAAAGGCCACACAATGCCCAACAGCCTTGGCGTTCCGAAAGTACGCTTTTGCTTCATGAAGTCCCTTGCACATGCACTGCTGGATACGCACGCGAAAAACCGCTTCCGATAGCTCAGCTTAGGCTGAATCAACGTACTTGCTGTAAGTGCCCGTAGAGTTTGGCGTACAAGCCGCCATCGGCAATCAATTGCTGATGATCACCGTCCTCAGCAATGTGACCGCCGTCGAACACTAATACTCGGTCGGCTTGCTTAACCGCCGACAGGCGGTGGGCGATGATCAGTGTAGTACGCCCACTGAGAAACCGCGCCAGCGCCTGGTGCAGGCTGTACTCGGTAGCGGCGTCCAGGGCGGAAGTTGCTTCGTCGAGGATCACCACTTTCGGCTCGGCCAACACCATGCGCGCAATCGCCAGGCGTTGACGCTGCCCGCCGGAAAACCTCACTCCGGAGCGCCCCACCACACTGTCCAAGCCCATCGGCAATACCTTGACGGTAGCATCCAACTGGGCGATTTCCAGTGCCTGCCAGCAGGCCTGGTCGCTGCGCTCGCGACCCATGGTCAGGTTGGCGCGCACGGTATCGTTGAACAGCGCGGGATGTTGCAGCACCACGGCGACGTTTTCGCGGATGCTCTCCAGCCCGATTTCCTGCTGAGTGGCACCACCAAAGCGGATAGTTCCAGCCTGTGGCGTATACAGCCCGAGCAGCAGTTGCACCAAGGTACTTTTACCGCCGCCGCTGGCGCCGACGATTGCCACTTTCTCGCCCGGCGCAATGACCAGGTTCAACTGGTCGAGCACCAGGTCTTCGCCGTAGCCGAAGTCCAGGCCGCGCACTTCGATGCCGACGGTCTCACGCCCGATAAACGGGTCTTCACCCCCGGCATACTGCGGTTCGTCGGCACGTGCCAGCAGTTCGTTGATCCGCGTCAGCGCACCGCCCGCCGCGTAATAGGCATATTGCAAGTTCAACAGTTGTTCCACCGGCCCGATCATGAACCATAAGTAACTGAACACCGCGAGCATCTGGCCAATGGAGAGGTCGGAAAACAACACGGTGAGCATGGCGGCCGCACGGAAAATATCGATACCAAACTGGAACAGCAAACCACTGGCGCGGCTGGAAGCGTCGGTTTTCCACTGTGAATGAATGGCAAAGTCACGCACTTCCCGGGCACGCTGGCCCAGGCGCCCGAGGAAAAAGCCCTGGCGGTTGCCGGCGCGCACTTCCTGGATAGCGTCGAGGGTCTCGGTCAAGGCCTGGGTGAAGCGCGACGTACTGTCGTTTTCCAGCTTCTTCAAGTGTTTGACGCGTTTGCCCAACTGCACCGTGGCGTAGATCACCAGCGGGTTGAACAACAGGATCAGCAGCGCCAATTGCCAATGCATCCACACCAGGATCGCCGAAGTGCCTACCAGCGTGAGCATGGCCACCAGAAAGCGGCTGAGGGTTTCGCCGACAAATCTATCCAGGGTATCCAGGTCGGTGACCAAGTGCGTGGTGACCGTGCCACTGCCCAGGCTTTCGTACTCGCCCAGGGAAATACGCTTGAGCCGCTCGATCAGGCGCACCCGGATGCGGTACACGATGTCCTTGGCCAGCCGCGCAAACAGCCGCGCCTGCACTACGTTGAACACCAGGGCACCGCAGCGCAGACACAGGGTCACCAGCAGCATGAGGCCGATATACCCGGCCGCTTTCTGCCAACCCAGCGGGAGGGCGTGGTTCATCACTTTGAGGGCAGCATCGCCATGACCCAGCAGCACTTCGTCCACCAGCAACGGCAGTAGCAAGGGGATCGGTACACTGCACAGGGTTGCCAGCACGGCGACACCATTGGCGAGCCACAGGGATTTCTTGTGACGCAGGGCCAGGCGGCGAATTTCCGCCCAGGTCAGTCGGTCCACACGTTTGCCGGCATCTTTGTCTGGCTGATCATGCACAGGTCGCTCGCTCCAGCCACCGGCCCAACAACGGCGACAGCTCGGACAACGGCTGGTAACCGTTGGTCAGCAGGGCCAACTGGCCATTACGCTCGGCCAACAGCGTCGGGAAGCCGGCGATACCCAAGTCCTGCACCCAAGTGAAGTCGGCAGCCGTGGCAGCATGCTGCTCGGCACGGTCAAAAGCACCGGCGAACTCGATACGCGGAATGCCCGCCTGCTCGGCCAGCTCCACCAGCACGCTGGCAAGGGTCACATCGCAGCCCTCGACATAAAAAGCACGCTGGATCAGCCCCAGCAGTTTCCACGCGCAATCCGGCGCCAAGCTGCGGGCGGTAACGATAGCGCGGCACGCGGGCTCCGTGTCGTACACAAAACCGTCAGGCAATGCGCCTTCGCGTTTGAACGGCTGGCCGGTGGCGTCGGTGACGGCCTGCCAGTGCTCCAGGATGTAGCGGCGGGTCGTCGGCTCCAACGCCGCGCCACTGCCAGTGCGCAGGCCGCCCACCACCAGGTGCAGTTCCACACCGGCCGACTGGGCCTGCTTCACCAACGCCTCGGCCACCGGGGCAAAGCCCCAGCACCAGGAACACATCGGGTCCATTATATAGAGCAGGCGCGCGGACATGGCTCAAGCCTCGGAAGGTGATTGCTTATAGTTGAAGCCAATCGGGTGCGGCATGTTGCGGGCCTTGGCCAGCTCGATCTGCTTTTGCCGATCAATCGCGCTGCGACGGGTCTTCTCGGGCAGCGTATCCCAACAATGCGGGCAGCTGATGCCAGCCACGTAGTGCTCGGATGCACGGTCTTCCACACTCACGGGTGTGCGGCAGGCATGGCATTGATCGTAGTCGCCTTCGCTCAAGTCGTGGCGCACGGTCACACGATTGTCGAACACAAAGCAGTCGCCCTGCCATTTGGTTTCTGCCTGCGGCACCTCTTCGAGGTACTTCAGGATGCCGCCCTTGAGGTGGTAGACCTCGTCGAAGCCTTCGCTGAGCATATAGCTGGAGGCTTTTTCGCAACGAATGCCGCCGGTGCAGAACATGGCGACTTTCTTGTGCTTGGCGGGGTCGAAGTTGGCTTTGATGTAGTCGGGAAATTCACGAAAACTGGTGGTTTTCGGGTCGATCGCGCCTTCAAAGGTACCAATGGACACTTCGTAGTCGTTACGGGTGTCGATCAGCAGCACTTCCGGATCGCTGATCAGCGCGTTCCAGTCCTGCGGGTCGACGTAAGTACCGACCTTTTTGTTCGGGTCGACGCCTTCGACGCCCAGGGTCACGATCTCCTTCTTGAGCTTGACCTTGGTGCGGTAGAACGGCTGATCGTCGCAGTAGGATTCTTTGTGGTCGATGTCGACCATGCGCGGGTCTTTTTTCAGCCAGGCCATCAGGCCATCAATGCCTTCGCGGCTGCCGGAAACGGTGCCGTTGATGCCTTCTTCGGCGATCAGCAAGGTGCCTTTGATGCCGTTGTCGACCATCGCCTGTAGCAATGGCTCGCGCAGGGCGACGTAATCTTCGAGGGTGACGAACTTATACAGTGCCGCCACGACAATCGGTTGAGTCACGGGTGTTCTCTCCAGGTGGCTACCCTCGTAAAGGGTGAACCGGATAGGGGCAGTTGCGAGTTTTCAGCTGCAAGCTACAAGTAAAGGCAAAAGCAAAAAAACGCGCCGACTATGCGGCGCGTTGAGGATTCTAACAAGAAGGAGCTATATGCGGTATGCGAGCTTCAATCTTGCAGCTTGCAGCTAAAAACTTGCCGCTGCGTCACTCTCCTCCTGCGCAGGTCGGCGAGGCCGGAGCTGCGTCGATTTTCGCCCATTCTTCAGGCGTGTAGGTATGCAACGCGAGCGCATGAAACTCGCCCATCAGGTCACCGAGGGTGGCGTAGACCTTCTGGTGGCGCTTGACGCGGTTGAGCCCTTCGAACTGCGGGCTGACCAGCACGGCCTTGAAGTGGGTCTGCAACCCACGGCTGTGCATATGGCTTTCATCCTGCACGCTCAAATAGTCCTGGCCCAGCTCGGCGAGCGCCTCTTCGATACGCTGTTGCATGGTCATTGCCGGCTCCACTTACTTCTTGGCAGGGGCGGCAGGTTTCTTCGCCGGTGCCAGTTGGTTGGTCATGTCTTCCAACAGCTTGTTCACCACCGGCACGGCGCTTTCCAGCTTGGCCTGGGTCATCTGGGCCGATTGCTGGGTCAGTTGCGGCATTTTTTCCAGGACTTTCTTACCCAGTGGAGACTGGTAGAAGGCAACCAGGTCCTTGAGTTCGGATTCGCTGAAGTTGGTGGTGTAGAGCTTGACCATGTCCGGTTTCAGCTTCGGCCAGCCGATAGCCTGGTCCAGGGCAGCGTTGGCCTTGGCCTGGTAGCTGTCCAATATGGACTGCTTGGCGGCAGGCGCCTTGGTTTGTTCGAAACGCTGGGCGAACATTTGCTGCACTTGCATGTACACCGGGGTACCCAGCTTGTCAGCGTGGGCCAGGGTAAGGAAGGCTTCGGCACTGGCGTTGTGGCTGGCGGTATCGGCAAAAACCTGGCCGCTGGCGCAAACCAGAGCAACCGCGGTACAGATGGCACGAAGACGAGTCATCGAGTTTCCTTTTCTAGCAGGCGAGGTAGGACCCCAAGGGCGCTCATTCTGCGCCTAAAAAACGCCATGGCTCAACCCCACCCCTTGTCGGGCCTGGATTTGCGGGCAATGAATCCGATGAACAACCTTTTATGGAACCCGGTGGGTCGATCAGGGCCTAAACTGCGCAAACGAACCCGAAGGAGTGTGCCCGATGAGCCGTATCGAAACCGACAGCCTGGGAGAAGTCCAAGTCCCGGATGACGCTTACTGGGGCGCTCAGACCCAACGTTCGCTGGTGAATTTTGCCATTGGCGAGCAACGCATGCCCCTGGCGGTACTGCACGCCCTGGCCCTGATCAAAAAGGCCGCGGCACGGGTCAACGATCGAAATGGCGACCTGCCTGCCGACATCGCACGCCTGATCGAACAGGCCGCCGACGAAGTACTGGCCGGCCAGCATGACGACCAGTTCCCCCTCGTGGTCTGGCAAACCGGCAGCGGCACCCAAAGCAACATGAACGCCAACGAAGTGATCGCCGGCCGCGCCAATGAACTGGCTGGCAACAAGCGCGGCGGCAAGAGCCCGGTGCACCCCAACGATCACGTCAACCGTTCCCAGAGCTCCAATGACTGCTTCCCCACCGCCATGAGCATCGCAGCGGTACAAGCGATACATGAGCGATTGTTGCCGTCGATCGCCACTCTTTCCGGTGGTTTGGCCGAACTGGCCGCACGGCATATGAAACTGGTGAAGACCGGGCGCACCCATATGATGGATGCCACGCCGATCACTTTTGGCCAGGAACTCTCGGCATTTATCGCCCAGCTCGATTACGCCGAACGCGCCGTGCGCAGTGCCCTGCCCGCCGTGTGCGAGCTGGCCCAGGGCGGCACTGCCGTGGGCACGGGGCTGAATGCGCCGCATGGTTTTGGCGAAGCGATTGCCGCCGAACTGGCGGCGCTGTCGGGCTTGCCGTTTGTGACCGCGCCAAACAAATTCGCCGCCCTCTCCGGCCATGAGCCGTTGGTAACCCTGCACGGCGCACTGAAAACCCTGGCCGTGGCCTTGATGAAAATCGCCAACGACCTGCGCCTGCTGGGCTCCGGCCCGCGCGCCGGGTTGGCCGAGGTGAAGTTGCCGGCCAACGAACCGGGCAGTTCGATTATGCCGGGCAAGGTCAACCCGACCCAATGCGAAGCGCTGTCGATGCTGGCCTGCCAGGTCTTGGGCAATGACGTGACCATCGGCATGGCCGCGAGCCAAGGGCACTTGCAGTTAAACGTGTACAAGCCGGTGATCATCCACAACCTGCTGGAGTCGATCCGCCTGCTGGCCGACGGCTGCAACAACTTCCAGGCGCATTGCATTGCCGGTCTCGAGCCCGACGCCGAGCAGATGGGCGCGCACTTGGAGCGTGGGCTGATGCTGGTGACTGCGCTTAATCCGCATATCGGCTACGACAAGTCGGCAGAAATCGCCAAGAAGGCCTACACCGAAGGCCTCACCCTACGGAAAGCTGCACTTGAGCTGGGCTATCTGACGGATGCCGAATTTGATCAGTGGGTTCGCCCGCAAGACATGCTCGGCGCCTAGCAAGCCATGCGCACCCGCCGGGCCTTGAGCCCGGCGAGTAACGACGGCGCCAGCGCAACAGTCGCCGAGCCCAACACCACCACCAACGCCCCGGCATACCCCAGGGCGTTGATTTCTTCGGCCTGCACATACTCAGGCCACAACCACGCCGCCAGGGCGACTGCTACAAAGGTCACCAACGGTGTGAGCGCAAGCGTCGCACTGACCCGCGAGGCTTCCCAATGCGCGAGCGCTTCAGCAAAGGCGCCGTAGGCCACCAGGGTGTTCATGCAGCACGCCAGCAGCAACCAGCCTTGCAGCGGGCTCAGGCCCAACGCCTCCAGCGGGTGCGCCCAAGGCGTGAGTAGCACGGCGCAGGACAGGTAGATCACCATCATCACTTGCAGCGAATTCCACACTGTGAGCAATTGCTTCTGACCCAGGGCGTAGAACACCCAGATCGACGTAGCGAGCAGAACGGTCAGCACCCCGGCGGTGTAGGTGCCAAGTGACGTCAACAGCTCCAACAGACGTTGGTTGAAGAACAGGCCAAAACCAACCATCAGCACCAACAACCCCAGCACTTGCCCGCGGCTGAAACGCTCCTTGAACACAAACACGCTGGCCACCATCAAGAAGATCGGCCCCATCTGCACCACTAACTGTGCAGTGCCGGGGCTGAGCATTTTCAAGCCCACCAAGTACAGCACGTAATTGCCCACCAGGCCGCACACGGCCATCCCCACCAGCCAGCCACCCTTGGGGCCCAGCACCTTGCGGCTGGGCAAGCGCCGGGTGAGCGCCAGGTAGACGAACAGGCAACCGCCGGCCACCGTCAGGCGAAACCAGGTGACGGTGATAGGGTCCATCACCTGCAACACCTGCTTGAGTTTGATCGGCAGAATGCCCCAGAGCAGCGCGGTCATCAGGGTCAGTAAAAAACCATAGACCCAGCGGCCGGAAGAGATGTGCATGAATGCCCCAGGAGCCAGAGGAAGTGGTGCAGCATTCTAGGGGTAAGTGAAAGGATTGGGCTACGACGCCGTTCAAATGTGGGATCTGGCAAGCCAGCTCCCACATTCGAGCCGGTTTTTTCAGTGGGGTTTAGCGGACGACTTCGAACAGGCCGGTGGCGCCCATGCCGCCGCCGACGCACATCGTGACAATGCCGTAGCGCAAATTGCGCCGCTGCAGCTCACGCACCAAATGCCCTACCTGCCGCGATCCGGTCATGCCGAACGGGTGCCCGATGGAAATCGAACCACCGTTGACGTTGTACTTCGCGTTATCAATGCCCAGGCGATTACGCGCATACAGGCACTGCGACGCAAACGCTTCGTTCAGCTCCCACAGGTCGATATCCGCCACTTGCAAGCCCTTGGCCTTGAGCAGCTTGGGCACCGAGAACACCGGGCCGATGCCCATCTCGTCCGGCTCGCAGCCAGCCACGGTAAACCCACGGAAAAAGGCTTTGGGCTTGAGGCCCAACGCGAAGGCTTTTTCCAGGCTCATCACCAGGGTCATCGAAGCCCCGTCGGACAGTTGCGACGAGTTACCCGCCGTCACCGAACCGTCCTCGGCAAATACCGGCTTCAACCCTTGCAGGCTGGCCAAAGTGGTGTCCGGACGGTTGCAATCATCACGATCAACCACGCCATCGAGCACCTGCACTTCACCGGTGTTCTTGTCCTCGACCTTGTACTTGACGGCCATGGGCACGATTTCATCGTTGAACAAGCCGTCAGCCTGAGCCTGGGCGGTACGCTGCTGGCTTTGCAGGGCGTACAGGTCCTGCTCTTCGCGGCTGACAGTGTAGCGACGAGCGACGATTTCAGCGGTCTGGCCCATGGGGAAGTAAATACCCGGCACCTGCTCTTTGAGCAGGGGGTTGATCAGGTTGTCGGTGTTGACGCTTTTCATGGTCAGGCTGATGGACTCGACACCACCGGCGACGATGATGTCGCTGCAACCCGAAGCAATCTGGTTGGCCGCAATCGCTATCGCCTGCAAGCCCGACGAGCAGAAACGATTGAGGGTCATCCCCGCCGTACCGGTGCCCAGTTGCGACAGCACCGCCACATTGCGCCCGATGTTGTAGCCCTGGGCACCCTCGTTGGAACCGGCGCCAACGATGCAATCTTCCACCGTCGCCGGGTCGACGCCGTTGCGGCTGAGCAGCGCATTGACGCAATGGGCCGCCATGTCATCCGGGCGAGTCTGGTTGAACTTGCCGCGAAAGGATTTGGCCAGGCCGGTTCGCACGCTGTCGACGATCACTACTTCACGCATGGGCTACCTCGATCTTGTGGTGGTTGGGAGATGGATCGAGAATAGATCCAGCTCCCATCAACCGCGACGATCATTCACCCTATGGATAGGCCTACTTCTTCTTGCCTTTCTTGCCGTGCTTGTCGGATTGTTCAAATGCCTCCTCCAGCGCCCGGTTGATCGTGCGCAGTACCTTGACCCGGGCCCAGCGCTTGTCATTGGCTTCGACCAACGTCCAGGGCGAGACTTCAGTGCTGGTACGGTCGACCATATCGCCGACGGCGGCGCGATAGTCGTCCCATTTGTCGCGATTGCGCCAATCGTCCTCGGTGATCTTGAAGCGCTTGAAGGGGATTTCCTCCCGAGCCTGGAAACGCTCCAACTGGGTCTGCTTGTCGATGGCCAGCCAGAACTTCACCACGATCACGCCGGCATCGCGCAGTTGCTCTTCGAAGTCATTGATCTCGCCATAGGCGCGCATCCAGTCCGCCGTGGTGCAAAAGCCCTCGATGCGCTCAACGAGTACACGGCCGTACCACGAACGATCAAACACGGTGAACTTGCCCCGCGCCGGGATTTTCTGCCAGAACCGCCACAAGTACGGCTGGGCGCGTTCGTCTTCGGTGGGCGCGGCAACCGGCACGATATGGTATTGGCGCGGGTCCAGTGCGGCGGCGACACGACGGATCGCCCCGCCCTTGCCCGCCGCATCGTTGCCTTCAAATACCGTGACCAGGGCGTGCTTGCGCATGCGTTTGTCTCGCATCAGGCCGGAGAGGCGCGCCTGCTCAGTAATCAGTTGCTCTTCGTAATCGTCCTTGTCCAGCCGCAGCGTCATGTCGAGGCTATTAAGCAGGCTCATCTGGTCCACCGCCGAGGGTAACGGCGCCGGGTTCATGCCACTGGCCTTGCCCTTGGACAGCTTCAAGGCGTTTTGCAGGCCTTCGAGCAGGATCTTGCCCACGGTCAGCCCACGGTAATGCGCGTCAACGCCTTCGATGACATGCCACGGTGCATAGTCGCGGCTGGTGCGGCGCAGCACACGTTCGCCGAAATGCACGAATTTGTCGTACGTCTCGGACTGCTGCCAATCCAGCGGGCTAATGCGCCAGCTGTGCAGCGGGTCATCGGCCAAGGCCTTGAGCCGCGCCTTCATTTGCTTTTTGGAGAGGTGGAACCAGAATTTGAAGATCAGCGCACCTTCATCGCAGAGCATCTTCTCCAGACGCTCGGCGCCGGCGATAGCCTGGTCCAGACGTGCATCCTTGATCTGCCCATGCACGCGGCTTTGCAGCATCTGGCTGTACCAATTGCCGAAAAACACGCCCATGCGGCCTTTGGCAGGCAGTTGACGCCAGTAGCGCCAGGCAGGCGGGCGCGCCAGTTCTTCGTCGGTCTGCTGGTCGAAGGTGCGCACTTCGATCAAGCGCGGGTCCATCCATTCATTGAGCAGTTTGACGGTCTCGCCTTTACCGGCGCCTTCGACGCCATTGATCAGGATGATGACCGGAAAGCGCTTCTGCTGTTGCAGCTCGTACTGCGCTTCCAGCAGGGCTTCACGCAGTGCCGGCACTTCGGCGTCGTAAGTGTCTTTGTCGATGGCGTGGCCGATTTCAGCGGATTCGAACATGGGCAGCTCCGTTTCAAAATGGATCAAGACTAGCGGATTGGGCAGCAGCGCGCGGGAGGAAATTCCATACGCGCTTGCCGTAGGTCAATTCAAAGCTTGTTGATCAGCTAGAATGGCCACCTTGCCTTTGCCTGCTTTTTTATGAGCCGTCCATGACCCCCATCACCCACGCCCAGCTCGACTGGGATGATCAAGGTCGCCCGCACTCGCGGGCGTTTGACGATGTGTACTTTTCCGACAAGTCGGGCCTTGAAGAAACCCGCTATGTATTCCTCGAACAGAACCGTTTGCAGGAACGCTTCGCGGCCCTCCCGGCGGGTGGGCGGCTGGTGATTGGTGAAACCGGCTTCGGCACCGGGTTGAATTTCCTGTGTGCCTGGCAACTGTTCGAACAGCACGCGGTTGCCGGCGCGCACCTGCATTTTCTCAGCGTGGAAAAGTATCCGCTGAGCCACGCCGACCTGCAACGCGCCCTCGCCCTCTGGCCCGAACTGCAGCCCTTCGCCGAGCAACTGCTGGCGCAGTACATCGCTGTCCATCAAGGCTTCCAGCGGCTGGTGCTGGATAACGGCCGCGTGACCCTGACCCTGTTGATCGGCGATGCCCTGGAACAATTGCCACAACTGGATGCGCAGATCGACGCGTGGTTTCTCGACGGCTTCGCCCCGGCGAAAAACCCGGACATGTGGACCGCCGAGCTGTTTGCCGAACTGGCGCGCCTGGCGGCACCCGGCTCAACCATCAGTACCTTTACCAGCACCGGCTGGGTGCGACGGTTGATCAACGCGGCCGGGTTCAAGATGAAGCGCACGCCAGGCATCGGCCACAAGTGGGAGATCCTGCGCGGCGAGTACCTTGGCTGGCCCCATGACACGCCGCGCCCAACGTCAGCCAAACCCTGGTTCGCCCGCCCGCCTGCCCTCGACGGTGAACGCCATGCCATGGTCATCGGCGGCGGCCTGGCCGGTTGCGCCACCGCCGCCAGCCTCGCGGCGCGAGGCTGGCGCGTCAGCCTGCTGGAGCGCCACGCGGCGTTGGCGCAGGAAGCGTCGGGCAACCCCCAAGGCGTGCTGTATCTCAAACTGTCCGCACATGGCACGGCCTTGTCGCAACTGATCCTCAGCGGGTTCGGCCACACCCGACGGCTGTTGGAGCACTTGCAGCGTGGTGTCGACTGGGACGGCTGCGGCGTGCTGCAACTAGCGTTTGATGCCAAGGAAAGCCAGCGCCAGGTGCAACTCGCCGACGCGTTCGCCCCGGATCTGCTGCACCTGCTGGACCGCGATCAGGCCCAACAACGCGCCGGGATCAGCCTGGCCCAGGGCGGCCTGTTTTTCCCCGAAGGCGGTTGGGTGCACCCGCCGGCGCTGTGCCAGTGGCAGGCGGCACATCCGTTGATTGAGGTCCTCACACACAACGAGGCCGTTGAGCTGCACCGGGTCGATGGCCAGTGGCAAGCCCGCAACGGCGATTGCGTACTGGCGAGCGCCTCGGTGGTGGTGCTGGCGGGCGCTGCTGAAATCAAGCGGTTCGCGTTCAGCGCCGACTTGCCGCTCAAGCGGATTCGTGGGCAGATCAGCCGCCTGGCGCAAACCTCGGCCAGTGAGGCGCTGACCACGGTGGTCTGCGCCGAAGGTTACGTCGCACCCGCCCGGCTGGGTGAACACACGCTTGGCGCCAGCTTCGACTTCACCAACGACGACCTCACGGCCACCGCTGCCGAACATGCTGGCAACCTGGAGATGCTGCGCGAGATTTCCGAAGACCTGCTGCAGCGCCTGGGCGGAGAACAACTGGCCCCGGAACAGCTGGAGGGGCGTGCCGCATTCCGCTGCACCAGCCCTGATTACCTGCCGATTGTCGGACCGCTGGCGGATGGTACGGTGTTTCAAAGCGTGTATGCCGTGCTCGGCAAAGACGCCCGGCAAGTCCCGGATACGCCGTGCCCGTGGCTACCGGGGGTGTACATCAATAGCGGCCATGGTTCACGCGGGCTGATCACGGCGCCACTGTGCGGCGAACTGATCGCCGCCTGGCTGAGTGACGAACCGCTGCCCATACCGGCCAATGTGGCCGAAGCTTGCCACCCCAACCGATTTGCCTTGCGGGCATTGATTCGAGGTAAAACAAAGACACCGTAATCAGCGCAAACGAGGGCGTTAACGCCAGTGCGCCTATTTGGCTTATAACTTATCGGTCTAAAACTCTACGGATAGCACTGGGTCAGTTTCTGGGTACGCGCCCTCAGGGCGTATTGAGTATTGACCCCTCCCCAACGGAAAAACCGGTAAGGAATTTATGTGCGGATTAGCTGGAGAATTACGTTTCGATGCCCAACCTGCCGACTTGGCGGCCATTGAGCGCATCACCCATCACTTGGCCCCACGTGGCCCGGATGCCTGGGGCTTCCATGCCCAAGGGCCGATTGCCCTGGGCCACAGACGCCTGAAGATCATGGACTTGTCGGACGGCTCGGCCCAACCCATGGTCGATTCACACCTCGGCCTGAGCCTGGCCTTCAACGGTGCGATCTATAACTTCCCGGAATTGCGCAAAGAGCTGGAAGCCTTGGGCTACGCCTTCTATTCCGGCGGCGACACCGAAGTGCTGCTCAAGGGCTACCACGCCTGGGGCGAAGCGCTGCTGCCCAAGCTCAACGGCATGTTTGCCTTCGCCATCTGGGAGCGCGATGCCCAGCGTTTGTTTATCGCACGTGACCGTCTCGGCGTAAAACCGTTGTACCTGTCGCGCACCGGCCAGCGCTTGCGCTTTGCCTCGGCATTGCCTGCGCTGCTCAAGGGCGGCGATATCAACCCGATCCTTGATCCGGTGGCGCTCAACCACTACTTGAACTTTCACGCTGTGGTGCCTGCACCGCGTACCCTGCTGGCAGGCATTGAAAAACTGCCACCGGCGAGCTGGATGCGTGTCGAAGCCAACGGCAAGACCGAGCAGAAAACCTGGTGGACCCTGCCCTACGGTCCGCATGAGGACGAGAAAAACCTCAGCCTGGAAGACTGGACTGATCGCGTGCTCGACAGCACCCGCGAAGCCGTGGCCATCCGCCAACGTGCCGCCGTGGATGTCGGCGTGCTGCTGTCCGGCGGTGTCGATTCGAGCATGCTCGTCGGCCTGCTGCGCGAAGTCGGCGTGCAAGACCTGTCGACCTTCTCCATCGGTTTTGAAGACGCGGGCGGCGAGGCTGGCAACGAGTTCCAGTACTCCGACCTGATCGCCAAGCACTACGGCACCCGTCACCACCAATTGCGCATTGCTGAAAGCGAGATCATCGAGCAACTGCCGGCGGCATTTCGCGCCATGAGCGAGCCAATGGTCAGCCATGACTGCATCGCCTTCTACCTGCTGTCGCGGGAAGTGGCCAAGCATTGCAAGGTGGTGCAGAGCGGCCAGGGCGCCGACGAGCTCTTCGCCGGTTACCACTGGTACCCGCAGGTGGATGGCGCCAGCGATCCTTATGCGGCGTATCGCGATGCGTTTTTCGACCGCAGCTACGAAGATTACGCCGCCACCGTCGCGCCGAAATGGCTGACGGCCAACGACGCTGCCGGTGACTTTGTACGCGAGCATTTCGCCATGCCAGGCGCCGATGCCGCCGTGGACAAGGCACTGCGTCTGGACAGCACAGTGATGCTGGTGGACGACCCGGTCAAACGCGTCGATAACATGACCATGGCCTGGGGCCTGGAGGCGCGTACACCGTTCCTGGACTACCGCCTGGTGGAGCTGTCGGCCCGTGTACCTGGCAAGTTCAAGTTGCCTGATGGCGGCAAGCAGGTCCTCAAAGAAGCCGCGCGCCGTGTCATCCCAAGCGAAGTCATTGACCGTAAGAAGGGCTACTTTCCAGTGCCGGGCCTCAAGCATTTGCAAGGCGATACCCTGAACTGGGTCCGTGAACTGCTGCTGGACCCCAGCCAGGATCGCGGCCTGTTCAACCCGGCCATGCTCGACCGCCTGCTCACCGACCCGCAGGGCCAACTGACGCCGTTGCGCGGCTCCAAGCTGTGGCAACTGGCGGCGCTGAACCTGTGGCTCAGCGAACAAGGAATCTGATTGATGAAACCTCTTGCAGCGGCTTACAGCCAACGCTTGCTGAAGGGCCAGGCGCCAACCTACGAGCGCCTGCAAGCCCGCCTGGCTGAAGACGGCAGCCCCTTGGCCGCCGAACCGATTGCCGTGCATTGCGGTTGGGGTCGGCTGTTGATCGGCCATACCTTTCCGGACCCTGCCAGCCTCGCCCTGGAGTTGCTCAATGAGCAGGCTGGCGAGCGAGACATCGCCCTGTATGTGGCGGCCCCCCAGCAAATTCTGGGGATCGATCCCCAGCAGTTGTTTCTTGATCCATCCGACACGTTGCGCCTTTGGTTCAGCGACTATCGCCCAGCGACTCGAGTGTTTCGTGGCTTCCGTATTCGCCGCGTGCAGAGCGAGGCGGATTGGCTGGCGGTGAACCGGCTCTATCAAGGGCGCGGCATGTTGCCTGTCGACACCGAACGCCTCACGCCGCGACATCAAGGTGGCCCGGTGTATTGGCTGGCAGAGGATGAAGACAGCGGCGCGGTGATCGGCAGCGTGATGGGCCTCAATCACCAAAAAGCCTTTCACGACCCGGAAAACGGTTGCAGTCTGTGGTGCCTGGCGGTTGACCCGCAATGCACGCGCCCCGGTGTGGGTGAGGTGCTGGTGCGCCATCTGGTGGAACACTTCATGAGCCGTGGCTTGAGCTATCTGGATTTGTCGGTGCTGCACGATAATCGCCAAGCCAAGAACCTTTACGCCAAGCTCGGTTTTCGCGCGCTGACCACCTTTGCGATCAAGCGTAAGAATGGCATCAACCAGCCTTTGTTTCTCGGCCCCGGCCCGCAGGCGGGGTTCAACCCTTATGCACGAATCATCGTGGAGGAGGCCCACCGCCGAGGTATTGATGTGCAGGTGGATGACGCTGACGCGGGCATGTTCACCTTGAGTCATGGCGGCCGCCGTGTGCGCTGCCGTGAATCCCTGAGCGACCTGACCACCGCCGTCAGCATGACGCTGTGTCAGGATAAAAGCCTGACGCATAAAACCCTGAAAGCCGCAGGGCTGAACGTGCCGTCGCAACAACTCGCGGGCAGCGCCGATGACAACCTGGAGTTCCTCGACGAACACCTGCGCGTCGTGGTCAAGCCGCTGAATGGCGAGCAAGGCCATGGTGTAGCGGTGGATTTGCAAAGCATCGAAGACGTGCAGCAGGCGATTGAAGCGGCGCGGCAGTTTGACAGTCGGGTATTGTTGGAAAGCTTTCACGAAGGCCTGGACCTGCGCATCCTGGTGATTGGTTTCGAAGTTGTCGCCGCTGCAATCCGACGCCCAGCCGAAGTGACTGGCGACGGTCAGCATTCCATCGGCGCCTTGATAGAAGCCCAGAGCCGCCGCCGCCAGGCCGCCACCGACGGTGAAAGCAAAATCCCGGTCGACGCCGAAACCGAGCGCACCTTGACAGCCGCCGGCTACGACTACAGCAGCATCCTGCCTCGCGGCCAGACCCTGGCCGTGCGCCGCACCGCCAACCTGCACACGGGGGGTTGCCTGGAAGACGTCACCGCGATCCTGCACCCCACGCTGGTGGACGCCGCCGTGCGCGCTGCGCGCGCCCTGGATATTCCCATGGTGGGCCTGGACCTGATGGTGCCTGCCGCCGATCAACCCGAGTACGTGTTTATCGAAGCCAACGAACGCGCCGGCCTGGCCAATCATGAGCCGCAACCCACTGCTGAAAAATTTGTCGATTTGTTGTTTCCGTATAGTGGGTAGCGGCAAGCGGCAAGCTTTTAGCTTCAAGCTTCAAGCGAAATCAACAGCCTTACACCACACCGAACTTGCAGCTTGCAGCTTGCAGCTTGCAGCTTGCAGCTAATAGCTTGCAACTAAAGGACCCCTTTATGCCCCAAACCATCCCCGAACCGGATCTCGCTTACCTGCAAAAAGTGCTGCTGGAAATGCTCGCCATCCCCAGCCCCACAGGGTTTACCGACACCATCGTGCGCTACGTCGCCGAGCGCCTGGAAGAACTGGGCATTCCGTTTGAAATGACGCGGCGCGGCACTATTCGCGCCACCCTCAAGGGCCAGAAGAACAGCCCAGACCGTGCGGTGTCCGCACACTTGGACACCATCGGTGCCGCCGTACGCGCGATCAAGGACAACGGCCGCCTGAGCCTGGCGCCGGTGGGCTGCTGGTCGAGCCGATTTGCCGAAGGCAGCCGCGTCAGCCTGTTTACCGATAACGGTGTGATCCGTGGCAGCGTGCTGCCGTTGATGGCCTCCGGGCACGCGTTCAACACCGCCGTGGACGAAATGCCGGTGAGCTGGGACCACGTGGAGCTGCGCCTGGACGCCTACTGCGCGACCCGCGCCGATTGCGATTCCCTGGGGGTCGGCATCGGTGACTACGTGGCCTTCGACCCGCTGCCCGAATTTACCGAAAGTGGGCACATCAGCGCCCGACACCTTGACGACAAGGCTGGCGTCGCTGCCCTGCTCGCCGCGCTCAAGGCGATTGTCGACAGCGGCGAGCCGTTGCTGATCGACTGCCACCCACTCTTCACTATTACCGAGGAGACCGGCAGCGGCGCAGCGGCCGCCCTGCCCTGGGATGTCAGTGAGTTCGTCGGCATCGATATTGCCCCCGTCGCCCCCGGCCAGCATTCCAGTGAACATGCGGTGAGCGTGGCGATGCAGGATTCGGGTGGACCGTATGACTATCACCTGTCGCGGCATTTGCTGCGCCTGGCGTCTGACAACGAGTTGCCGGTGCGCCGCGACCTGTTCCGCTACTACTTCAGCGATGCACACTCGGCCGTGACCGCCGGCCATGATATCCGCACCGCGTTGCTGGCGTTTGGCTGCGACGCGACTCACGGCTACGAACGCACCCATATCGATAGCCTCGCGGCGCTGAGCCGCCTGCTGGGCGCGTATATTCTCAGCCCGCCCGTATTCGCCAGCGACGCACAACCGGCCCAGGGTTCACTGGATCGGTTCAGTCATCAGATTGAACACGATGCACAAATGGAGAGCGACACGCGGGTGCCATCGGTGGAGAGCCTGGTGGGCAACAAGCCCTGAGACTGGCAACTCCGGTCCCGGCGCAGTAGCATCGCCGGGATCCATCACCCGAGGCTTGTATGCTGATTCCCTACGACGCTCTTGAAGTCGACACCCTGACCCGCCTCATCGAAGACTTCGTCACCCGTGACGGCACCGACAATGGCGACGACACGCCCCTGGAGACCCGCGTATTGCGCGTGCGCCAGGCGCTGACCAAGGGCCAGGCGCTGATCGTGTTCGACCCCGAGAGCGAACAATGCCAGTTGATGCTCAAGCACGACGTGCCCAAGCATCTATTCGACTGAAAATGCGCTAAGGGTTGGGGGCCGCGTTCAGCTCAGCGGCTTGGCGTTCGAGGATTTTCTGGTACACCTCCGCGCGATGAACATGCACCCCGGCCGGCGCTGCAACACCGAACTTCACCTGGTTACCGTTCAACTCGAGGATGTGTACGGCGATGTCATCGCCAATGGAGATGACTTCGCCTACGGCGCGGCTTAAGACCAGCATGGCGGTTGTCCTTTTAGAATGACAGGACCTCGACCATGCGCGCTGGCTGTGGGGCCATCAATGCCTTGCGGTGAAATCAGGCACTCCCTACATACGCAGGTAACTTGCCTGACAGACTGCCACCTGATCAGCCTTTAACCGCCTGCGCTTTGGCACGCATCTTGTCGGCCATGGTCGTCATCTCGTCATAGAGCAACTGCGGGTTCTTCTGCTTCAACGCCCACGCCATCCGCCCTTGCTCATGGGGCAGGATCATGAATTCGCCTGCTGCGACGCGCTCATAAATGTAATCGGCAATGTCTGCCGCCGAAATCGGCGAGCTCTCAAGCAGTTTGCCCACTTGGGCCTTCATCGCCGGGGTCGGCCCGCGGAACGAGTCGAGCAGGTTGGTCTGGAAGAACGACGGGCAGACCACGTGCACGCCGACTTTCTGCTGCTTTAGCTCCACCAGCAGACTTTCCGACAGCGCCACCACGCCGGCCTTGGCCACGTTGTAGTTGCTCATGGCCGGGCCCTGCATCAATGCCGCCATAGACGCGATGTTGATGATGCGGCCCTTGCTCTTTTCCAGCAGGGGCAGGAACGCCTTGCAGCCCTTGACCACGCCCATCAGGTTGATTGCTATTTGCCAGTCCCAGTCTTCCAGGGACAGTTCGGCGAAGAACCCACCCGAAGCCACGCCTGCATTGTTGACGATCACATCGATGCCACCCAGTTTCACCTCGCAAGCCTGGGCAAATGCGGTGAGCTGGCTGTAATCGCGCACGTCACAGCGTTGCACAAAACCGTCGCCGCCCGCCTCGCGCACGCGCTTGAGGGTTTCCTGCAAGCCCGGCTCGCTGACGTCAGACAAGGCCAATTGCCAACCTTCGCGGGCCCAGCGCAGAGCGATTTCGCGACCCAGGCCAGACCCGGCGCCAGTGATCATCATGCGATTTTGCATAGGAGGTAGCCTTGTGGTTCACGGAAGAAGTGACCGGCAGTGTAGCGAAGGTTTTCCCCACACCCACCCACCATCAGAGTGATGAATGCCCTTGGCAAACCGGCGGCTGGGTCGGATATTTTCCTATTGCCTAAGTTCAATATTTTTCAACTAGCAAAGTGGATTTGCGAACGCATTAAAAGAAATAAGCGAGTGCACGAAATGCTTTAAAAAATACTGAATTTTTCGCGAGGGGCAATAGTCGGAGTTGTTAAGGCGTCCGTAAGTTAGCTGTCGGGCCTATCGTTAAATAACCGGTCTTTGCAGAAAGCCAATAAGGAAAAAACCATGAGCCTCATTCTGATCATTATCCTGATCCTCCTGCTGGTCGGTGGTCTGCCAGTGTTCCCTCACTCGCGTAACTGGGGTTACGGCCCGTCGGGTATCCTCGGGGTGGTATTGGTAGTGCTGCTGGTGTTGATGTTGCTTGGCCGGATATAAAGTCCTGGTAGCAAAAAACAGCAAAAAAAGAGGCCTTGAAAAAGGCCTCTTTTTTATTGCCGGTTAATTAGTCCGGCTTGCCGTCAGCCACACCAGCGGTGTTATCCAACAGGCTCTTGGTCGCCGTCTGTAGGAACGACTCAAGTTTCTGCCTCAATGCCCCCTCGTCCGGCGATTCAGGAATCACTTTACCGGTCGGGTTGGCGCCCAGCTCATATTCCCAGAGCTTGGGTGGCATTTCCTTCGGCAACACCAGAATGCGATCGCCGGTAACCAGCGCCACTGTCTGATCGCTGCCCGACGGTTTGATCACGCCGAAGCCTTTATCGCCTTCCGGCAGGTTCAGCAGGTCGCGCCCCCAGCACTGGTGCAAGGTTTCGCCACCCAGGCGGCCCATGATGGTCGGCACGATGTCGATCTGGGTGCCCACGGTGTGGTCACGCTCGCCGAACTTCTCCTGTATGCCCGGTGCGATCATCAGCATCGGCACGTTAAAGCGACCCAGGTCCATTTCGGTGATCTGCTGTTCGTTGCCAAAGCCGTGGTCGCCGACAATCACGAACAAGGTTTCCTTGAAATACGGCTCCTTACGCGCCTTTTCAAAGAACTGGCCCAACGCCCAGTCGGAGTAGCGCATCGCCGTCAAATGCTCGTCGAGGCTGCCACGACCCGTGACCTTCTCGACCGGCAATGGCGTCGGCAAGGCATACGGCGTGTGGTTGGACAAGGTTTGCAGCAAGGCATAGAACGGCTTGCCGCCTTCGCGGGCTTTCAGCTCTTCCAGGCCACGGTTGAACATGTCCTGATCGGACACGCCCCAGGTCGGGTCGGAGAACACCGGGTCGACGAAGTCGTTGCGACCAATGAAGTGGGTCATGCCCTGGTTGCTGAAGAAGCCCGATTGGTTATCCCAGGCGAAGTCACCGTTGTAGACATACACGTCGTCAAATTTGCGTGCGCTGAGCAACTGCGGCAGGCCCGACAGCTTGTGGCTGCCTTCCGGGGTCTGCATCAGGTATTCGAACGCCGGCAGGTTGGGGAAACACGCCATGGTGGCGAACATCCCCTGGTGAGTGTGAGTGCCGTTGGAGAAGAAGCGGTCGAACAACAGGCCTTCCTTGGACAGTTTGTCGAAGTACGGCGTGATGTTACCCGGACGACCCAGGGCGCCGACCGAGTGACCGGCGAAGCTTTCCATCAGAATCACGACGACGTTCTTGATCGGCAGGGTTTTCTCTGCCGGTGGGGTGAACTCGCGGCGCACAGCGGCGGTGTCGGTATCCACCAGTTTTTCCGTCGGCAGCACCAGCATGTCGCGCACAGTCTGGGTCGCCAACGGCTGTTCCAGCGTCGCCTTCCAAGTGTTGTCACGATGCTCGGAGAACCGTGCCTTGGCCGCGCCGACCAGCGACAACGTGCCATTCAGGCCCAGTTGGTTGGCGAAGTTCGAGTCGGTGGTGTAGACGTCACCCCAACGCAGTGGCGCGCCTTGGCGCAGGGTGCCACGCGCGGCGATGACAGCGACCAACAGGCAGACCACGAACACCGCAATACGCGTGTACCACGGCGCTACTTGGCGAGTGCCGATGCTGCCACCGCTGAACGGCCCGCGTGGGCGCGTTGCACGGTCGGCGCCTTTGAAGGCGATGCTCAGGATCAGCGTGCCCACGGCCCAGGCCAGCAGGTAACGCACCACCGGGAAACCGTACCAGAGCATGCTCATCACGGTTTTCGGGTCTTCCTTCACGTACTGGAACACCAGGCCGTTGAGGCGCTGGTGGAACTCGCGATAGAAGTCCATTTCCATCAGGCCCAGGAACAGGGCGATGCTGGACGCCACGGTCAGCCAGAAACGGAAGAACCCGCGAGCAGCCATCGCCCGTACGCTGAACAACGCCAGCAGCAATGGGATGATCAGGTAAACCACCAGGCGCAGGTCCAGGCGCAGGCCGTTGGCGAACGCTTCAAGGAAGGTCGAGGCCGGCGTGTCGAGGATCATCTCGCGGTTGTACACAAGCAGCGCCAGGCGCAGCAGGGAGAACATCACCATCATGACCAGTGCGCAGAGCAGCGTGTATGCCAGATGGGATTTGACGGTCGGTTGCAGCAGGCGACTTGAAGCTCGCTGCTGATTCAGGGCGTCCGGGTTTGCCATGTCGTTTGAGGACCCATTGGAAGTTTAAGTTGCGAAATATTGCTGCGGCATCCTGCCCACGCCCAAGCGTGTAGGAACGGGGGGGTAAGCGCGTTGGCGCAAATGGTGCCCGATGAATGCCATCAACGCTATTGATTACTGAGGAAAAACACTTCTTTGTAGGGCTTTCGCTGGCCGGCGACAGAGCCGTCCTACAAGGAAATAGAACGAAGGGAATTGTCCGGAAGGCTGTGTGAAAATTCTGTGTAGCGAATATTTCGACACAAAGAAATGTGGGAGGGGGATTGCCCCCCTCCCACATTGACTACAGCCACTCAATGTTGAGTGGGCAGTTTTACAGTCATATCCGCACGTTGCCACGCGGCCCGGCGATTGCCCAAATGATCAAGCCCAGCACCGGCAACA
Source organism: Pseudomonas sp. EL_65y_Pfl1_R83 (assembly GCF_963970695.1). Lineage (NCBI taxonomy): Bacteria > Pseudomonadati > Pseudomonadota > Gammaproteobacteria > Pseudomonadales > Pseudomonadaceae > Pseudomonas > Pseudomonas sp. EL_65y_Pfl1_R83. The sequence continues at coordinate 432,203 of NZ_CAXAQI010000002.1, read as the reverse complement.
ACAGGATCAGCAAAATCCACAGCACCTTGGCGCCCGTGCTGGCACCGCTTTTGAACACATTGATGATCGCCCAGATATCCAGCGCCAGGATGATCAGCCCGATCAGGCCATTGAAAGTCGAACCCATGGTGTCGCTCCTAAGTGAGGGCATGCACTTGTAGGATAGTCAGCACTGGCCGGGGTTCCGTTCTATTTCAGACGTGCACAGCGATCTTCAGCGCTTCCAGGGACGGCTCGCCCTTGATACCGACTTCGGCGCACAACGCCAGCACACGCGGCAGGTCGTTGCCGTAGACCAGCACGGCCTGGATCTCGTCGTCCAACAGTTGGCTGAAGTTGAGCAACACGTAGCCGCCATCTTCCGGGCTGAGGGCACTCATCTGGATCTGGATGCGGTTCAGTGCAGTCAGGTCTTCGGTCTTGGCCAGTTGCTTGGGCTTGAGGTTGAACGCCACGCCTGGGCCGAACGAAGCGACGATCTGTGCGAACAGGTCGCCGTAGGTGTCGGCCTGGAACAACACGGTGTCCGGCAGGCTGCCGACGACGATCCATTCACCCAAAGGAATCGGGAAGGTATCGTCGTAGTTGATATCCGGGTTGGCCGCCAAAAACGCCGCCGGGTCCGCGTAGGCCTGGGCCGCTTCATCGGCGATACGCGCCACTTCGTCCTCGCCCATGACGCCGGCGCTGATTTTGCTGATGAGTTCGACGAGGGCGGTTTTCATGGGCATGGTCCTGTAGCGGGCTGGTTTTTGAGGGCGCGTAGCCTACACCAGTTTCTGCAACTGCGCCGCCGTATCCACGGCGCCCATGGTCTGCGCCGCCGCCAACGCCGTCGCGCCCTGGGCATCAGTCGCCTTGGGGTTGGCGCCCTGGCCGAGCAGGTAGTCGACCATCTCCACGCGGTTGAACATTGCCGCCATCATCAAGGCGGTACGGCCGTCCGAGGAGGAGGCATCCACTGGCGAGCCACCTTCGATCAGCGCCTGTACTACCGGCAAGGTGCCCTTGAACGCAGCCCCGGCGATCGGCAACTGGTTTTTGTCATTGGCGATCAGCGGGTCAGCCTTGAACTCCAGCAGGACTTTTACCGCCTCGGCATGGCCGTGGTACGCCGCGAGCATCAACAGGGTGTCGCCGTTATGGTTACGAAAATTGGGTGGCAAGCCTTTGGCCAGAAGCGCGGCGAGCATAGCGGCGTCGCCTTTGCGGGCGACGTCAAAGACCTGCTCGGCAAATTCGGCGGCTTCATCATCGGTCATTTGTTTGGGTTGATCTGACATGTGGGGCTCCTTGTCCTGATACTGAATAGGCGCCAGTGTCGCGAGGGAGTTCCCACCTGTCATGGCTTTTTTGTCAAAAGGCGCCATAGGCAGAATCAATAACGCTACGGTTAATAACGGAAGTGGCCGGCCTGGATCTGCGCCAACAATGGCCCCGTCACCGGTACATAGCAGTCCGAACCCGGCAGCCAGGCGTAGACCGGATCATTGCCTGCCTTGTCCGGGTCGAACGCCTCCTGCTTGAGCCGCACCTTCTGGTATTTGAAGGTGCCGGTGGTTTCCATCTTCACCTTGACCCGCAGGAACAACGGCACCGCATAGTGCGGCAACTGGTCATGGGCGAACTGCAGCAACTCGCGCATGTCCAGGGCGGCCAGGGACTCGCTCGGGGTGATGGCAACCATGCCGGCACGGCCGTTGGTGTTTTCGATTTCCACACCATAGGCCACGACCTCGGCGATCTGCGGATGTTGCAACAGGACATTCTCAACTTCAGTGGTGGAGACGTTTTCGCCCTTCCAGCGATAGGTATCCCCCATACGGTCGACGAATTGCGCATGGCCAAAGCCAATGCTGCGCACCAGATCGCCGGTATTGAAGTAGCGGTCGCCCTTCTCGAATACATCGGTGAGGACCACCTTTCGGTTCTTTTCCGGGTCGGTGTAGCCATCATAAGGCGACTTTTCATCGATCCTGGCCAGCAATAATCCCTGCCCACCTGTCTTCACTTTGTGCATGAAACCATCGCTGCCGCGTAGGGGCTCACCCGTATCGTGGGTGTAGTCCACCAGCGCCCAGTGCTGCAGGCAAAAGCCGACGGTATTGTCGAAATTCAAGACGTTGGTGAAGCCGATATTGCCGTCGCTGGCGGCATACAACTCGCACACATGATCGACGCCGTAACGCGCCTTGAACTGCTCCCACACGCCAGGACGCAGGCCATTGCCGACCATCTTGGTCACGCGGTGATCACCATCGTTTTCGCTGGCTGGCTGGTCGAGCAGGTAACGGCACAATTCACCGACATAACCGAGGGTGGTCGCCTTGAATCTACGCGCGTCGTCCCAGAACTGGCTGGCACTGAATTTACGCCGGATGGCAAACCCCGACGCTCCGACAATCGCCGAGCCCCAGCACACGCACAGGCCGGTGGCGTGATAGAGCGGCAGCGTGCAATAAAGGACGTCGTCCGGGCCCATGTCCAAGGCAATGCAGCCGAAGCTGACGGCGGTCTTGGTCCAGCGGCCGTGCTTCATGATGCCGGCCTTGGGCAAGCCCGTGGTGCCGGAGGTGTAGATATAAAAGCAGGGATCGTTGAAGAAAACCTGCGCAGTGCTGGCCGGGTTAGTCGCCGGCCGCTCGGCGCTGGCAGCGATCAGGTCGATGTAACCTTGCGGCACGGTGCCGCCGTGTTGCTCGGCGACGAACCACGTGCGTTTTGCCTCGATCGCCACCTCATTACGCACGACTTCGTAGGCGGCCACCAATTCTGCCCCCACCACAATCGCCACGGGGTTCACCAGGTTAAGGCTGTGCACCAGCGCCGCTTGGGTTTGCGCCGTATTGAGCATGGCGCAGATGCCGCCCAGCTTGGCCACGGCCAACACGTTAAGCAGCAGTTCGGGACGGTTTTCGATAAACATCGCGACTACATCACCCTTGCCGATGCCATGGGCCTGCAGATGATGGGCAATGCGGTTGGCGTGTTGGTTGGCTTCGGTGTAGCTGAGGACGCGGTCGGCGTACAACAAGGCGGCGCCATCCGGGTTACGCAAGGCGGCTTGTTCAAAGTGCCAGCCCAGGCCGCAGGGTTGCTGGGGGTCTGTGACATTGGCGGCACGCATGCCGCGTACCACGCGGGGGAGCGCACAAACAATGGCAGGCACCTTACGCAGCATCATGCCCCAAGTGATCATGTCGTTTTGCGGATGGCTCATGGGAACGTCCTTTTTCTTATTCTTCGTAAACCTTGCAGGAAAGTACGTCAGCCCCTCTTCGGCTGTACACGCAGGATTTGAAAAGTTTTGTATCCCGATGAGCGACCGCGGAAAAATGGAATTTAGCGACGCAGAGGCAGTCTTTAAAACTGATGGGGCGCCTGTTCAGGCCTGAGGAACAACGCAAAATGCAGGATGCATGACGGCCATCCATGCAAATTGCACGAAACTGAAATTCCTGATTTTTCGCAAATAACTGATTTATAACGATATTTTTATAAATCAGTAGCTGGCACAATCACTGCACCTATCACTCCATGCTTGCCAACTTGAGCCAACGGAGCTGATAGACATGAGCCTGATCCAAGATAAATTCGCTTCAGTATTCTCCAACTACGACGTCACCACTCAGCCACGTCCTGACGGCGGCATCCTGTTGACCCTGCGTAACAGCGAAGGCAAACAGGTGAAACGCTCGATCTCCTACCAGCAGTTGCACACTGCCGACCAATTGACCTGGGTGATCAGCGCCATTCGCCGCGACCTCGCCGAACAAGCCAGCGACCTGCCGCAGATTTCGATGCTGCAGAGCCAAAACCGCTTTGCCCTGCCGACGTACCACTCGGCTTAAGGCTCAGACAAAGCAAAGGGCCGCGACACTGTTGAGTGTCGCGGCCCTTTTTTATGCCTTCAGCAAAGCCCCTGACGCGCGGCCTCATTCATTGCCTGCACGCGGTTGGTCACTTCCAACTTGCCGTAGATATTGCGCAAGTGGAATTTTACCGTGGCTTCTGACGTGGCGCGTATCTTACTGATCTCCCACACAGTCTTGCCTTCCGAGGCCCAGCGCAATATTTCCAATTCTGTCGGGGTCAGCGACTTGCCCGCCAGGTTAATGCGTCGCCTGGCAGCATTGGGTACCGAATACGGCGGTAGAAACGATTCCCTCGGGCCTCTCATTGCGTTCTCTCCATTTTATTGGTCGACGTCCTATCACCCTTCGGATTCCTCCTATTGACAGGTGATATAAACGCTAATACCAGAGAGAGTTACATAAGGAATGGTATTAAGGCGCAGGCCCGAAAATAAACAGCAAGCCCCTACAGAAGGTTAAGTTTCTTCCCACAGAAACTTCCACCATACGGGGATTGAAGTTTCTGATAGGCCGTAATTAATCGTCCAAACCGGGAAAGCGCCGGGCAATATCGTCACCTGTGAATTCAGGTACCCACCCTTTCGCCGTATTGAACAACCGCAACGCTACGAAGTGCGGGTTCTCACCCATGTCAAACCAGTGCGCAATACCGGCGGGAATCACCAGCAGGTCGTTTTTCTCACAACGCACGGCGTACACGTAGTCGCCAATGTGCAGGGCGAACAGGCCCTGGCCAGCAATGAAAAAACGCCCATCGTCTTCACTGTAACGGCGCTCGTCCAAAAACTGTGCACGCCGTTCAGATTTTTGCGCGTGATCGCCGGTAACGCGCAGCACTTCTACAGAGCCGTAGCCGAGAGCATCGATCTGCGTCTGATACGCCGCGATCAGTTCGGCATCGCTGGCGCCCTGCTCAATCGGGCTCGGCTGCCAGCGGTCAAAGCGCACGCCATGCTCGGCCAGAGTCGCGGCGATGTCATCGAAATGGGTCAAGACCTTGTTCGGAGTGTCCGGTGTAGCGGCGGAGTAGACAGCGACGTAGCTCATTGAAGGGTTCCTTGGTTCTGCTCTTGCATTCGAAGACCGATGATAACGGCGGCGGCCAGGGCGGCGACGCTGGCGATGCTGAAGGTTAGGGTCGGCCCCAACAGGTTCCAACTGTAGCCCGAATACAGCGCGCCCAGCGCACCGCCGGTACCGGCCAGGGCGGCATACAGTGCCTGGCCCTGGCCTTGTTGTTTGTCGCCAAAACTGCGCTGCACAAAGGCAATCGCTGCCGCGTGAAAGCTGCCGAAGGTGGCGGCGTGCATCACCTGCGCCAGCAACAGCACCCAGAAAAACTCGGCAAACGAACCCAACAGCAGCCAGCGCAGTGCCGCCAGCAGGAAACTGGCGAGCAATACCCGGCGTACCGAAAAGCGCGAGAGGATACGGCTCATGGCGAGGAACATCAGCACTTCCGCCACGACACCCAAAGCCCACAACAGGCCGATCACACCGCGGCTGTAACCCAGGTGTTCGAGGTGCAGGGTGAGAAAGGTGGAGTACGGGCCGTGGCTCATTTGCATCAACGCCACACAGGCGTAAAACGCCAAGACGCCCGGGCTGCGCAATTGTTTCAGGAACCCCTCGCCTGCCAGGCGACTACCCTGGGTCGCCGGCTGCGCGTTCGGCACCCACAGGCTGGCGCCGATGATGCCGGCCATGATCACCACAACCACCATCGGGTAGATGTCCAGGCTCAGCCAGTCGAACAGGCGACCCATGATCACCACGGTGAGGATAAAACCAATGGAGCCCCAGAGGCGGATCTGGCTATAGCGAGAGGTTTTTTTGCGCAGGTGCGCGAGGGTGATCACTTCAAACTGCGGCAGCACTGCGTGCCAGAAGAACGCATGCAGCGCCATCACCAGGGCCAGCCAGGCGTAGGTATGACTGACGAAGATCAGCGAAAAACTCGCCAGGGTGCACACCGCGCCAACGCGCACGATGGCCAGGCGCTGGCCGGTGTAGTCACCCAGCCAGCCCCACAGGTTGGGCGCCACGCAGCGCATCAGCATGGGGATGGCTACCAGCTCGCCGATGCGCGCGCTGGAGAACCCGAGGTGATTGAAATACAGCGCCAGGAACGGCGCGGTGGCGCCCAGGAGGGCGAAGTAGAACAGGTAGAAGCTGGAGAGGCGCCAGTATGGTAGGGCTTTGTTCATAGTGTTATAGAGGGCTGCTTCGCAGCCCTGAGCGACGATTCGACAAGCTCGCTCACTACAACTGTCACAGCTGGCCCAGTACCGGGGTGGTTACGTGGACGTCAGCATTTTGACCCCGGTTGCGCAGCAGGTGGTCCATCAACACGATGGCCATCATCGCTTCGGCAATCGGCGTAGCGCGGATGCCGACGCAGGGGTCGTGGCGGCCCTTGGTGATCACGTCAACCGGGTTGCCGTGCACATCAATCGAACGGCCCGCTGTGGTGATGCTTGAGGTCGCCTTGAGCGCCAGGTGCGCAACGATCGGCTGGCCGGAGGATATACCGCCGAGGATGCCGCCCGCGTTGTTGCTGAGAAAACCTTGCGGGGTCAGCTCGTCGCGATGCTCGGTGCCGCGCTGGGACACGCACGCGAAGCCGGCGCCGATTTCCACGCCTTTGACGGCGTTGATGCTCATCAGCGCGTGGGCCAGTTCGGCGTCGAGGCGGTCGAAGATCGGTTCGCCCAGGCCCGGTTTAACGCCTTCGGCAACCACGGTGATCTTGGCGCCGACCGAATCCTGGTCGCGGCGCAACTGGTCCATGTAGGCTTCCAGTTCCGGCACCTTGTCCGGGTCGGGGCTGAAGAAAGCGTTTTCTTCCACGCTGTCCCAGGTCTTGAACGGAGTTTCAATCGGGCCCAACTGGCTCATGTAGCCGCGGATCACGATGCCCTGGGTCGCCAGGTATTTCTTGGCAATGGCGCCGGCAGCCACACGCATGGCGGTTTCGCGGGCCGAGCTGCGGCCACCGCCACGGTAGTCGCGTTCGCCGTATTTGTGGTGGTAGGTGTAATCGGCGTGGGCCGGGCGGAACAGGTCCTTGATCGCCGAGTAGTCCTTGGACTTCTGGTCGGTGTTGCGGATCAGCAAGCCGATGGAGCAGCCGGTGGTACGCCCTTCGAACACGCCGGAAAGAATCTCGACTTCGTCGGGCTCCTGGCGCTGGGTGGTGTGGCGGCTGGTGCCGGGTTTGCGACGATCGAGGTCACGCTGCAGGTCTGCCACGGACAGCTCGAGGCCAGGCGGGCAGCCGTCGACAATGGCGACCAACGCCGGGCCATGGCTTTCGCCCGCGGTGGTGACAGTGAACAACTTGCCGAAGGTATTGCCGGACATGCAGGGCGCTCCGTGAAATCAGTCGAATCAAGTCAACTGTAATAACTTAAGGCCGCCAGTATACGCAGGCCAACCGACTAGTTCATCCTCGAAACCTTACCGGTAGACCTTGGTCCAACCGGCACCTCTCTGATGATGGCGCGATGATGCTGCGAGTTCTACTGTTGACCCTCACCCTGTTTTCCAGCCTTGGCTTTGCCGCCTCTCCCATTGTGTTGCAACGCCCAATAAGCCTGGACACCGGTAGCGGCGAGCTGTTTGGCTCACTCCTACTGCCCAAATCCGACGAGCCAGTACCGGTGGTGCTGATCATTGCCGGCTCCGGCCCCACCGACCGCAACGGCAACAGTGCCGACGGGGCGCGCAACGACAGCCTCAAGCGCCTGGCCTGGGTGCTGGCGCGGCATAACATCGCCAGCGTGCGCTACGACAAGCGTGGCGTGGCCGCCAGCCTGGCCGCCACGCCGGATGAGCGCAACCTGACCCTGGACGCTTACGTCGCGGACGCCGTGGCCTGGGGCAAACTGCTCAAAGCCGACAAACGCATGGGCCCGCTGATTGTGCTCGGCCACAGTGAAGGCGCCCTGGTAGCAGCCCTCGCCGCGCCGCAACTGGACCCCGCCGGGGTGATTTCCCTGTCCGGCAGCGCACGCCCGGTTGATCAGGTGATCCGCCAACAGTTGGCCGATCACCTGCCGCCTGCCCTGCTGCTGCGCAGCAATCAAATCCTCGATCACCTCAAGGCCGGCCAAGTGGATATGGATGTGCCTGGCCCACTGGAAGGCATTTTCCGACCCAGTGTGCAGCCGTATCTGATCAGTTTGTTTCGCGCCGACCCGTCGGCCGCCTTCGCAAAGCTGCGCATGCCAGCGCTGATCATCCAGGGCACCAACGACATCCAGGTCGGAGTGGGCGATGCCCAGCAACTGAAAAAGGCCAAGCCAGACGCTCAGCTTGCGGTGATCGGGGGCATGAACCACGTGATGCGCATCGTGCCCAACGACGTGAAACAGCAATTGGCCTCCTACAACGACCCGCAATTGCCCCTCGCCGCAGAGCTGGGCAGTCGTCTGGTGCGCTTTATCGACGGACTTCAACCCCATTAAGCGGCAATTTGCCTCCAGTCTTGGAAAAAACGGCCGATAAGCCCAGGGTCGACAGTAAACAGACTGTCGGTTTGCTGGGCTTGGACAGGATCGCGCCGCATGACAACCACTGAAGCAACACCGGAACCTACCGCCGAAACCCCGGCTGAAAAAACCGAGGCCGTCGACGCGGCGACCCTGCCATGGGCGGATGTTCAGGCCGAGCATTTCAAGATGCTGCGCCTGGCGCCCTTGGCCACCGACCGGGCCACGGGCGTGCGGCCATTGCGGTTCGTGCAATTCGGTTATGCCGAGCGCAATGACAAGCACCACAGCCTGCTGCGCATGGTCATCCAACTGCCGGGCCAGCGCGTGCGCCGTGAGCAGAATCACCTAGATATCTGGGTCGACCACGACAAGCACCGCGTGCATTTCGGCCCGGGCACCAGCCTGGAAATCGAACCGGCCAACCGCGGTATTGGCCGCTTCCTCGTCGCCCAAGCCGCCGCGTGGGCGAAGAAGAAGTGGTCGCACTATCGCGTCGACGGCGTGGACCTGTCCAACAAGGACGCATTGAACGAAGCGACACGCCTGCGCCGCGATCACTTCTTGCGCATCCAGGGTTTTGATGTGGCCTACGCCGATGTGCAGCACCTCAAAGGCAATGTGCAACCGGGCAAGGTCAGCGACGTGCTGGACAGCTGGAACACCGAGAAGGTGCAGTTCGTGGAGATTCTTGAAGCGGCGCAGATGCTGCAACAGGCCGAGCAGAATCTGATGGAACACGAAGTGAAGCTGCGCAAGGAAGAGGAAAAAGTCACCAAGTTCAAGCGTGAGGACAGCGGGTTGCGCTTTACCATCACGTGCCTGGTGGCGTTTACGGTGTTTCAGGCGGGGTTGTTGATCTGGATTGCGACACACCGCTGACAGCCGCTGAAATGCGGTCAAACATGTGGGAGCTGGCTTGCCTGCGATAGCGGTGTGTCAGTTTCCACTGCTATCGCAGGCAAGCCAGCTCCCACATTGACCGCGTTTCTATCTTGCGATTAGGTTAAACGCGGGCGACAAACACTGCCTGATGCTGGCGGCACTGCTCCGCCGTCAACATAAACACCCCATGCCCACCGCGCTGGAAATCCAGCCAGGCAAAATCCACTTCCGGGTACAGCGCTTCGACGTGGACCTGGCTGTTGCCCACTTCAACCATCAGCAAACCCTTCTCGGTCAAGTGGTCCGCCGCCTCGGCCAGCATACGCCGCACGAGATTCAAGCCATCATCGCCGCACGCCAAGCCCAGCTCCGGCTCGTGCTGGTATTCGTCAGGCATGTCGGCAAAGTCTTCGGCATCCACGTACGGCGGGTTGGACACGATCAAGTCAAAGCGCTGGCCCGGCAGGCCGTCGAAACCGTCGCCCTGTACGGTATACACGCGCTCATCGACGCCATGACGCTCGATGTTCTGGTTAGCCACTTCCAGGGCTTCGAAGGACAAGTCCCCCAGCACCACCTCGGCGTCCTGGAACTCGTAGGCACAGGCGATGCCGATGCAGCCGGAGCCGGTGCACAGGTCTAGGATGCGTGCCGGTGGCTGGGCCAGCCAAGGCGCGAAGCGGTTTTCAATCAGCTCGCCGATCGGCGAACGCGGGATCAGCACACGCTCATCGACGATAAATGACATGCCACAGAACCAGGCCTCGCCAATCAGATAAGGTGTCGGCACGCGTTCGTGGATCCGGCGGTGCAGCAACCGTTGCAGGTGCGCGACTTCCTCTTCTTCCAGGTTGCAATCCAGGTAACTGTCGGCAATTTCCCATGGCAGGTGCAAGGCGCCGAGCACCAGTTGCCGGGCATCGTCCCAGGCGTTGTCGGTGCCATGGCCAAAAAACAGGTCTTCCCCATGAAAACGGCTGACAGCCCAACGGATATGGTCGCGCAAGGTGCGCAGGCGGGAAGAAGTGGTCACGGGGGCAAGCTCCTGGAAAAAACGACTGGCGATTCTAACAGCCTTAGCCCCTGCCGACGATGTACGAACACCCGTCGCCACACGTCGGAATTCATCAAAATTGCCATCATTGTGTTAACCAAGCCCACCTATTGACATCGCTGCACGTCAACAACGGCGTACCTTACGATCGTAGCGATTCACAGAACCGCTCAGCCAGTGGACAATGTCGCAAAAGCCCCCCTCACAGGAGCCCCAGAATGTCCGTTCCAAAGACGATGTTTCAACTCAGCGGTCGTGGTTACGCAGCAGCGAACCTTGCTCATGCGACTCTCGTGATCATCGACGCCCAGAAGGAATACCTCAGCGGTCCACTCGCCCTCTCGGGCATGGACGCAGCTGTCGAAAACATCAAACAACTGGTTGCAGCGGCACGCAATGCCGGGCGACCGATCGTGCATGTACGCCATCTGGGCACCGTGGGTGGCCTGTTTGACCCCCAGGGCGAGCGCGGCGAGTTCATTCCCGGCCTCGAGCCTCTTGGCGACGAAACCATCATCGGCAAGCTGCTGCCCAGTGCCTTTCACGGCACGGGCCTGGAAAAACACCTGCAAGACCTCGGCCCTCTGGACTTGATCGTCTGCGGCTTCATGAGCCATTCCAGCGTCAGCACCACCGTGCGTGCCGCCAAGAACCTGGGCTTTCGCTGCACCCTGGTGGAAGACGCCTGCACCACCCGTGACCTGCCTTACAAAGGCGGCATCTTGAGCGCCGAGCATGTGCAGCAGACTGAAATGGCGATCATGGCCGACAACTTTGCCACTCTCGCGCAGACCAAAGACCTGATCTGATCGACCTTTTGATGAGCGGCGCGGCAGTGTTTATTGCCCCGCTCATCCTCAGAGCCCTTTCATTTGGCGCATTTACCCCTCCCCCCGGAACAACCTGTGTATTGTCCGGTCGAAGGCCCGATACCCTGGAGGAAAGGTCGGAATGAAGATATCCGATGGTTTTGATGCTCGTCGCTTGCGCCCCAAGGGCCCGAGCAACTGGCGTCTGCGCCTGGTGGCCGGCATTGCCGCGCTGCTGGCGATTATTGGTGTGCTGTTGGCTGGCGCTGGTGGCGCCGGTCTGTTTGGTCACTCGCCGGCCCTTGGCGAGCTGAATGCCAGCCCTGGCGGTTCGGCGATTCTGTTGGTGATCGGGCTGTTGGTGCTGTGGCTGGGCGTGTGGTTGTGGCGGCGCAGCCGTCGGAAAATGCGCCAGCCGTTGTCGCTGAACATCGCTTCGCATCTGATGAAAAAGCACGACTGATGGCGCTTGGATAGCGTTTCCTGCGCCCTGGCCGCCGCGATTTAGGTAAACTGCCCGCCCTTCGCGGAGGCCAACATGCACGACGACGACTTTTCCCTGTTCAAAAACGAGCTGCGCGGCGTCAAGCCGATCAAGCACGATCGCGCCGATACCGGCAAACCCAAGGCCGACCGGGCGCACATCGCCAAGCTGCGCCAGGCCGCGACCGTGCGCACCGACGCCACGACCGTGGACGGCCTGTCGGACCAATTCGTAATCGATGTCGGCCCCGAAGACGAGCTGATGTGGACCCGCGACGGCGTGCAGGAAAGCCAGATGCGCAAGCTCAAGGCCGGCCAGATCCCCTTCGAAGGCAGCCTCGACCTGCACGGCATGACCGTCGAAAAAGCCCGCGAAACCCTGTGGGCCTTCCTGGCCGAAGCCACCAAGTTCGAAATCCGCTGCGTGCGCGTTACCCATGGCAAGGCCGTGCGGCTGGACGGCAAGCGGCCCATGATCAAGAGCCACGTCAACACCTGGCTACGCCAGCACGCCCAGGTACTCGGCTTTACCTCGTGCCAGGCCCGCCACGGCGGCGCGGGAGCGGTGTATGTGATGCTCAAGCGCACCATGATGGAAGGGCGTGACGAGTAACAAGTGCCCTCGTCAGGCTTGCAGCGATGTGTCCGCCACCGTAACCTTGCGCTTTGCGAAAATCCCACAGGTAGTTTCATGTCCCTGGAACAGAATTACACCGTGATTCTGAAGGGGTAAGGCAAAGTAATAATAGTCAATGAAATCGGGTACTTGCTTACTCAGCATTACCCGGTTTTGACCTGCTTTACACGGTCAGTGGTACAAAAATTGGTACGAGCTGCATCCCCTCCCGGCGTCCTGCCGACGAACACCACTCCCACATCCGCAACACCTCGACCACTGTACGCACATACAGCACTTGAGCGCACCACCATGAACATCGACGAAGACACCTCAGCGTGGCTTGGCTGCCCTACGCCCCTGGAAATGTACAAGCACCAGTGCGCCCTGCTCGAGGACGAACTCATCCAGACCCAGGTCATGCTGCGCAAGGCTCGGGCCAATATAGGTGGCCTGGTGCAGATGAATGACGTGCTCGCCACCGGTAAAGTCGCGGCAGAGGCGGCGCTCGCGAAAGCACTTGAGCGCATAGCAAACATGAACGATCGGGAGCCTGACAACGTGAGCTTTCGCCCCATCGACCTGGTTACCGGTCAGCGCGACCACCTGCTCAGGGAGAATCAGCGGCTTCTGCTAGAGCTGAAGGTGTTCAGGGGGCCACAGCCCTGAGGTAAGCCTGGCACGCCCTAAGTGCGATCAGTCCTTGATCGCCCTGCTGCCGGACTGGGAGAAGTCGCAAGGCGCCAAGCTGGAAGTCCTAATCGCCGAACGTCTCGGCATGACGGTTGTGAATGCCCATGATCTGGTAACGAGGGAGGCTGTATGAGCGAAGTGAAGCGCTGGAAGTTGAAAGGCTTCCTGCCCGGTGTTGAGGGTGAATGCAAGGCGGCTTTCCAGCCAACGGTAGTCATGGCCGAAGACTTCGACAACGCCACTCGCCTGTTTCTAGACGCGGCCGAACGCTGCGTAGCCTCGGAACGTCGGGAGAAGGAACTGCAACGGCGCCTGACCGCAGCGGATGAGCGGGCGGATGCGCGCCATCCTGGAAGGCCGGAAGACGGTCAATCGGCGCGAAGTGAAGAAACGCGCAGCGCTTGATTGCTTGACTGCTGGGTTTGAACCCGCCTTTTTGGCACTGCCCGGCAATGCTGATCTTTGCCCCTACGGCAAACCCGGCGACCGGCTCTGGGTGCGCGAGACTTTCAGCATTGAGTCGAACCGCTGGGCCGATGACCCGTACTCGCCTCCGCACAAAGACGGCAGGCCTACCCAGCGCTACGAGGACGATAAGTGGGACCAGCCGCACTACAAGGCCACGGATGTAGAGCCGGAACTCTGGTACGACGACCGTGACAGCCCTGGGTGCCGATGGAAGCCATCGATCCATATGCCGCGCTGGGCCAGCCGCATTCTGCTGGAGATCACCGACGTGCGCGTCGAGCGGTTGCAGGACATCACCTACGAGCAGGCGACCGCCGAGGGCGTTCACCGAGGCCCTCTACGCGAATGGTGCGCGAGCGACGAAGGCGGTGCCTGCCACAAGTACCCGGTGCCCGCGTTCCGCGATCTGTGGCAATCCGTCGGCGGCAACTGGGACGCCAACCCGTGGGTCTGGGTGGTCGGGTTCAAGCGGCTGTAGCGCAAGCCGAGGAAGATCAGCGCTTGGCTCGTTGGGCGAGCCCGATAGCCATAAAGGCGATGCCGGGTATCCAAAAGCCAGGGTTAGATGTCCCCAAGCCGACCGCAAGTAGTGACACACCGACAGCAAACATATGCGCTCCTCCCTGAAAAACTATCCATTTTATATCCACCAATTTAAGCATAAACCGGCCATCAAAACGGCCAAGGACGAAGTCATGCCTGAAGAAATCAAATTGATCCAGCCAGCCTCGGTCGTGCGCGATGAATACGGGATGTTTGCTCATCCCGATATGCCCGACTTCGACGAGGGCGACGGTGATAAGCGCAAGGCCTGGGTAGCCGCACAGCGCTTGCACGTGAAGATGGTGAGCCTCGAATACCACAGCGACGAAGCGGTATCTGAGCGCTATTTCGAAGCCGGCGACCCGGACTGCAGCTACTGGGAGCCGGATCGGCCTGATGGCGGGGGCTGGTTCTGCCTGGCCATTCACGACATCGACGACGGTCCGGTCTGCTGGTGGGCACGCCGCGAGGTGACGCCATGATCACCACCCTCTGGTTCGCCTACGTGTTCATCTACTGAAGGCCCAGGCCATGCGCATCAAGCGCGCACCTACTCAAGCACGGCTTGTGCTTGTTAACAGGCGCGCTCTCAACGCTACAAATAAAGTCGCAGAAACTAGGGCAGATGTTATTCCCGAAGATGACTGAACCACCCTGAGAAAATCACCAAAGGTCGCGGTCTCCGGATCAGCCGAAAAGAGATAAAACACAATGGGGCCAAGATAGGAGCCTATAGCACAAGCAAAAAACCACTTCATTTCTACACGTACAAAAGCGCCTGTGCGGTGAGAAATCACAGCGGCACTACGACGTGCACTTTTTAGCGATTCATTCAAGTCCATAGGCCGGCTCCTTCCATCAATTGTTGTCCGAAGATAGTAATTCAACACAGACCAAACCCCAATCCCCCTACATGCCTGCCGGTGAGCGGCGGGCGAGGTATTCCTATGTCCGAAGAAAAGAATGCATTCCGCGAAGGCGCTATCGAAGCGATCTCGGATATGGCGCAGCACCTGCCGCTCGATTGCGAACTGCTGGTGGTGGCCTGCCGCCCAGGCAAGAAAGACTTTGACCTGGTGCTGCCTTCGCCCGAGTCGAACCTGAACAACGCCCTCGACGCGCTTCGCCGTAACGGCCTGAGCATCGACGGCGACAACACCTACAAGCGTGACCTGCTGGACTGCGTTGTCGGTGCCCTGGCCACTGGCGCGCAAAACTCCAACCCGCCACCGGCCGGGCACTGGGGCCAGCGCTTCTGGGATATCGGCCGGGAGGAACGCGCCAGCAGCGAGCAACTGCTGAAAGCACTGACAGCGCTCACCCAGGTGGCGGGCGAATGCGAGCAGATCGCCAGCAACTACAGCGGCTCCATCGACGGCATCTTCGAGCACGGCGGCGACGATCACGAAGATCCGAGCTGCGCGATCTTCCACCGCCTGTACTACGCCATGTTCGATGCAAGGGCCGCAATCAAGAAAGCCACCACCTAACCCACCTTCTGCCGCCCAGCGCGGCAAGGACACCCCATGTTCGCAACGAAACTCACCCTGATCCTGCTGGGCGCTTTGCTGTACCTGGTTGGAACACTCGGCTGGTTCGCCTGGCTCGTGCCTGAGCTGCTCAGCACAGGAGCTACCGAGGCGCTGCTCGGCGCATTCGCCGGCACCTGCGGCTGGCTCCTGGTCAGCTTCGGGCTGGCCGTCCACATCATCAAGACAGCGCGGCCCACTGCGGTCGGCGGGAGGTAGTTATGGCAGCAGCAGAGCAGATACCCGTCGAGTACCTGTCCGACAAGGTCGCGGAGAAGAACTTCGCGGAGATGGTCGGCACAACGCGCCGCGCACTTCAGGGCAAGCGCCAGCGCAACATCATCCCGAAAGGGGTGTGGAACGAAATCGATGGTCAGATTTACTACAGCATCAGGAGATATGAGGCATGGCTAGAAAGCCTTTGGGATTGCCCGACGGAGTTGAATTCGCCGGTCAATCAGTCCGCATTCGCTTCACCTGGAAGTTCAGGAGCTGCGAGACCCTCGCCTATTCCCAAACGCCAAAAGGCATTAAAGCGGCCGCAGATCTACGCGCTACAGTAATAAGCCTGATCAAGCACGGCGTAATGGACGACAAGCGTTACGCCGAGCTTTTCCCAAACTCGACATACTCCACCTACTCCGCGACTCCACTATTTGGAGAGTACGCCCAGACCTGGCTGGACAG
Organism: Pseudomonas sp. EL_65y_Pfl1_R83; assembly: GCF_963970695.1. Taxonomy (NCBI): domain Bacteria; kingdom Pseudomonadati; phylum Pseudomonadota; class Gammaproteobacteria; order Pseudomonadales; family Pseudomonadaceae; genus Pseudomonas; species Pseudomonas sp. EL_65y_Pfl1_R83. Next base: position 416,068 of record NZ_CAXAQI010000002.1, on the reverse strand, counting down.
CCGCGAAGTGGTAGGGGGCACCCGCAAAAACTACCGGATATCCCTCAACCTTTACTGGATGCCGCATCTTGCGCTGCTTCCTATCGATCAGATCACATCGGCAATGCTCCGGAAAATAGCCGGAGAGACGCCGTGGAAGTCGTCGACGGTAAAGCGCTCGGCAATCCAGCGCCTGCACACGATGTTCGAATGCGCAGTGAACGATGAGCTGATCACCAGGAATCCGGTCGGCTCAATTGAACTGCCGGTGAAGGCGAAGAAACCGGTTGACCCTTTCACAGTAGCGGAGGCGGATTTGATCATAGGGCACCTGTACGAGGTGCTGACCGGCTCAATGCGGGTGTACGCGGCCTACTTTGAGTTCGCGTTTTACACCGGCATGCGGCCTCGGGAGATAGCGGCGTTGCGCTGGGATGAGGTGGATACAGAGGGGCGTGTCGCCAACGTGTGCAGAATCGTGGCGGACTACAAGATTGAGGAGCGCACGAAAACACGCGAGACGCGGCGAGTCATGCTGAACAGCAGGGCATTAAATGCCATTGAGGCGGCCAAGGGGGTGGCCGAGTTGAGGGCGAAACAGAGCCGGCGCCAGCATAAACAATCGCCGTACGTTTTCCCGCCGACCAAGAACTTCGAATTCATTCAGCAGGCCAGCGTGACCGACAAGCACTTCAAGGCGGCGCTGGTCGCGTTGAAGATCAGGGCCAGACGGCAATACAACTGCCGCCACACTTACGCTACCATGTGCTTAATGGCAGGCATGAACCTTGGGTTCATCGCTAATCAGCTCGGTCACAGCGTGCAAATGCTGCTGACGACTTACGCCCGGTGGATCAATTCCAGTGAAGACTGGAGCGAAGTCGGGAAGCTTGAGCAAAGCCTGATTGGTACAAAATTGGTACAGACAGAACCCGTACCCCTCTAGAACCCATACGGAATAACGCTCTGTGACATTGGAACAGAATTACACCGCGATCCTCGGCCAACTCGGCGAGGACGTTTCCCGCGAGGGCCTGCTCGACACGCCAAAACGTGCCGCCAAGGCGATGCAGTACCTTTGCCGCGGCTATGAGCAGACGCTCGAAGAAGTCACCAACGGTGCCTTGTTCAGCTCCGACAACAGCGAAATGGTGCTGGTCAAGGACATCGAGTTGTACTCGCTGTGCGAACACCACCTGCTGCCGTTTATCGGTAAGGCCCACGTGGCGTATATCCCGAGCGGCAAAGTGCTGGGCCTGTCAAAGGTTGCGCGGATCGTCGACATGTACGCACGCCGCCTGCAGATCCAGGAGAACCTCAGCCGCCAGATCGCCGATGCCGTGATGCAAGTGACAGGCGCACTGGGTGTGGCCGTGGTGATTGAAGCCAAGCACATGTGCATGATGATGCGCGGTGTCGAGAAGCAGAATTCGTCGATGATCACCTCGGTGATGCTGGGTGAGTTCCGCGAAAACGCGGCCACCCGCAGCGAATTCCTCAGCCTGATCAAGTAACAGGCTGCATACGAAAAAGCCGGCGTTCATCGCCGGTTTTTTTTCGCCTGCCAAATTGAGGTAAGCTGCGGCCCCTTCTGTATCGGGCAAGAGGTTTTAGCCATGTTCGTCAAAGCACTTCGAGTGGGCCTCGGCCACGTCATCATCGCGGGCGACTTTCTTACCCGCCCGCGCAAAAAGCAGCGGCCTGCCGAACAGCAGGCGTTGGTGAATGCGGCAGCCAAGGAGCTGACGCTCTATCAATTCCATGCCTGCCCGTTCTGCGTGAAGACCCGCCGCACCCTGCATCGTCTGAATGTGCCGGTGGCATTGAAGGATGCGAAGAACAACGAGCAGGACCGCCAGACCCTGCTGGAGCAAGGCGGCAAGATCAAAGTGCCGTGCCTGCGCATTGAAGAAAATGGCCAGACCACCTGGATGTATGACTCCAAGGTGATCATTGATTACCTGGACAAGCGGTTTGCAGCGGCCTGAGAGGCTTAAAAAAATCAAAATGTGGGCGCTGGCTTGCCTGCGATGGCCTCAACTCGGTGCAACTGAAAGACCGCGTCGACTGCATCGCAGGCCAGCTCCCACATTTGCCCTGTGCCCGCCTTAACGCCGTATTACCAGATCCAGCAGCGCGGAACCCAGGCACTTGCCATGCGCATCCAGCGCCAGCGAACGGGTGACGCCACCGCGCAGGATCCCCGGCAGCACGAAATTCAGCGCCTGCACATTGGGCAACTCATAACGCCGCACAGGTGCCGCACCTGGTTCGCGCAAGCCAGCGAAAAACTCAGCCACGCGCTCCGCCGTGAGCTGTTCGCGCAGCAGCGGATAATCCTCGGCACGGTAGGCAATGATCGAGATATTCGACGTATCACCCTTATCCCCGGTGCGGGAGTGGGCCAGCGTGTACAACTTCATGCTTCGATCCTCGGGTTGACCGCATTGCGCGGCAGCAGCAACGACGCCACGGCCACCACTTGGCGCACGCTTTTGCTGGCGCCGCCGCCTCCGGACGGGCCATTGGTGTAGAGGGTTTCAACTTCATTGCCAACGCGCACCGCTTCGCCGCGATCCTCACAGCGGGCCGCCACGCGCAGGCGCACTTCCCAGGGTTCGACTGTGCTGCGTGTGCCGTGAAGCGAGTCCATGCCGATCAGCTCCGCGCGCACGTCTTGCATCTTCACGCCCATCAACTCAAGACGCTTGAGGACTACATCCCGCGCCAGCTGCGCCCGTGCGACAGCACCAGGGCCGCCGTAGGACATCTGCCCTTCACCGATCCAGCCATCCAGATAGCCGACGCTGACCTTCAATTGTTCGGGCCGCGCGCGGCCGTCGGCACCGCTGGCGCGCACGCGATCAACGCTTTCTTCGACAAACCCCACCTGGGAAAAATCGGCCGTCACATCCGGCGTGAGGTACGCCGCCGGGTCGTGCACTTCGTAGATCAGTTGCTCAGTACAGGTGGCGCGGCTGACCCGCCCACCTGAGCCGGCAACCTTGGTGATCAAGGCGTCGCCGTCGGCATCGATCTCAGCCAAGGGGAAGCCCAGGCGCGCGAGGTCATCCACGTCCTTGAAGCCGGGATCGGCAAAATACCCACCGCTGACTTGCCCGGCGCATTCGAGCAAATGCCCCACCAACGTGCCGCGCCCCAGACGCAGCCAATCATCCGGCGCCCAGCCAAATTCAAACATCTGCGGCGCCAGGAACAGCGATGGGTCAGCCACGCGCCCGGTGATCACCACATCTGCTTCGGCACGCAACGCCTCCAGAATACCGTCGACGCCCAGGTAGGCATTTGCGGAAATCAGCCGTTCGCCCAATGAGCCGACAGTCTGGCCGTTATCCAACAGAAACTCGGGCTGCAACACGTTCAACACGTCGTCGCCGACGACCGCAACCACCTTAAGATCAAGGCCCAACTCGTCGGCAATCCGCCGCACTTCAATAGCCGCGGATACCGGATTGGCGGCGCCCATGTTGGTGATCACCCGCAGGCGGCGGCGCCCTTCAGGCCGGCCAACAAAAGGCAACACCCGGCGCATGCGCTCACTCAGCAAGGGGTCGTACCCACCCTGTGGATCACTGATCCGCGCCTGTTGCGCCAGGGCAATCGTGCGTTCAGCCAGGCACTCGAACACCAGGTAATCCAGGTCGCCCCGCTCGGCCAGCTCAACGGCAGGTTCGATACGGTCGCCGGAATAGCCGGCGCCGGAACCGATGCGCAAGGTTTTCATCTCAAATTACTCCCAGGAGCAACGCCGTCAGGGTCATCAACACCGACGCTGCGAACAGAAACGGAATGGTGAAGCGCTGGTGATCGGCCAATTCGATCTTGCACAGGCCCACCAACAGGAAGGTCGCGGGGGTCAGCGGGCTGACCGGGAAACCGGTGGTGTGCACGCCGAGCAATGAGGCTTGGGCCACTTGCAACGGGTCGACGCCCAAGGCCTTACCAACTTCGGCGATCACCGGCATTACGCCGAAATAGTAGGAGTCGGGGTCGAACAGCATGCTCAACGGCATGGAAATAAAGCCCACCACCGCCGGGATCAACTTGCCGTGGCCGGCCGGAATCTGCGCCACCGCCACTTCGGCAATCGCCTTGAGCATGCCGGTGCCTTGCATGATCCCGGTGAACACCCCGGCGGCGAGCAGGATACTGGCCATGGTCAGCGCGGTCTTGGCGTGGGCATCGATGCGGGCGCGCTGGGCGTCCACATTGGGGTAGTTGATGCACAAAGCCATCACGGTGCCGAGCATAAACATCACCACCGGGTCGACCCAGCCGGCAATCATCACCACCATCACCAGCACGGTCAGGATCAAGTTGACCCAGAACAGACGTGGGCGACGCAGCTTGATGTCGTCGTCACTGAGCACCCGTTGCGGCATCGCATCGACGACCGAGCCGGCGCCGAGGCCCAGGCGTTTTTCTTCGCGATGACCCAGCCACCAGGCGCAGGCGAATACGAAGATCAGACCAACGATCTGCACCGGGATCAGCGGCTGGAACAGGTCCGCCACAGGCACATGCAACGCCGCGGAGGAGCGCAGCACCGGGCCGGTCCACGGTAAGAAGTTGACCCCTGCCGCCATCGCGCAGACACACGCGAGGATGCGCTTATCAATGCCCAGCCGCGTGTACAGCGGCAGCATCGCCGGCACCGTCACCAGAAAGGTCACCGCGCCGGAGCCGTCCAGGTGCACCAGTAACGCCAAGGTCGCCGTACCCACGACAATTCGTGTAGGACGCGTCCCTACCGTGCGCAGGATGCGATCAATGATGGGATCAAGCATGCCGGCGTCGGTCATGATCCCGAAAAACAGGATCGCGAACACAAACATACCCACCACGGGGGCGACGTTCTTGATACCGGTGATGATGAAGGCGCTGGTTTGCAGGCCGAACCCGCCGAGCAGCGCGGCGATGATCGGCAAAGCGATCAAGGCGACCAGCGGCGAGAGGCGTTTGCTCATGACGGCAGCGAGTAGGCACAGGATGGTGATGACACCCAGGGTAGCGAGCATGGGTTACTCCAGAGCGGCCTTTGTGGCCGGTTATTGTTTTCCCTGGAGTATTGGAAGCGGGTTAGTCTTTGTAAATTGGAATATTCACTAGCGAGTGTTCGGAAAAACAAAATGAAGAACAGCATCCAACACATCCAGGCATTCCTTGCCGTGGCCCGCACCGGCAGTTTCACCAAGGCCGCCAATGAGCTGCACCTATCGCCTTCTGCGCTGACCGTGCAAGTGCAGCAGCTGGAAGACTGGCTCGGCGTCGCCCTGCTCGACCGCAGCCCACGTCACGTCAGTATCACCGCCGCCGGCCTGGATGCGCGCGCGCCCATGGAAAAACTGCTGCTGGACCTGGACAACATCGTCACCGGTTCCCGCGACCTCGCCGCCTTACGCCGAGGCGTGGTCACCATCGCCGCCCTGCCCTCGGTCTGTGCCGGTTCGCTGCCGCCGGTTCTGCGCCTGTTTCGCGAGCGTTTTGCCGGGATCGAAGTACGCCTGCATGACCTGGTGGCCCATCGCATTCACGCTCAAGTACGTTCCGGCGAAGTGGATTTCGGCATCGGCGTGCGCGCACGGCTCAGCCACGGCCTGGAATTCGTACCGGTGCTGAATGATCGTTTGTGTGCGTTTGTACCGCTGGATCATCCCCTCACCCGCCATCAACAACTGACCTTGGAACAATTGGCGGACCAGCCGATCATCCTCACCGGCCGCGACAGCAGTGTGCGCGAGCACGTGGATGCACTGTTCGACGAGACACGACTGACGATGAACGCCGGGATGGAGGCCAACTACATGTCGACCGTGTTGGCGCTGGTGCGCCAAGGGCTGGGGATCAGTGTGCTGCCAGAGTCGGCGGCGGACAGTCTGGAGGGGTTGAAGCGCATCAATATCGATCATCCTGGCGTGAACCGGGAGATCGGGTTGATCAGTCGCAGCGGGATGGGGCTGAGTCCCGCAGCGCAACGCTGCTTTGATCTGCTGAACGAACAACTCGCTGACACACCATTGAGCTGAATGTGGGAGCTGGCTTGCCTGCGATGGTATCGCCGCAGTGCAACTGACAGACCGTGTCGTCTGCATCGCAGGCAAGCCAGCTCCCACATTTTGACCGAGTGAATCAGCTCAACATGGCGACATGCTTAGGATGACTGGCCACTCGCTTCAACCACGCCTGCACGGCCGGATAAGCGTCCAGGTCAAACCCACCTTCATTCGCCACATGGGTGTAGGCATACAGCGCCACATCGGCGATGGAGAACTGGTCGCCCACCAAGTAAGGCGTCAACTGCAGCTGGCGCTCCATCACCTTGAGTGCCTTGTAGCCGCCTTTGTGCAGTTTTTTGTATTCCTCCAGACGATCCTCGGGAAGTCCCAGGTAAAACTGGATAAACCGCGCCACTGCAATGTACGGCTCGTGGCTGTATTGCTCGAAGAACTGCCACTGCAGCACTTGCGTGCGCAGGCGCGGCTCGGTGGGCAGGAACTCACTGCCATCGGCGAGGAAGTTGAGAATCGCGTTGGACTCCCACAGGCAGGTGCCGTCTTCCAGTTCCAGCACCGGGATCTTACCGTTGGGGTTCTTGGCCAGGAACTCGGGGGTCTCGGTATCGCCGTTGAGGATATCGACATCGATCCATTGATACGGGATGCCCAGCAGGCCGAGCATCAATTTGACCTTGTAGCAGTTGCCCGACTTGTAATCGCCATAAACCTTGTACATGGGGCTCCCCTTATGCCGCTTGCGCGTGCTGTGCTTGACGGACCACCGCGGCCAGGCACTTGAGACCTTCGTCGAGGCGGCCCGGGTCGATATGGCTGAAATTGAGTCGCAGCGAACCGTGGTGCTGGTCCGGCTCGGAAAAGAACGGCTCACCGGGCATGAACGCGACGTTCTGATCGAGCGCTTGAGCCAACAAGGTGCGGGTGTCGAGCGGCTGTTTCAAGGTCAGCCAGAAGAATAATCCACCCTGGGGCACTTGCCAGTCGGCCAGATCGGCGAAGTGACGTTCCAATGCGGCTTGAAACGCATCGCGACGCTCGCGGTAAAAGCTGCGAAGTTCCACCAGGTGATGCTGGTATTTCTCCGTGCCGATCCACTGCATCGCTTGCCACTGGCCGACGCGGTTGGTGTGCAAATCCGCCGACTGCTTGAGCTTGAGCAGGTGCGGGAACAGGTCCGGGCTGGCAATCAGGTAGCCAACGCGCAGGCCCGGCAACAGGGTCTTGGACACGGTGCCGGTGTAGATCCAACTGGCTTTTTTCAGGCGTCCGACAATCGGTGTGGCGCTGCCGCCGTCGAACGTCAGTTCGCGGTAGGGCTCATCTTCGATCAGGGTCACGCCAAACTCATCGAGCAAGGCGGCGACGGCGGCGCGCTTGGCGTCGCTGTAGCGCACGGCCGACGGGTTCTGGAACGTCGGGATCAGGTAGATGAACGCCGGACGGTGGCGTTCAAGGTTGACCCGCAGAGCGGCCAGGTCGGGGCCATCGGCTTCCAATGACACGGTGAGGCAATCGGCGCCGAACAGCTGGAAGATCTGCAAGGCAGCCAGGTAGGTCGGGCCTTCCAACAGGATCTGCGTGCCTTTGTCGATATACAGCTTCGCCGCCAGGTCCAGGGTTTGCTGGGAACCGCTGACCACCAGCACCTGGCTGGCCTGGCACGGCACGCCAAGGGCGCGGGCCTCGGCGGCGAGCAACTCGCGCAATTGTGGCTCGCCTTCGCTCATGCCGTATTGGCCGATGTTCAGCGGCATGTCATCCCAGTTCAATGCTGGCAGCATGGCCTCGGCCGGCAGCCCCCCGGCGAACGACATCACTTCCGGGCGCTGGGCTGCCGCGAGGATTTCACGGATCAGGGAGCTTTTAAGGCGCGTAACACGTTCAGAGAAGGCCATGGGGTCACCGGTAGCGAAGATCGCGTTAAATACGTCAAACTGGTTGACCGAAATTACGACAACTTCAGTGGATACGTCAACATGCTTGACCTTAAAAACCAGACCCGCCAACAAGAGGCCATGGAGGCGTTCTTTTTCGGCTACCAGGCCTTCACCGCCAAAGCCGACGAAATGCTCGAACGTCGAGGCCTGAGCCGCGTGCACCAGCGCATTGTGTTTTTTATCGCGCGCTACCCCGCCTTGAGCGTGAAGGAACTGCTGGAATTGCTCGGTGTGAGCAAGCAGGCGCTGAACATGCCCCTGCGCCAATTGCAGGAAATGCATCTGGTCAACAGCGTCGCGTCAGAAACCGACAAGCGCAAACGCCTGCTGGAGCTCACTGAAGAAGGCCTGCGTTTTGAGCAATCACTGCGCCGCGAACAGGTGAAGTTGTTGCAACGCGCCTTCAGTGACGCGGGGGCTGAAGCCGTGGCCGGATGGCTAGCGGTGAACCAGGCGCTGAGTGCCGTGAACTAGCCTTTCATCCACTTTTACCCAGCTTATCGAAAACATTATTTGCTTTATTTGTATACAAAAGCATAATTCGCCTCGTGCGAGTTCCTGACCTATTGGTCAACAAACCCGCCAGCACCTCACAGCGCCTAAGCGCTGGCCATAACAATAAAATGCTTGAGGAGTACTCGCTGTGGATAGCCGCAAATCCGAAGCCTCACCCCTGGACCTGCAACCCACCCGCACCGGCTGGCTGGAACGCCTGTTTAAGCTGCGCTTGCATGGCACCACAGTGAAGACCGAGCTGATCGCCGGCCTCACCACCTTTATCACCATGGCCTACATCATTTTCGTCAACCCGAACATCATGGCCGACGCCGGCATCGATCACGGCGCGGCATTCGTCGCCACCTGCATCGCCGCCGCGCTGGGCTGCCTGTTAATGGGCCTCTACGCCAACTGGCCGGTCGGCCTGGCGCCGGGCATGGGCTTGAACGCGTTTTTCACCTACACCGTGGTCGGCACCATGGGCTACACCTGGGAAACTGCGCTGGGCGCAGTGTTTATTTCCGGCGTTCTGTTCATGGGCCTGACCCTGTCCCGCGTGCGCGAATGGCTGCTCAACAGCATCCCCGTCAGCTTGCGCCATGCGATGGGCGCGGGTGTAGGCCTGTTCCTCGGGGTGATCGGCCTGAAGACGGCGGGCATCATCGTCGACAGTCCCGCGACCTTGATCAAACTCGGTTCGTTGCACGAGCCCGCGCCACTGCTGGCAGCTGTGTGCTTCCTGCTGACCGCGATCCTCAGCTACCACCGCGTGTTCGGCGCGATCCTGATCAGCATCATCGCTGTGACGCTGGCGGGTGGGGGCCTGGGCCTGGTGCACTACAATGGCATTCTTGCCACACCTCCGAGCCTGGCGCCGACCTGGATGGCCATGGACGTAAAAGGTGTATTCAATGTCAGCATGATAAGCGTGGTATTTGCATTTCTTTTTGTACACATGTTCGACACTGCCGGTACACTGATGGGCGTCGCGCAGCGGGCCGGCCTCGTCAATGCCGATGGCAAGATCGATAACCTGTCCCGTGCGTTGAAAGCCGACAGTGCTTCCAGCGTATTCGGAGCCATGGTGGGTGTTCCACCGGTAACCAGCTACGTGGAAAGTGCTGCCGGCGTGGCCGCTGGCGGGCGTACCGGGCTGACCGCCGTGACCGTGGGCATCCTGTTTGTGGCGGCGATGTTTTTTGCACCACTGGCGGGGATGATTCCAGCGTATGCCACGGCGGGTGCGCTGATTTATGTCGCGATGCTGATGATGGCGAGCATGGCCCATATCAATTGGGATGAAGCCACTGACAGCATCCCGGCGATTGTCACCGCAATCATGATGCCGCTGACCTTCTCGGTCGCCGACGGTATCGCCTTGGGCTTTATCACGTATGTGGCGCTCAAGGCCGGCACCGGCAAGTACCGCGAGATTTCTGTCAGCCTGTGGGTGCTGTGCGCGATCTTTATCGCCAAATTTGTATTTCTATGAAATAGCGGCCAGTTTTCAGCAGCAAGCGTTTACCTTGCAGCTCCAGGCTTGCCGCTGACTACTGGAGGAATGAAATGACGATTGAAACCTGGCTACTGTTCAGCGGCGCAGCATTGGTGGTGATCCTCATACCAGGGCCACTGTCCCTGCTGATGATCAGCAACAGCCTCAACTATGGGCTGCGCCGCTCGTATCCAGCGTTCCTTGGCGGGGTGTTTGCCTCGATATGCCTGCTCAGCGCCTCGGCGCTGGGTTTGGGTGCGTTGTTACTGGCTTCCGAGCAACTGTTCAGCGCCTTGAAGATCGTTGGCGCGTTGTACCTGTTTTATCTCGCCTGGCAGAGCTGGCAGCAATCGCGGCAACCGGCCCATGGCGCCGAAGTTCCGCAGTCGGCTGCCACGCCCCGCTTTCGCACAATGTTTGGCCGCGCCTTTGTCCTCGGCGCCAGCAACCCAAAGGACATTCTGTTTTTCGCCGCCTTCCTGCCCCAGTTTCTCAACGGCGAGCAGCCGTTCCTGCCACAACTACTGGTAATGATCGCCACCTGGACAGGGCTCGACCTGTTTTGCAAACTGGCCTATGGCTTGAGCGCCCATGGCGCCGCCCGCTACCTGCGCAGCGGCAAAGGCCAAAGCTGGTTCAACCGTGTCAGTGCGGGATTGTTTGGCGGTGCGGGCATGATGTCGTTGATGAAGGTCAGAATGGACTCACTTTGACGAAATAAACACTGGGAGGAACCGTACCCCGGACGGGCCATTGAATGCCTGCTGCGATCCGGATCAATCGCCCGTCCTCCATGGCACTTTTGACTTGCGCAAGCGCGCTCAAATTTGGAGATCGGCTAATGGCTCGATTAAACCAACCATCCGTCAACCTTTCATGCAACGTGATAACCCCTTTTTCGGCCCACTGGACTGTCACGTAGTACAGCGGGTTCTGATCGGAGGACGTATGCGTCGCGATAAAATCGCGCGTGAACCGGCTACCTCGCTTTTTGCGCAGCTCATTGACACTGAAACCCTGCCGCTCCAGCACCTGCCTGACGGCCGCATACTGCGCATCGTTTCGCTCAACCCAGCGCCCCGCGCGACTGGGCCGCAACGAAGGATCCAACCCCATCGCCTGAAAGTCGACACGAGTAAAGCCGGGCGCTTTACCGTCGAAACCGATGAACACCGTGCCTTTCTTCCTATGGGAATACCGCAACATCCTCAGCAAGTCATCCGTTTGACCGGGGCTGGCAGGCAGTGGTGGTAACCAACCGTCCAACGTCGTACGAACGTTGAGCAGATGAGTCGCCGTTGCAGAGCGGCTCGGATCCGCCCGTTCAATCAGCCTTGCGACAGTGAAATCCCGGCTTTTGATGGTCATGTCAGGAAATGCATCCCCCACAGACTCCGCCAATGGCTTGTTGAATAGAGGTGTATGGAACACCCAGTCGTTCGTCGAAGTGCGTGAGGCCGCAATAGGCTGTTCGAGCCGCGCGGTGCTGGTCCAACGCTCGAGATCAACGCTGGCCAATGACACCAACGGTTCATCCTTCATGATAAATACAATGCCGTCCAAAGGCGCTTGATTACCTTGAGGGAGCAACCTGTAATAAGCACTTGACGGATCAGCCAAACTCGCGCCAGCCGGGGCGTCTCGCAGTACATTACAGGCAAAACCTCGGGAATCCATCGGAATGTGATACACATCAGGCGCGAGCACGATCATTTGGTCAACATTCGGAGTTTGCATACGCCACTGCAGCCCATCAGAGGGTGCCGTGACGGTTTTCTTAATCCAGTCTTCCGTCGCCGTGCGCACTAAGGGCGGCGACCAGTCCGGCGACGGTGGTACCGGAGCTGTCCACGGGCCAGGCATGCTTGAACTCGTTCCCGCCACCGGTTGCGGCGCGTCTGCGCCGAGTAACCACTCCCTGGACTGGTGGATATCCAGAATCAATTCGTCCTGACCCGGCGACTGCTGGTTTTTCAGACGAAACCCTTGCTCACTGCCCCGTTTGTAAACCGGATAATGGTGTGTGTCATCCGCCACAAATAGCCCTCCATTTTTGACGTAGACACCTTCCCGACCCGGCCCCTTCAACGCCACAGCCCCCTCCGGCACCGATGCAGTCTTGAAACGCTCCAGGGCCGGAAGTTGCCTCACGGATGACGCCGAACGGGGACCACCGCTCGGTTCCACCCGCCAGCGGCGTATCCGCCCCAAAGCCGGGGGCAGCGCCGACCGTATAGCGGAAGCCCCCGCAACACCCGCCCTCTTGGGGCCGGGTAAGAACGTCATTACCAGATTGACCATAAAAAATTTAATCGTATCGGCCAACACGCGCTTATCACTGGGATCGCCATAACGCTTGTAACGGCGCGCTGCAACGTACAACTCATAGATGTCACTGGACACTCCGAGTACGGGAATGAAGATACTTAACACCATCCGTGTTTTGGCCAAGCTATCGTCGCGAAGGCGGCGGATTCGATATTCCTTCAGCGCTTTATTGGAGTAACTGGCGGCCTGTGCCTGGCGTTGCAACTCGTGCACTTTGCCGTGGTACAGCAACGCCTGGGCATTGCAGTTGGACGTGGCGACAATCGCCAGCCAATCCCCTGGATCACTGGCAATCTGCTCGAGCACCTGTTCTTCAATCTCATCAAGTAACAGCGACGGTTCCAGATGCTTGACGCGCAGCAGGCGGGTCAACCGCCAAATCCCTCTCACGAGGGAACTGCCAGGAAGCACATCAAGTATGTTGAAGGCCGTTGGTTCGAACGGGGACTGGTGCTTTGCCTGAAAGGCCCAGCCGGGTGCGACCTGGCGTGCCAGCGTCTTAACGTTATCGGGCAATGCGCACAGACGGTTCAATTCAGCCCCGGCCTTTTCAAGGTTGCTGTACTCAGTGAGCACCATGGCGAGGGGGGCCTGGGGCCAATAGACCACGCAAAGCTGCGAACGCTTGTCTTGCACGACCACTATCCCTGCGACATAGCGATCATGCTGCATCGTATGTCCCACCAAATGAACCACGTGCAGGTGTAACTCATGCGGGTTCGTCATCAGATCCTGCGGTGTCCGTGCGGCCATTGCAGTACTGAATACGCTTTGGGCGTTCGCCGACAGCCCGTGTTGAATCGCTGAAAACAGATGATGCTCAACACCCCCACGCAGCGCGCGATTCAATAACTCGGGAATGCGTCCTTTGCTGAGCGAGTTGCTGGGATTAGCAGATGGATAAAACACCTTATTGATCAATGCGTCGTACCGGCCGCCTACATCCAGCGAAGATACGATTTGCCTCAAACGGCCAGTCGAAAGACTGTCTGGCCACGTCCATCGCAAAGGGCAAGCACGGTTTAACTTATATTGCGTCCAAGGTGCCAACGGGTCCAGGTTGTGCAGCGCCAGCTCCAATAGACTGAAGGCTCTGCACGACGACGAGGGGGGCAGTATCTTTTGCGGATCTTTCAAGAGGCAAGCCTCTTTATGATCACAATACGTGCCATGGATATCACCGGACATCGCCATAAAGGGCTCGTCTATCTGCATCCCCAAGGAGATCCCCTCGTCACGCAACCGGGCGGTCAACGCCTGGCGGGCATAGGTGTTCAAGTCCGGTAGACGTTGTTCCAGCCGGCTTAAAAATGCCCAGGTGCTGCTCATGTAAAGCTTCTTCGAGCGCCTGAAGTGTCTGCGCTGCGCACGCGTGGCCCCCGCTAACCATCCCGGCAGTTTTTTCGCCTCAAGTGCGACGTTGCGCAGCAACTCAATATTCGCCTGCGCGCGGCTCAGGGCGCTATTGAAGGGAACCTGCAGGTGTTGTTCCAGCTCAGTCAACAGCAGCGCACGGCTCAAGTCGACATCCTTGACCTCACTGAAAATACGCGTGATGTGATCGGTGCTTTTGTACAAGCGATCACAGGTCCCAAGGCGCTTTTTGAGGGAGGCCAATGCCGGTTTACCTGGGATGGGCACGTAGCGCACCTCTAAGGTTTCACGCACCGCATGTGTGCGTAAGTTGTTGCGCTTATCGCGCGCGACACAGCTCCACAGCACGGAATCGTCCCGACTGACGAGACTGGCTTTGACACTTCGGGTGAGGGCGTCCAGCCCGGCAAAAGCCATCACCCCGCCCTCCTCTCCGAAGGCGTACAGCACCACGGGTAGCTGGCGAAGCGGGACTCTCACCGCCGCGGCGGTCGTAACCACCCAAATGTTATGGAGCGAGTAAAAGGCATCCAGCTCGCTGCCGATGGCAATCGACAGCACCTGGGTTTGACTGTCCGGACGCCGGGCGGGCAAAGGCTGCTCCACCACTTCAATCATCAAGTCACGATGCGCCGTACTCAGCAACTTAAGCCTGTGTTGCAACTGCACTTCGCAGCGCAAGGCCTCGGTTTGGGCGTGCATAAACGACACAACCCGCCTGGGCGTCCCCTCCCCACCTGGGCGCTCAGACCAAAAATCAACGTGAAGCAAGCGTTGCCCGGCACCCTGCGACAATGCATTCAAGGTTTGGGCGTGAACCTTGAGTTGACTCACCCATGCGACGACCTCCTGATACGCCGGTGTCTCGGCGCTTGGATCATCCGGATCCAGCAGCGCGACCATGCCTTTTTCGTAACGCTTGATCTGCTGCTCTGCGGTGCGCAGCGCCAAACCGGACGCGATACTGGCAAAGATAATTTCTGTGCTCCGTCGCTGGTGGTCCCAATCGAGCAATTCGTCACGCAGCTCGCCGAGCCGAGCCCCTCCGACCAGTCTTTTCCTGTTGCCCTCCACGTACTTGAGAAAGGAACCTGCATCAAGTGGCTGCGGCCGCTCTTTGGCAAATACGTGCTGGTGATAGATCACCGAAACGCAGGCCAACTCGTTATTCCATTGCTGCATCAGCAACTCCTGCGCCCCCAGCGCCAACGCATCCTCCAGAATCTCCTGGCCACGCACAACGCTGGACGCCGCGGACAAGTCCGCAGGACGGCATAACACGTGGCGACGATTTAAAGGCAAGCATTGCCAGAGCACGTCAAACCGCGACTTGCTCAGCTCCAGCACACCGCACTGAAGCGCGACGAAGGAAGGGTACTCGTAGAGATTGCGGGCCACACCCGGCAGGTAAATGATATGCGACACACCACTGGGGTCACCCTCGCGATAGATATGCAGGGCACCTGGAATCACCATCGCAGGTGTACCCGGCCAGAGTAACTGGCCCACTCGCACATAGGCCCAATCACCACCCGCGACCTGGCGCGCCGGCGCGCTAGGGGCATCAATCACGGCCTGAACCATGGCCATTCCGGTACTCGACAGCTCATCCAGTTGCCGCGCGATCAAGGCACGGGCGGCGAAGAGTTCCTCGTGCAACGCTACCCAGCGCTCCCGGCGCGTGCGCCAGGAACCGTATGCCAAGGTGTCCCAATAGTTAGCGGCCGCGTGGATTAATCGCTCATAAAGCCGCATCGCGACCACCCGTTGAAGGGCTTCCAACGGTGTCAATGTCAATCGAGAGCCGGGCTTTCCTTTGATGGTCAGCGTGGTTGACGCACAAACACTGGCAGCCGTCCAGGGCTCAAAAAGCAACGACAATGCACGACTTGTCAGGCTGTCGACTTTCTCGGGCTCACCGTCCTTCGCAGGTACGGTAAACATCAGATCATCCGGTTCCTCCTTGAACGCTTTGTATAGCTCGGCGCGAATCACCTTCAAGATTTTGGGCGAGCGCCCCAGCAGATGTGTCAGCGTCTGCGCCGACTCGCTGCAGCGCATGTCGGTCAGGCAAATCTGATTGATCAGGCGGCTGGGATGGGTAGAGGTGCGAACCCGCACCTTCAACAGGTTACGAATGGCCCGTAACTCAGCTTCGCAGGCCTCTTCGGCATCGCTGGCATCGCTGGCGTCGTCAATGCCGTCGATGTCGGACGAAGGGCTGGAAACGGGAGGAGCGGACTGACTTTCGGTGGCCGAGGTCATGGTGTTTCTTCTCGTGGAGGAAAACACCCAGCCTAAGCAACGCAGGCGGTCAGAAGACGCTAGATAATTGAGCCCATTGCAGGCAAAAAAAGCCCGCAGTGTGGGCGGGCGAAAAACCAACGAAGAGCTTTGGGGGTGTGAAGCGAGGTGACGCTCAGCTACCGCGGTAGGTGGAATAGCTGTAAGGCGAAATCAACAGTGGGACATGGTAGTGATCCTGTTCGGCGCTGATGCCAAAACGCAACACCACCACATCGAGAAACGCCGGTTCAGGCAATTGCACGCCACGGGCGCGGTAGTAATCACCGGCGCTGAATTGCAGCTGGTAGACACCGCTGCGGTAGTCGTCGCCTTGCAGCAATGGTGCGTCGCAGCGGCCGTCGCTGTTGGTCACGGTGGTAGCGACCCGCTCAAGCAGAGTGCCTTCGACGCGATACAGTTCAACCTTGATCGCGCTGCCGGGGCAGCCGTGTGCGGCGTCCAAAACGTGTGTGGTCAAGCGTCCCATGGCGTCTACGCGCCTCCCGTGGTCAGTAGAAGAGTGATCCGCACTTTTTCAGGGCATCGAAAAAGCCGGCGATGGCTGATTAAGACACTTTTTAAAAAAATTGTACACAATAAAAATCACAAAGCTTTGGATCAGCACGTCGCTGATGCTCGACAGACTGATCGATGGGTAATCCTTGCTTTTAAAAGACCTTTTGTCCATTAGCTGACCAGTCAGGCAAGTTTCTTGCTACACCCTTTACACAGAGCCCTGCGGAAAAAATGCAGAAATGCAGGCTTACAAAGTTGCCGATAAGTTGTATACAATCACTCATCGCTGTGACGCCACCCAGTCTTTTCACTGCCCGGCCGCCACATGAATGATCACGCACAAGAAGGAAGACTGCAGTGAGCGCTGACTACCCACGCGACCTGATCGGTTACGGCAGTAACCCTCCTCACCCCCACTGGCCGGGCAAGGCGCGCATCGCGTTGTCTTTCGTACTCAATTACGAAGAAGGCGGCGAGCGCAATATTTTGCACGGTGACAAAGAGTCTGAAGCCTTCCTGTCGGAAATGGTTTCGGCACAGCCGCTGCAAGGCGCGCGCAACATGAGCATGGAGTCGCTGTACGAATACGGCAGCCGCGCCGGCGTGTGGCGCATCCTCAAGCTGTTTAAAGCATTCGATATTCCACTGACCGTCTTCGCCGTGGCCATGGCCGCCCAGCGTCACCCGGACGTGATCCGCGCGATGGTCGAGGCCGGTCACGAAATCTGCAGCCACGGCTACCGCTGGATCGACTACCAATACATGGACGAGGCCCAGGAGCGCGAGCACATGCTCGAAGCCATCCGCATCCTCACCGAACTCACCGGCGAGCGCCCATTGGGCTGGTACACCGGGCGCACTGGCCCGAATACCCGCCGGCTGGTGATGGAGGAAGGCGGTTTCCTGTATGACTGCGACACCTACGACGACGACCTGCCCTATTGGGAACCTAACAACCCTACCGGCAAGCCGCACCTGGTGATCCCCTACACCCTGGACACCAATGACATGCGCTTCACCCAGGTGCAGGGTTTCAACAAGGGCGATGACTTTTTCGAATACCTCAAGGACGCCTTCGACGTACTCTACGCCGAAGGGGACGAGGCGCCGAAGATGCTTTCCATCGGCCTGCATTGCCGCCTGATCGGCCGCCCTGCGCGCCTGGCTTCGTTGAAGCGGTTTCTCGAGTACGCCAAAGGTCACGAACACGTGTGGTTCACCCGCCGCGTGGACATTGCCCGTCACTGGCACGAAACCCACCCGTACACGGGAGCAGCGAAATGACCGCGTTCCAAACCCTTAAGCCGTCGACCCTGAGTCGCGATGAATTCGTCGCCGCCTTCGCCGACATCTACGAACATTCGCCATGGGTAGCCGAGAAGGCCTTCGACCTGGGCCAGGACGCTTCGATCGACGAGATCGAAACCCTGCACCAGCGCATGAGCGATATCCTGTTGAGCGCCGATCAGGCCAGTCAACTGGCCCTAATCAACGCTCACCCGGACCTGGCCGGCAAAGCCGCCGTCCAGGGCCAACTGACCCAAGCCAGCACCGATGAACAAGCCGGCGCGGGTATTCACCAATGCACGGCCGAAGAGTTCTCACGCTTCACCGAGCTGAACGACGCCTACAAGGCCACGTTCAAGTTTCCCTTCATCATGGCGGTAAAAGGCAGCAACCGGCATCAGATCCTGGCCGCGTTCGAAACACGCATCCACCATTCGGCAGACGCCGAGTTCAACTGCGCACTGGCCGAGATCAACAAGATCGCGTTGCTCCGATTACTGACCCTCTAAACGACCATCCCCAGCCACTCTATCTAAGGCAGACAAGAAGAATGAAAGCTTACGCCGTACCTTTCGAGAAGTTCGTCAACCTGGCCGACGCCCGTCTGGGCACCAAGATCCTTTCGGTGACCGATGACTGGTTCGCTGACGCCAACCGCCTGTTCCAGCCGACCCCGGCCGTGTGGAAGGAGGGCGTTTTCGATGACAACGGCAAGTGGATGGACGGCTGGGAGTCACGCCGCAAGCGCTTCGAAGGCTACGACAGCGCGGTCATTCGCCTGGGCGTACCTGGCTCGATCAAGGGCGTGGACATCGACACCTCATTCTTCACCGGCAACTACCCGCCGTCGGCGTCGCTGGAAGCCTGCTTCCTGGCCTCGGGCGACCCGGACGAAAACACCCAGTGGGTGGAAGTGCTGTCGGCCGTCGAGCTGCAAGGCAACAGCCACCACTACCACGAGATCAACAACGACCAGGCCTACAGCCACCTGCGCTTCAACATCTACCCGGATGGCGGCGTGGCGCGTCTACGTGTGTACGGCATCCCATTCCGCGACTGGTCCTCGGTCGGCGACAACGAACAAGTCGACCTGGCCTCGGCGCTCAACGGAGGTCGCGCGCTGGCGTGCTCCGATGAACACTTCGGCCGCATGAGCAACATCCTCAACCCAGGCCGTGGCATCAACATGGGCGACGGCTGGGAAACCGCACGTCGTCGTACACCGGGCAATGACTGGGTGATCGTCGCCCTGGGCCACCCAGGCGCGATCGAGAAGATCATCGTCGACACCCTGCACTTCAAGGGCAACTACCCGGACACATGCTCGATCCAGGGCGCGTTCGTGAAGGGCGGGACCGACAGCCAGATCGAAACCCAATCACTGTTCTGGCGCGAACTGCTGCCGGCGCAGAAGCTGGAAATGCACGCCGAACACACCTTCGCCGAGCAGATCAAGGCACTGGGGCCGATTACCCACATCCGCCTGAATGTGTTCCCGGATGGTGGTGTGAGTCGCTTGCGCGTACTCGGTAAAGTTTCGAAGTAAACGCTGAAAC
Source organism: Pseudomonas sp. EL_65y_Pfl1_R83 (assembly GCF_963970695.1). NCBI lineage: Bacteria > Pseudomonadati > Pseudomonadota > Gammaproteobacteria > Pseudomonadales > Pseudomonadaceae > Pseudomonas > Pseudomonas sp. EL_65y_Pfl1_R83. The sequence continues at coordinate 396,777 of NZ_CAXAQI010000002.1, read as the reverse complement.
CTCTAGTGAGCGGGCTTGCCCCGCTCATACAAAAGCAAGCAGAACCAACAACACAGCATTCGGATAAGAGACAGCCATGCGCACACTGATGATCGAACCCCTGACCAAAGAAGCCTTCGCCCCTTTCGGAGACGTTATCGAAACCGATGGCAGCGATCACTTCATGATCAACAACGGGTCGACCATGCGCTTTCACAAGCTGGCGACGGTCGAAACCGCACAGCCTGAGGACAACGCGATCATCAGCATCTTCCGCGCCGACGCGCAGGACATGCCGCTGACCGTGTGCATGCTGGAACGACACCCGCTGGGCAGTCAGGCGTTCATACCGCTGCTCGGCAACCCTTTTCTGATCGTGGTCGCGCCACTTGGCGATGCACCTGTATCAGGTTTGGTCCGCGCCTTCGTCACCAACGGCAGGCAGGGCATTAATTACCATCGCGGCGTCTGGCACCACCCGGTGCTGACGATCGAAAAGCGGGATGACTTCCTGGTGGTTGATCGCAGTGGCACAGGCAATAACTGCGATGAGCATTTTTTTGAAGAGGATGAGCGGTTGATCCTCGCCCCCCACCAATAAGAGAAGGCCGGATCACCCGACAACAAGGGTGACAGGCGAGAGGTAAAGACTGTGGAAGCACATCTGTTGGAATGGCTGAACCTGAGCGTGCGCTGGGTTCATATGATCACTGGCGTCGCATGGATCGGCGCTTCTTTCTACTTCGTCTGGCTGGAAAACAACCTCAACCGCGTCAACCCCAAAAACGGACTGGCCGGTGACTTGTGGGCGATCCACGGTGGCGGTATCTACCACCTGGAAAAATACAAACTGGCCCCACCGACCATGCCGGACAACCTGCACTGGTTCAAATGGGAAGCCTATTTCACCTGGATGTCGGGTGTCGCGCTGCTGTGCGTGGTGTTCTACCTCAACCCGACGCTGTACCTGCTCGCCCCCGGCAGCACGCTCAGCGGCACCGAAGGCGTATTGCTGGGCATTGGCTCACTGTTCGCCGGCTGGTTCATCTACTCCTTCCTCTGCGACTCGGCCCTGGGCAAACGCCCTGCCCTGCTTGGTTTTATCCTGTTTGTGCTGTTGATTGCGGCAGCCTATGGCTTCAGCAAGGTGTTCAGCGGGCGCGGTGCGTACCTGCACGTTGGCGCGATAATCGGCACCATCATGGTAGGTAACGTGTTCCGCATCATCATGCCGGCGCAACGCGCGCTGGTGGCGGCTATCGCGCAAAACCGCACGCCGGATCCGGCACTGCCCGCCAAAGGGTTGCTGCGTTCGCGTCACAACAACTACTTCACCTTGCCAGTGCTGTTCATCATGATCAGCAACCACTTCCCGAGCACCTACGGCAGCCAATACAACTGGCTGATCCTGGCGGGCATCGCGGTGGCGGCGGTGTTGGTGCGGCACTACTTCAACACCCGGCATAACAGCCAGAAGTACGCGTGGACCTTGCCGGTGGGTGCGTTGGCGATGATTTGCCTGGCGTATGTGACCGGTCCCAAGCCCGTCGCCGAAGTGGCCAAGGCACCGGCGGCCATTGAGTACCAGCCGCTGCCGGAAACGGCATTGGGTGGCGGCTTGAAGCCCGCCGCGCCTGCTGCTCCGGCTGCTGAGCCCGTGCCCGCCCAGGCCACCACGGATTTTGGCCAGGTTCACCATGTGATCGAACAGCGCTGCACCGTGTGCCATTCGGCCAAGCCCACCAGCCCGCTGTTCAGCACTGCTCCGGCCGGGGTGATGTTTGATACACCGGCGCAGATCCAGCAGCAGGCCGCGCGTATTCAAGCGCAAGCCGTGGCGAGCCAGATCATGCCGCTGGGCAACATCACCCAGATGACCCAGCAGGAGCGGGATTTGATTGGTACTTGGATCAACCAGGGGGCGCGTACCAACTAACCGACTGATTCACACAGAATCAATGTGGGAGCTGGCTTGCCTGCGATGGCGGTGAGTCAGCAACTCATCCGGTGACTGACACACTGCTATCGCAGGCAAGCCAGCTCCCACACTTGAGACCTGCAGTGTTTTGAAGAGTGCGTTCCACACAACACAAAAATAAAAAAGATCCGAGGTGTTGCATGACCGAGTTAGTCGAACCGCAGATTCCTGCCGTGCCCGCGATGGTGCGGCTGCCCCTCTTGCAACTGATTCTGGTAGGCCTGCAACACGTCTTGCTGATGTACGGCGGCGCCGTCGCCGTGCCCCTGATCATTGGCCAGGCCGCCGGCTTAAGCCGTGAAGAAATCGCTTTCCTGATCAACGCCGACCTGCTGGTAGCCGGCATTGCCACGCTGGTGCAGTCGTTCGGCATCGGCCCGGTGGGCATCCGCATGCCGGTGATGATGGGCGCCAGTTTCGCCGCTGTCGGCAGCATGGTCGCCATGGCCGGCATGCCCGGTATCGGCTTGCAGGGTATCTTCGGCGCGACCATCGCCGCCGGGTTCTTCGGTATGTTGATCGCGCCATTCATGTCCAAGATCGTGCGCTTTTTCCCGCCCTTGGTGACCGGCACCGTGATCACCGCGATTGGCCTCTCACTCTTTCCGGTCGCCGTGAACTGGGCCGGGGGCGGCAGTGCCGCTGCAACATTTGGTTCGCCGATCTACCTGGCGATTGCTGCGCTGGTACTGGGCACCATCTTGTTGATCAACCGCTTCATGTGCGGTTTCTGGGTGAACATTTCGGTACTGGTCGGCATGGGCCTGGGTTACGCCTTGTGCGGCCTGCTTGGCATGGTCGACCTCAGCGGCCTGGCCCAGGCACCGTGGGTGCAAGTGGTGACACCGCTGCACTTCGGCATGCCTACGTTCGAGTTGGCGCCTATCCTGTCGATGTGCCTGGTGGTGGTGATCATCTTTGTCGAATCCACCGGGATGTTCCTCGCGCTGGGCAAGATCACCGGCCAGGACGTTACGCCGAAGATGCTGCGCCGTGGTTTGTTGTGCGATGCCGGCGCGTCGTTCTTTGCCGGGTTCTTCAACACGTTCACCCACTCTTCGTTCGCACAAAACATCGGCCTGGTGCAGATGACCGGCGTGCGTTGCCGCTCGGTGACGATCATGGCCGGGGCCTTCCTTATTGTGCTCAGCCTGCTACCCAAAGCCGCTTACCTGGTGGCGTCGATTCCTGCGGCGGTGCTGGGTGGTGCGGCGATTGCCATGTTCGGCATGGTCGCGGCCACCGGGATCAAAATCCTGCAGGAAGCCGATATCGCCGACCGTCGCAACCAACTGCTGGTGGCGGTGAGTATCGGCATGGGCCTTATCCCGGTGGTGCGCCCGGAATTCTTCGCGCAACTACCGCTGTGGATGAGCCCGATTACCCACAGTGGCATCGCCATGGCCACCCTCAGCGCGCTGTCGCTGAATATCCTGTTCAACATCCTCGGCGGGTCTGAACGATCTGCCGTCGCCCCTACGCATTGATTCCTTCGTTCTTACAAAAACAATAACGAAACTGGGGACCACGACATGCACGCCATTCACCCGGGGCCGGCCACAAGCCGTGCCCCATTCTCGCCCCACGCGCTCTGTTACAGCGCACTTGAGCCCAGGCATAAGAGCCAGTATTCTCCGCGCCCGCTCGAATCGACTCAAAAAAAAACAGCGACTGTAAAAGCTGACTGCAAGGCCAACTTATCCTGGCCTTATGTCTTCGGCCAACGTGCGCAAAAGCCCCCTGAATTCGACTGCATCCCCTGCAGCCGACGGGGATTTTTTGGCTTTTCAAACACCTTGGCGCAGCTCTTGCTAACTGCACTAAAGCTGACCGAACAGACGATTTTTGCAGCTGACCAAAAGGCGCCACACCAGAGCGCCTGCGTAGAAGAAAAACCATAAAACTTTAACTCGGGAGCAACCGAATGAAACCTATGTTCAAAGGCCTGATGCTGGCGGGATCCCTGCTGGCCGGTGGCCAAGCCGTGGCCGGTGACCTGTTGCAGTGGCAGAACAACAGCCTGACTTACTTGTGGGGCAAGCGCTTCACCGTCAACCCGCAGATCCAGCAAACCGTCACGTTCGAACATGCCGATGCCTGGAAGTACGGCGACAACTTCTTCTTCCTCGACCGCATCTTTTATAACGGCAAGGAAGATGGCAACGTCGGCCCGAATACTTATTACGGCGAGTTCAGCCCGCGTTTGTCGTTTGGCAAGATTCTCGACAAGGACCTGTCCTTTGGTCCGATCAAGGATGTATTGCTGGCGATGACTTACGAGTTTGGTGAAGGCGATAATGAATCGTACCTCGTCGGTCCTGGCTTCGATTTGAACATTCCGGGTTTCGACTACTTCCAGCTGAACTTCTACCAGCGCCAGACCGAAGGCAATCGCCCGGGTGATGGCGTTTGGCAGATCACGCCGGTCTGGTCGTACACGATCCCGGTGGGCAACTCCGACGTGTTGATCGACGGCTTCATGGACTGGGTCGTGGACAACGACAAGAATGCCCGTGGCACTTACCACGCCAACCTGCACTTCAACCCACAGGTCAAATATGACTTGGGCAAGGCACTGCACTGGGGCGACAAGCAGTTGTATGTCGGTTTTGAATACGACTACTGGAAGAACAAGTACGGGATTGAAGATTCGGGTGCGTTCAAGACGACGCAGGATACGGCGAGCTTCTTGGTCAAGTATCACTTCTGATCGTTAACCGCATAACCTATGTGGGAGCAAGCCCGCTCCCACATTCAGACCGGAGGCAACCCGAGGAACCGGGTGATTTCCTCACGCTTGGCCAACGCATCCCGCCGCCCCAGTTCAATCAACTCGCTGCAATACCCCGCCTCGAACAGCAAGTAACTCAACACCCCTGCCCCGCTGGTCTTGGTCGCCCCCGGCCCGCGTAAAAACAAGCGCAACGCCGCCGGCAATTCCTGGCGATGCCGCGCGGCGATCTCATCAATGGGCTGGCTGGGCGCAATCACCAGCACTTCAACCGGCGCCAGGCCCTGAGCCGCGCTGTCGGCCGGCTGGAAATGGCTGAACTGATTCAAGCGCTCCAGCAATTCGATATCGCTTTCCAGGCTGTCAATGAACGTGCTGTTGAGCATGTGCCCGCCGATCTGCGCCAGAGTCGGCTCCTGGCCGGTGTAGGTGCGTTGCACGGCCGGTTCATTGCCACGCGGGTTACCGCTGACCCCGACCACCAGCACGCGATTGGCGCCCAAATGCAGGGCCGGGCTGATGGGCGCCGATTGCCGCACTGCGCCGTCGCCAAAGAACTCGTGGTCGAGTTTGACCGGCGCAAACAGCAAAGGGATCGCCGAACTGGCCAGCAGGTGTTCAACGGTCAACTGAGTGGGCATGCCGATACGGCGATGGCGCAACCAGGCGTCGATGGTGCCGCCGCTTTGATAAAAGGTCACCGCTTGCCCGGACTCATAACCAAAGGCCGTCACGGCTACCGCGTGCAGATGTTTATGCCGGATGGCCTCGTCGATGCCGTCCAGGTTCAAGCGCTCTTGCAACAGGTCGCGTAACGGTGAGCTGTTGAGCAAGGCCACCGGCACCCGGGCACCCAGGCCCAGCAGACTGTGGATAAAGAAGCGGCTCGCTTGGCGAATCACCCCCGGCCAATCACTGCGCAACACCAGGTGGCTACGAAAGCCCTGCCAGAAGGCGGTAAGACGTTGGATCGCGGCCCTGAAGTCCATGGCGCCGCTGGCCAGGCTCACCGCATTGATCGCGCCGGCCGAGGTGCCGACGATCACCGGAAAAGGATTCGGTGCCCCCGGCGGCAACAACTCTGCAATGGCCGCCAGCACCCCCACCTGATAAGCCGCTCGCGCCCCGCCGCCGGAAAGAATCAAGCCTGTAACCGGTTCAACTGGGCGCATTGCGTCACTCCATGTGGGGAAAAAACAGTCTTATCAGCGGCGTTTTTCGTAAAGCTTGGGTTCACCCGGTGGCCGGCTCTTGAAGCGGCGATGGGTCCACAGGTATTGCTCAGGGCATTCACGCACCGAGGCTTCGACCCACTGGTTGATACGCAGGCAGTCGACTTCATCGCTTTCGCCAGGGAAGTCAGTCAGCGGCGGGTGGATCACCAGGCGGTAACCGCTGCCATCGACGAGGCGCTGTTGAGTGAACGGCACGACCAACGCCTTGCCCAGCTTGGCGAACTTACTGGTGGCGGGCACGGTGGCAGCCTGGATGCCGAACAGCGGCACAAAGATGCTTTGCTTCGCGCCGTAGTCCTGGTCCGGTGCGTACCAGATGGCGCGGCCAGCGCGCAGCAGCTTAAGCATACCGCGCACGTCTTCACGCTCCACGGCCAGGGAATCGAGGTTGTGACGTTCACGGCCACGGCGCTGTATGTAGTCGAACAACGGGTTGCCGTGCTCGCGGTACATGCCATCAATGGTGTGCTTCTGGCCAAGCAGCGCCGCGCCGATTTCCAGGGTGGTGAAATGCAGGGCCATGAGGATCACACCCTTGCCATCCAGTTGGGCCTGCTTGAGGTGTTCCAGGCCTTCGACATGGGCCAGGCGCGCTAAGCGCTGGCGCGACCACCACCAACTCATGGCCATCTCAAAGAAGGCGATGCCGGTGGAGGCAAAGTTTTCCTTGAGTAAATGTTTACGCTCTTTAGCGGATTTTTCCGGGAAGCACAGTTCCAGGTTTCGCGCGGCGATACGGCGACGCTCGCCCGCCACGCGGTACATGCCAGCACCCAGCAGGCGACCAATGGTCAGCAGCGCGCGGTATGGCAGTTGGGTAATCAGCCACAGCAGGCCGAGCCCCAGCCATAACAGCCAAAAGCGCGGGTGAAAAAAAACAGCTCGAAAACGCGGGCGATCCATTACAGATTCCGGTAAAGACAAGGGCCGCGCATTCTACAACGGTTCGACTCGGCTTGCGGCGGGTGAGTGTTCTCGTTATAAGTCTCGACACTTTTCGTGACAAGCCGCTTTGCCGACCATGAGCCAAACCGAACCGCTAGACCAAGATCCCGTGTTCCAGCTGAAAGGCAGCATGCTCGCCATCACCGTGCTGGAACTCGCCCGTAACGACCTCGAGGCCCTGGACCGCCAGCTGGCCGCCAAGGTCGCCCTGGCGCCGAATTTTTTCAATAACGCCCCGCTGGTGCTGGCGCTGGACAAACTGCCCGCCGGCCAAGGCAGTATCGATCTGCCCGGCCTGATGCGCGTCTGTCGCTCCCATGGCCTGCGCACGTTGGCGATTCGCGCCAGCCGCATTGAAGACATTGCTGCGGCTATCGCCATTGAACTGCCAGTACTGCCACCGTCCGGCGCGCGCGAGCGACCGCTTGAACCATTGGTCGGTGAAGAGAAGAAAAAACCGGAAAACCCACCGGAGCCGACGATCAAGCCGACAAAGATCATCACCTCGCCCGTACGCGGCGGGCAGCAGATTTACGCCCAGGGAGGTGACCTTGTAGTGATCTCCTCGGTCAGCCCGGGGGCGGAACTTCTTGCCGATGGCAACATCCATGTATACGGCCCGATGCGCGGACGTGCCCTCGCCGGCATCAAGGGCGATACCAAGGCGCGTATTTTTTGCCAGCAGTTGACCGCAGAGCTAGTGTCAATCGCAGGCCAGTACAAGGTTTCAGAAGATTTGCGCCGTGATCCACTGTGGGGAGCTTCGGTGCAGATCAACCTGTCGGGCGATGTGTTGAACATCATCCGTCTTTAACGGATACTGCCGCATTTTCCAAGCATCTCTAGACTCTGATAGCACAGCGAAACCGGCAATACTTGAGTAGGAATAATTGGAAGTTGGCGTTTCCCCAGCGGAAACCACATCTTTTTCCTGCAAAGGCTGTCCGCCTGCGGCGAGTTCCAAGAGATGTTTTTCAGGGACCGAAAAGTCCTTTTTCCTTAGGGGTGAAACACCTTGGCCAAGATTCTCGTGGTTACATCCGGCAAGGGTGGTGTGGGTAAGACCACCACCAGCGCCGCTATCGGTACCGGCCTCGCCTTGCGCGGCCACAAGACAGTTATCGTCGACTTCGACGTCGGTTTGCGTAACCTCGACCTGATCATGGGCTGCGAACGCCGCGTGGTGTATGACTTTGTCAACGTGGTCAACGGCGAAGCCAACCTGCAACAGGCCCTGATCAAGGACAAGCGCCTTGAGAACCTGTACGTATTGGCCGCCAGCCAGACTCGCGACAAAGAAGCGCTGACTAAAGAAGGCGTAGGCAAAGTCCTTGCCGAGCTGAAGGAAACCTTCGAATACGTGGTCTGCGACTCGCCGGCCGGTATCGAAACCGGCGCTCACCTGGCGATGTACTTCGCGGATGAGGCCATCGTGGTGACCAACCCGGAAGTCTCCTCGGTACGTGACTCGGACCGCATGCTCGGCCTGCTGGCCAGCAAGTCCCAGCGCGCCGAAAAAGGCGAAGACCCGATCAAGGAACACTTGCTGCTCACCCGTTACAACCCTGAGCGCGTCAGCAACGGCGAAATGCTCGGTGTTGAAGACGTGAAGGACATCCTCGCAGTGACCCTGCTGGGCGTAATTCCAGAATCCCAGGCAGTCCTGAAGGCTTCCAACCAAGGTGTTCCGGTAATTCTTGACGACCAGAGCGACGCTGGCCAGGCGTACAGTGATGCCGTCGATCGCTTGCTGGGCAAGACCGTGGAACACCGCTTCCTCGATGTAAAGAAGAAGGGATTCTTCGAGCGTATCTTTGGAGGCAACTAAACAATGAAATTTCTCGACTTCTTTCGCGCCAACAAAAAGCCAAGTACCGCGTCGGTAGCGAAAGAGCGTCTACAGATCATCGTGGCGCACGAACGCGGCCAACGCAGCACGCCGGATTATCTGCCAGCCTTGCAGAAGGAACTGGTCGAGGTCATCCGCAAGTACGTCAATATCGGCAACGATGACGTGCATGTCGCCCTGGAAAATGACGGCAGCTGCTCAATTCTGGAACTCAATATCACCCTGCCTGATCGTTAATCGAAAAGGCGGCCGCCACGGCGGCTCGATCACCCTGATCCCTTTTAAGGGCCGGGTGGGCGAGCCGCCGTTGGCGTTTGTTGCGAGGCTGTTTAATGCCGTTGTCCACTATCCACATCCTCCATCAGGACGACGCTGTCCTGGTGGTGAACAAGCCGACCCTGCTGCTCTCGGTGCCTGGCCGTGCCGATGACAACAAGGACTGCCTGATCACCCGCCTGCAGGAAAACGGCTATCCCGAAGCCCGCATCGTCCATCGACTGGACTGGGAAACCTCGGGGATCATTCTGCTGGCACGGGACGCCGATACCCACCGCGAACTGTCCCGCCAGTTTCACGACCGCGAAACCGAAAAGGCCTACACCGCACTGGCCTGGGGCCAACCGGAACTGGACAGCGGCAGCATCGACCTGCCCCTGCGCTACGACCCGCCGACCAAGCCGCGCCATGTGGTCGACCACGAGTTTGGCAAGCATGCATTGACCTTCTGGAAAGTGCTGGAACGTTGCGGCGATTGGTGCCGCGTCGAGCTGACGCCGATTACCGGGCGTTCGCACCAGTTGCGTGTGCACATGCTGTCGATTGGTCACCCGTTGCTCGGTGATGGTCTTTATGCCCACGAACAAGCCTTGGCTGCCTGGCCGCGCCTGTGCCTGCACGCGAGCATGCTGAGCTTCACGCATCCGCAAAGCGGCGAGCGTCTGCGCTTCGAGTGCCCCGCGCCGTTTTAGACTGCAAACCCAATCACATGTGCGGGCTTGCTCGCGAAAGCGGTGGGCCAGTCAACATCAATGTTTGCTGGGCTGACGTCTTCGCGAGCAAGCCCGCTCTCACATTCAGATCTGCATCAGTTCTCGCCACCGAGTTAAACCAATACGGTAAACTCCGCGCACTGCTGTCTGGAGCTACTTATGCGCGAAGCGTTGAATCAAGGCCTGATCGACTTCCTCAAGGCCTCCCCTACTCCTTTTCATGCCACTGCCGCCCTGGCCCAGCGCCTGGAAGCGGCCGGTTTCCAGCGTCTCGACGAGCGCGAGACCTGGACCACCGAAGCTAACGGGCGCTATTACGTGACCCGCAACGATTCCTCGATCATTGCCTTCAAGCTTGGCCGCCATTCGCCGCTACAGGGCGGTATTCGCCTGGTCGGCGCCCACACCGACAGCCCCTGCCTGCGCGTCAAGCCACAGCCGGAGCTGCAACGCCAGGGTTTCTGGCAGTTGGGGGTGGAAGTCTATGGTGGTGCACTGCTGGCGCCGTGGTTCGACCGTGATCTGTCCCTGGCTGGCCGCGTGACCTTCCGCCGCGACGGCAAGGTCGAAAGCCAGTTGATTGATTTCAAGCTGCCCATCGCCATCATCCCCAACCTGGCCATTCACCTGAACCGTGAAGCCAACCAAGGTTGGGCGATCAATGCCCAGACCGAGCTGCCGCCGATCCTCGCGCAATTTGCCGGTGACGAGCGCGTGGACTTCCGTGCCGTGCTCACTGAGCAACTGGCACGGGAACACGGGCTGAACGCCGACGTAGTGCTGGACTACGAGTTGAGCTTCTACGACACCCAAAGCGCCGCCGTGATTGGCCTGAACGGTGACTTCATCGCCGGCGCGCGCCTCGACAACCTGCTGTCGTGCTACGCCGGCCTGCAAGCCTTGCTCACCAGCGAGACCGATGAAACCTGCGTGCTGGTGTGCAACGACCACGAAGAAGTCGGCTCCTGCTCGGCGTGCGGCGCGGATGGCCCGATGCTGGAACAGACCCTGCGTCGCCTGCTGCCAGAAGGTGATGAATTCGTACGCACCATTCAGAAATCTCTGTTGGTGTCTGCGGACAACGCCCACGGCGTACACCCAAACTACGCCGAGAAGCACGACGCCAATCACGGCCCCAAGCTCAACGCGGGCCCAGTGATCAAGGTCAACAGCAACCAGCGCTACGCCACCAACAGCGAAACCGCGGGGTTCTTCCGTCACCTGTGCATGGCACAGGAAGTGCCGGTGCAGAGCTTTGTGGTGCGCAGCGACATGGGTTGCGGCTCCACCATCGGCCCGATCACCGCCAGCCACCTGGGCGTGCGCACCGTGGACATCGGCCTGCCGACGTTTGCCATGCATTCCATTCGTGAGCTGTGCGGCAGCCATGACCTGGCGCATTTGGTGAAGGTATTGGGTGCGTTTTACGCGAGTCGTGATTTGCCCTGATACCGAGGCGCGCCCATCGCAGGCAAACCAGCTCCCACACTTGAAGGTATTCGCAAATCAAGTGTGGGAGCTGGCTTACCTGCGATGGCGACTTCAAACACTCCCAACGCTATCTGACACGCATCAACCCAACTTCCCATAATCCGACCTAGACTTGTCAGTATTTCCACTCCGACAAGGCCGTCGCACCATGATCTCCATGTCCTCTTTCCACGCCATGCTTATCCCGATTCTGATCGGCATGATGATGCTGGCCGTGGGCTTCAATTTTCGCGAAAAACCCCTCGGCGTGTTTGGTATGTGGGTCGGCATGCTGCTGATCCTGGGCACCGTGGTGTACAAGATCCTCGCCAAACTGGCCGAATGACAAATGCACTCGCATCTGGCATAGCGGCCTCGTACACTCGGGTTTACTCGTCGTTTTCAAGGTTGACCGCTCGTGCTTTCCCGTCTGTTTGCCCTGCCCTGCTTTTGCCTGATTGCCCTGCTCACGCTGCTGCCGCTCACACCTGCCCACGCCGTGGGCTTGCCCGGCCTGCTGGGCAGCACCAACAAAGCCCAACCCCAGGCCGAAGTCCCCCTGGGCGAGTCGTTGGACGAGGTGATCAAAACACTCGAAAACGACCAGCAGCGCACCCAACTGCTCAGCGACCTGAAGAAGCTGCGCGCCGCTACGCAAAAAGCCCAACCCGCCGCCGAGCGAGGCGTGCTGGGTTTGATCGGCGGCACCCTGGCCAACCTGGAAACACAGTTCTACGGCGCCGACAGCCCACTGGGGCGTTGGTCCAACGAAGTCGACCAGGCCAAGGATGAACTCAGTGCGTTGATCATGCCGGCCAATGAATGGCTGCCGATCATTTTCGGGTTCGCCGTGATCCTGGCCGTGTGGAGCCTGCTCGCCGCTGCGCTGATCTGGCTCAGCCACCGCGTACGCGAGCGCTTCGGCCTGCCCGAAGAGCTGCCGCAACACCCGCGTACCTGGGACATGGTGCGATTCGCCCTACGCAAATTGGGACCATGGCTGATCGCCTTGATCATCACGGTTTACCTGAGCTACGCACTGCCGTCGTCACTGGGTAAATCCTTGGCGATGGTGCTGGCCTATGCGCTGGTGGTAGGCACCTGTTTCTCGGCGATCTGCGTGATTGCCTTCTCTGTACTGGACGGCCCGCACCGTCACCGCGCGCTGTATATCCTGCGCCACCAGGCTTTCCGACCGCTGTGGTTAATCGGCAGTTTCGCCGCCTTTGGCGAAGCCTTGAATGACCCCAGGCTGGTCACAGCGCTTGGCCAGCACCTGGCCCACACGGCGGCGACCATCGCCAACGTGATGGCGGCGCTGTCCACGGGTGTCTTTATCCTGCGTTTCCGCCGGCCGATCGCGCACTTGATCCGTAACCAACCCCTCTCGCGCCGCCTGACCCGCCGCGCGCTCAGCGACACCATCGAGATCGTCGGCACCTTCTGGTACATCCCGGCCTTGCTGCTGGTGGGGATCTCGCTGTTCGCCACCTTCGTGTCTGCCGGCGATACCAGCACGGCATTGCGCCAGTCGCTGCTGTGCACCGTTTTGTTGGTGTTGTGCATGGTGATCAATGGCCTTGTTCGCCGCCATGCGCTTAAGCCGCAACGCGGGCACAAACGCCATGCGTTGTACTCCGAGCGGCTGAAGAGCTTCGTCTATACCCTGGCGCATCTGGTGGTCTGGCTGGTGTTTATCGAACTGGGCCTGCGGGTCTGGGGCCTGTCGCTGATTCGCTTTACCGAAGGCGACGGGCATGAAATCAGCGTCAAGCTGTTCGGCCTCGGCGGCACGCTGCTGTTTGCCTGGCTGATCTGGATCCTCAGCGACACCGCGATCCACCACGCGCTCACCCGCTCGCGCAAAGGCCTGGCCAATGCCCGCGCGCAGACGATGATGCCGTTGATCCGCAACGTGCTGTTTGTGACCATCTTTATCATCGCTGCCATTGTTGCCCTGGCGAACATGGGCATGAACGTCACGCCGTTGCTGGCCGGTGCCGGTGTGGTCGGCCTGGCCATTGGCTTTGGTGCGCAATCGCTGGTGGCAGACTTGATCACCGGCCTGTTCATCATCATCGAAGACTCCCTGGCCATCGATGACTATGTAGATGTCGGTGGCCACCTCGGTACGGTGGAAGGCCTGACCATCCGCACCGTGCGCCTGCGCGATATCGACGGCATTGTGCACACCATCCCGTTCAGCGAGATCAAGAGCATCAAGAACTACTCGAGGGAGTTCGGCTACGCGATCTTCCGCGTGGCGATCCCCTACAACATGGAAGTCGACGACGCGATCAAGCTGATGCGCGATGTCGGCCAGAAAATGCGCAACGATCCACTGCAGCGCCGCAACATCTGGTCGCCGCTGGAGATTCAGGGCGTGGAGAGCTTCGAGTCGGGCAGTGCGATTCTACGTGCGCGCTTCAAGACGGCGCCGATCAAGCAGTGGGAAGTGTCGCGGGCGTTCAACCTGTCGCTCAAGCGTCATCTGGATGAAGCCGGGCTGGACCTGGCGACGCCGCGCTTGAGTGTGCAGGTGGTCACCGCCGGCACTGTGAAGGAGAAAGCGCTACAACAATAAACTCAGGAGAGGTCCTTATGCGTTTAACCGGTCTGACACACCCGTGGGTCTTCGGCATGCTTTGCGGGGTCGCCAGCAGTGCGGTGATTGCCGCCAGCAGCGGCCAGGACAGTGCCCGGGAGGAAATCGCCGCGCAGGCAAAAATCCTTGAGCCGGCGCTGCTGGAAACCCGCCGCGACATTCACGCCCACCCTGAATTGGGCAATACCGAAACCCGCACGGCCGAGCGGGTCGCCAAGCAGCTGCGCGACCTCGGCCTCGAGGTGAAAACCGGCGTAGCACGCACCGGCGTTGTTGCCGTGCTCAAAGGTGCCCTGCCCGGCCCGACCGTCGCCCTGCGCGCCGACATGGACGCGCTGCCCGTCAAGGAAGTCGCCGACCTGCCCTTCGCCTCGAAAGCCAAGGGCACCTACCTGGGCAAGGAAGTCGACGTGATGCACGCCTGCGGCCACGACGCCCACGTCGCCATTCTGCTGAGCACTGCGAAGATCCTGACCGGCATGCGCGAGCGCCAACCAGGCACTCTAGGGCTTTTTTGTGGGGCCGGGCTTGCTCGCGAATGCGGTGGGACAGCCAGAATATCTTTGACTGACACTGCGCATTCGCGAGCACGCCCGCTCCCATATTGGGTCACGGTGTATCAGTTGGTCAGCGTGGCACCCTCCATTTTCTGACGCAGGCTCAGCGGGCGCATGTCGGTCCAGACGTCTTCGATGTAGGCCAGGCACTCTTTCTTCATGCCGCTCTTACCTACCGTCCGCCAGCCTTCCGGCACGGCTTTGTAGTCGGGCCATATGGAGTACTGTTCTTCATGGTTGACCACTACCTGAAACAGGATGTCGTCGCGGTCAAATACTGAGGTCATTGCTGTTCTCCATCGCTAAAAGGCTGGCTACGCACGGCGCGCAGTACTGATATCTATAGAAACGTATCAAGTTGCAAAAAAATTAGAGGCTGGCGACCGCCGCCGCCAACGCGCGACCGAAGATATCCGCCACCCGATCAACTTCCGCGGCAGTGATCACCAGCGGCGGCAGGAAACGCACGACGCTCCCGTGTCGACCGCCCAGTTCCAGGATCAGCCCGCGCTTGAGGCATTCGCGCTGCACCAGCGGCGCCAGTTGGCGATGCACGGGTGGATGGCCTTGGATATCCAGTGCGCCATTCGGCTCAACCAGTTCGACGCCGAGCATCAGCCCGCGACCGCGAATATCCCCCAGGTGCGGGAAGTCGCGCTGCAGGATGCGCAGGTGTTCGCCCAGGCGCTCGCCCATAGCCGCTGCGTGGCCGGCCACGTCGTGGTCCTTGAGGTAGCGCATCACCGCCGATCCCGCCGCCATCGCCAGCTGATTGCCACGGAACGTACCGGCATGCGCGCCCGGCAGCCAGGTGTCGAGCCAGTCGCGATAGACCACCACCGCCAGCGGCAGGCTGCCGCCGATGGCCTTGGACATCACCACCACATCCGGGATGATGCCGGCGTGCTCGAAGGCGAACATCTTGCCGGTGCGACCGAAACCGCTCTGGATTTCATCCACGATCAACGCCACACCCGCTTGCTCGGTGATGCGACGCAGGCCGCGCAGCCAGTCCAGATCAGCCGGAATCACCCCGCCCTCGCCTTGCACCACCTCGACAATCACCGCCGCTGGCAGCAACACACCAGCCTCCGGGTCATTCAGCAGGTTTTCCAGGTAATGCAGGTTGACCCGCACGCCTTCCGCGCCACCCAGGCCGAACGGGCAACGGTAGTCGTAGGGGTACGGTAGAAATTGCACGCCGTTACCCAGCAAAGCGCCCAAAGGTTTCTTCGGCCCCAGGCTGCCCATCAGGCTCAAGGCGCCCTGGCTCATGCCGTGGTAACCGCCCTGGAAGGACAATACAGTGCTGCGACCGGTGGCGGTGCGCACCAGTTTCAACGCGGCTTCCACGGCATCGGTGCCGGTAGGGCCACAGAACTGGATCTTCGCTTCCCGCGCCAGCGCTGGCGGCAACAGGCCGAACAAGTCCTGCACGAACTGGTCTTTGACCGGCGTCGTCAGGTCCAGTGTGTGCAGCGGCAGCTCATCGGCCAGCACTCGCTGGATAGCTTCGATCACCACCGGGTGGTTGTGCCCCAGCGCCAGGGTGCCGGCGCCCGCCAGGCAATCGATGAAACTGCGGCCTTCCACGTCTTCCACGTAAATGCCCTTGGCGCGTTTGAGCGCCAGGGGAATGCGCCGTGGGTAGCTGCGGGCGTTGGACTCCTGCTGACGCTGGCGGGCGAGCAGCGGGGTTTCGTCGAACTGGTAGAGCGTTTCATGTACCTGGGCGTCTTCGATACGGCTGGTAGCGACTGACATTTCTCGATCCCTCAATACGCTGATGGTGGTGACCAAACTGCCGATCCGCTGGCGTCTGGCCCCGAGGGAGCGTGCGAACGGATTTACTGTTCTGGAAACGCACCAGCGCCGACGGGATTTAGGGCCGGCGATCGTTAACTGATGCATGAAAAACCAAATATGGGAGCGCGCTCGGAATCAGAGGCCGCGGTATTTTTCATTCAGCGCATACAAAATCGCGCAGGTCTCGCCATCCAGAAACCCACAACAATCCCGCGCCCTGAAGTGCATCTGAAACGCCCGCGTCCGCTGTTGAAACCCCTGCCGGTTCTTCGCAGGAGCGTACCCGAATCGCTGAAATGCCCGCTCCACCTCGGCTTCCCGTGGCAATCCGGCACAAAAGCGGCGCTGATACATCGCCCGCGTCGCTTCATCAAACCAGGCCCCCAGCCCCGCTTCATGCAGGCGCTGCCACGGCAGCCGGGGCCCGGGGTCACTCTTGCGCGCGTACGCCACATCCGAATGCCCGAGGATGTCCGTGGGCCCAACCTGTGGGTAACGCCCGAGAATGTCGCGCACTAACACAATCAACATCTCAATTTGTTCCTCACCGTACTCAGGGAACGTGAACACGCCGCCGTCATCGCGCGCCAGGTTGACGATCTCGATGCCAATCGAGCGGCTATTGAGGTTGTCGCGCCCTGCCCAATGGCTGGCCCCGGCATGCCAGGCGCGCTTGTCTTCCTCCACCAAGCGCAAGACACGCAACTCTTCATAGCCAGCCGCGCGGTAGCTGGGATCGTTTGGGTCGGGCAGCAGATAGTGCGCACTCACCCCATCCTGGGTGAGGGTGCGCAGGGAGGAGCCAAAAGGCGCCGCGGTGTAATGCAGGATGACCTGCCCCACAGGCTCACCGTTGCGTTCGTTAAAGCCCGTAGCAGGAAAACTGGTATCGATGACCAACATAAGAACCGTCCTTTTCAATAAAGGCTGAGTCGTTCAGCCCGTTCAAGCGCAAAAAAATTACCGCCATCCTGAAGACTTGAGCGTCAGGAGGGCGGTAACTATTTGGCACGTGAAAGAAAAGTGGTCAGCGCCGCAGCGGCATGCCCAGGTCGACGCGCAGGCCATCCGGTTGGCTGTCGAATTTCAAGGAACAGGAACACCGCTGCACAATGGCTTGCACGATCGCCAGCCCCAAGCCGCAGCCTTCGCTGCTGCCATTGCGCCAGAAGCGTTGGGTCAGGTATTGCAGGTCATCGGCGCAAATCTGCGTGCCGTGGTCACGCACGCGGAACACCACGTTGTCGGTGTCGGTGAATACACTGAGTTCCACCCGCGTATCCGCCGGCGTGTGACGCAAGGCGTTGTCCAGCAGATTGCGCAGGGCTGCGACTGCCAGGCCCACGGGCATTTCCACCGGGGTGGCGCAAAGATTGTCCGGCAGGATCAGGTCAATGCGCGAATTGTCGCCGGCATTCGCATCCTGGATCGCCAGGCGTGCCACTTCTTGGGCGCTGGACTGCAGCCCATCGTCGAATGACAGGCTGCCTTCCACGCGCGCCAGCAACAGCAACTGCTCCAGGGTGCGATGCAAACGGTCGGCGCCCGCCTCGGCATGGGCCAGGGACTGATCGCGGGCCGCGCCGTCGGTCATGCGCGCCACTTGCAGGTGGGTCTTGATCGCCGTCAATGGGCTGCGCAGTTCGTGGGCGGCGTCACCAGTGAGGCGGCGTTCGCGCTCGATGGTCTTGGCGATACGCTGCAACAGTTGATTCTGAGTGTCGAGCAGCGGTTTGAGTTCGCTGGGCAATGGGTGGATCTGCAGCGGCTCGAGAGAGTCGGCGCTGCGCCGCATCAAGGCGTCACGCATGCGGTTGAGCGGCAGCAGGCTCTGGCCGATGCCCAGCCACAACAAGCACAGGCAGCCGAGCATCGCCACACCCACCGGCACCGAAGCGGCCAGCAGGATCGACAGGTTCAGCGCCTCACGTTCCACTTGGCGGTCGGCGGTGGTGATCAACAGGTCGCCACGGGACAGGGTAAAACTGCGCCAGTTGACGCCCTCGATCACCTGGTCACGAAAACCACTCTGGCGCGATTCCAGCCCTTCATCCGGCGTGGCGTGGCTACGCGCCAGTACTTCACCGCGCAAGGAGCTGACCTGGCACGCCATGCCCCCCGGAACATTCAATTGCGCCCCATGGAAATGCGCGTCGCCACCCACACTGGCGAGGCCCGGCATCTGCTCGGTCAGCCCCGCCACCATGCGCGCCGACGCCACCAGGCGTTGGTCGAGGGAGAACATCATCTGGTTGCGCAGATCACTGAGCATCCAGGCCGCCGCCAGGGCCCAGATCAGCACAAAAGCGGCGCCCAGCTTGAACGTCAGTCGCAGGCGCAGGCTTTTCACGACGCGTCCTCGCCCCCGTCAGCCGAGCCCAGGCGATAGCCGAGGCCGCGCACGGTCTCGACAATGCCATTGCCCAATTTTCGCCGCAGGTGGTGGATGTGCACGTTGAGCGCGTTGCTTTCCAGCTCATCGCTGAAGCCGTAGACGCTGTCCTTGAGTTGCTCACTGGAAAGCACACGGCCTTTGTTATGCAGCAGGGCTTGCAGCAACGCCTGTTCACGGCGTGACAGGTCCACTGGCTGGCCACCCAGGAAAGTTTCGCGGCTGCTCGGATCGTAGGCCAGGCGACCGTGCTCAATCAGGTTGACGCTGCGACCCGCCATGCGCCGCAGCAGAGTCTGCAGGCGCGCGGCAAGTTCGCGCAGGTCGAAGGGCTTGAGCAGGTAGTCGTCGGCGCCGGCTTGGAGGCCGTCGACGCGGTTGGTCACCGAGTCCCGTGCGGTCAGGATCAGTACCGGGATTTCCAGGCCCTGGCTGCGTAGTTGTTGCAGCAGCTTGAGGCCATCTTCGTCCGGCAGGCCGAGGTCGAGCACCATGATGTCGAATGTCGCCGCCTTGAGCATGGCGCGCGCCGCGCCAGCCGAGGCCACGCGCTCGACGGTAAAACCCTGGGCGGTCAGGCCGGCCACGATGCCGCTGGCGATCAGTTCGTCGTCTTCACAGACCAGTACGTGCATGGTGAACCCTTCATGAAAGATGGGGGGATTAGAAGTCCAGCGGATTAAGCGCAGATTATGCCGCTAAATGATCCACACTCCCTCTAGAATAGCCCCGGTTAATCATCGGTTAATCAACGCCACACATTGTGTGCCTACTTGCATCGAACTAAGGCTTGACCATGCGGCATCTGTTTACCTTTCTGCTGGTGTTGTTCGCAGGGTTTGCCCAGGCCGCGCCAGGCAACCCGTTTGAGACCAAACCCGATTTCCTTCCGGTGGGCAAAGCCTTCACCTTTACCTCCGAACGTCTTGAAAGTGGCGAGACCCAGCTGTATTGGCAGATTGCCGACGGTTATTACCTGTACAAGCAGCGCATGAAGTTCGATGGCCTAACTGAAAAGCCCGCGCTGCCGCAAGGCGAGGCCCATAGCGATGAATTCTTCGGTGACCAAGAGGTGTATCGCCAAGGCCTTGAAGTGAAGATCCCGGCCGGCGCAACCGGCCAGATCAAGCTCGGCTGGCAGGGCTGTGCCGATGCGGGCCTGTGCTATCCGCCGCAGTCGATCACCGTGGACCTTGGCGGCAACCCGGCCGTCGCAGCGACTGCTGAAGCTCAGGACCAAAGCCTGGCCAGTGGCCTGCAACAACGCAGCCTGGGTTGGAGCCTGTTGCTGTTCTTCGGCCTAGGCCTGTTGCTGGCGTTTGCCCCCTGTTCGCTGCCGATGCTGCCGATCCTCGCTGGTCTGGTCGTCGGCAGTGGCGCCAGCCCGCGTCGCGGTTTTGCCGTGGCCAGCAGCTATGTGGTGTGCATGGCGCTGGTGTATGCCGCACTGGGCGTACTGGCCGCGCTGCTCGGCAGCAATCTAGCCGCGCTGTTGCAAACTCCGTGGATCCTCGGCAGCTTCGCCGCCTTGTTCGTCATCCTTGCCCTGCCGATGTTCGGCTTCTTTGAACTGCAACTGCCCGCCGTCCTGCGCGACCGCCTGGACAACGTCAGCCGCCAGCAAAGCGGTGGCAGCCTGGTCGGCGCCGGGGTGCTCGGCGCACTGTCCGGCCTGCTGGTGGGCCCATGCATGACCGCGCCGCTGGCCGGTGCCCTGCTCTACATAGCCCAGAGCGGCAATGCGCTGCACGGTGGCCTGATCCTGTTCGCCATGGGCATCGGCATCGGCATCCCACTGTTGTTGCTGGTCACCGTGGGTAATCGCTTCCTGCCCAAGCCGGGCACCTGGATGAACGTGCTCAAGGGGGTCTTCGGGTTCCTGTTCCTCGGCACCGCCGTGCTGATGCTGCGCCCAGTGGTTGGCGAAAGCCTGTGGATCGGCCTGTGGGGCGCACTCGCGCTGGTGATGGCTTACTGCGGCTGGACGCTGGCCCGCGAATACGGCCTCGCGGCCAAGGTGTTTGGTGCCGGTTCCCTGGTGCTGGGCCTGTGGGGCGCCGTGCTGATCGTCGGTGCAGCCGGCGGCAGCGATGACCTGTGGCAACCGCTGAAAGTCTACGGCGGCTCGCAGACCGTCGCTGCACCGACCGCCCACGACGCGTTCATGACCATCAAAGAACCCGCCGTGCTGCAAAGCCAACTCGACAGCGCCAAGGCACAGGGCCAATGGGTGCTGGTGGACTACTACGCCGACTGGTGCGTGTCGTGCAAGATCATGGAAAAACAGGTCTTCGGCAAACCCGACGTCATGGACGCCCTGAAAGACGTGCGCCTATTGCGCCTCGACGTTACCGCCGACAACGCCGCCAGCCGCGCGCTGCTCGGCCGCTACAAAATCCCTGGCCCACCGAGCTTCGTGTGGATCGGTCCGGACGGTGAAGAACGCCGCGCGCAACGCATCACCGGCGAAGTCGATGCCGCCACCTTCCTGCAACGCTGGACGCACACCCGGGACGCCCTTTGATGCTGACCCTGACCATCGGCACCTTCGCCATCGCCCTGAATCACTTGCTGCTGATCAGCGCGCTGATTCTCGCCACCCTGGTGGGCTGGCGCGTGGCCAAGCGTGGCGGTGAAAACCCGGAATCGGTGCTGTTCAGCCTGTTCCTGCTGGCGATGCTGGTCGCTCGCGTCACCTTTGTACTGATGTACTGGAGTGATTACCGGCACGACCCGTTGCAGATGGTCGACCTGCGCGACGGCGGTTTCCTCGCCTGGCCCGGCGTGATCGCTCTGGTACTCGGCGCCCTGGCCTACGGCTGGCGGCGCCCGGCCCTGCGCAAGCCATTGAGTGCTGGCGTGATCACCGGCCTGGTGTTCTGGGGCGTGACCAGTTTATCCCTGAACCTCTACGACAAAGGCTCGCAACTGCCGGACATCACCCTGCGCAATGCCCACGGCGACGTGGTGCAACTGGCCGACTACAAGGGCGGCCCGCTGGTGATCAACCTGTGGGCCACCTGGTGCCCGCCGTGCCGTCGCGAAATGCCGGTATTGGAACGCGCCCAACACCACCGTCCCGACGTGACCTTCCTGTTCGTCAACCAGGCCGAAAGCATGCAAAGCGTCAGCACCTACCTCGCGACACAGGGCCTGACCCTCGACAACGTGCTGTTCGACGCCAGCGGCCGCCTCGGCCAGGCCGTGGGCTCGATGGCCTTGCCCACCACCTTGTTCTACCAAGCCGACGGACGCCTGATCAACAGCCACTTGGGTGAACTGTCCCAAGCCAGCCTGGCCCGCGCCATGGAACCCTTCGACTTCGCTCCCGCTGCCACAAGGAAACCAACATGCCACGCCTCCGCCACCTGCTGACCCTGCTGCCGCTGACGCTCGCCGCCGCCCTGGCGCAGGCCGAAGACTGGCCGGCGCCGATCAAAAAGATCGAGGCCAAGGGCGCCAAGATCCTCGGCAAATTCGACGCCCCCAGCGGCCTCACCGGCTACGCCGCGCAGTACCAGAACCGTGGCATGGCGTTGTACCTGACCGCTGACGGCAAAAGTGTGATCGCCGGCAACCTGTACGACGCCCAAGGCAACGACCTGAGCACCGCGCCCCTGGAAAAGCTGGTGTACGCACCGATGGCCAAGGAAGTCTGGGCCAAGATGGAAAAAAGCAGTTGGATCCAGGACGGCGACGTCAACGCACCACGCACGGTCTACCTGTTCAGCGACCCCAACTGCCCGTACTGCAACATGTTCTGGGAACAGGCACGCCCATGGGTAAAAGCCGGCAAAGTGCAGTTGCGCCACATCATGGTCGGCATTATCCGCGAAGACAGCCCAGGCAAATCCGCCGCGCTGTTCGCCGCCAAAGACCCGCAAAAAGCCTTGGAAGAACATGAAGGCGCCGGCAAAGGCAGCAAGTTGCAGGCACTGGACAAGATCCCAGCCAATATCGAGGCCAAGCTTGATGCCAATATGAAGTTGATGGAGGAGCTGGAGTTATCGGCGACGCCGGCGATTTTCTATCTGGATGACAAGGGGGGGTTGCAGCAGCAGCAAGGGGCGCCTTCGCCAGATAAACTGGTGAAGATCATGGGGCCAAAGTAAGCGCATCCGAACCGGTCAACTTTTAAAAAAACGCCCATGCAACTTGCATGGGCGTTTTCGTATGTCGCTACAACCAGAATGTAAAGAAGTCAAAAAACATGTAGTCCCCACTGCGTATCTCTATACGCCCGATTTTTGAGCTCCCGGGTGCGCTAAAGTCCACCCAGCCCTGGAGCGGAGCCCCCTGATTGGCTCCATTCAGGTTCACCCCCCCCAAGTAGACACCCGACGCACTGTAGAAGGTGAGTTGCGTTGGAAGGTGACTCCATGTGTAAGCGAACATCACTCTCCTGCATTCGAAAGCTAAATCCAGGCGTAGGAGTTGCAGAGATGGCGCTTGGTCGGCGCCGTTGCACAATACGATTGCTGGCCCCTCCAACAGCCCCGGGGTAGCGAAGTACGTTGCGATACCCGCTGGACCAGGGCCTGAAATGAAGTTGATCTCCATCGTCGGAGTAGTAATGCTCTGCCCCGCCAAGATAAGTCTGTCGGCCACTCCAGTGAAGTGTTCATAACGAATCTCGGGTGGTGCTATTAACTCCAGTACCCGCGATGGGCATACCACCGCATTGCTCTCAATTGAACTGCCGTCCGGCGTGACTTTGAAGGTGAGGGTCAGGTTGGTTTTGTCCTTCAACTTGTCCAACTCGGATCGCAATACAGGACTCGCCACCCCTGCTGTTTCCTCTGCCACCTTAATCGCTCTGGCCGCGTACACATTGAACGCGTAAGGATTGCCGTTTTTATCCGTCCCGGCTGCCTGCAGCCAGCACTTCTGCCCTGCCCGCAAGAACCACATCGGATCTTCGAGAGCACTGGCATTCCCAATAAATGTTCTCAGGTCCAGAACGGCATTCTGAGTCTTGGGCGGCGTCGCCTCCAGCACGTTTGGCGTTTCCAGTCGCACAGGCAAACTGATGTTTAAGTTCAAGGGCGGTGAGGTCTGCACCTTGCAGGCGGTGGTGACGATGGAAATGATCTCCACTACTTTACCCATGCTCTCGATCACGGCTTCCGGTGGCAGAGGAAAGATGACCGGCCCCGAAACACTGCCGGATTGGGATGCCAACGGCCAGCAAGTACCATCAGGCTTTTTCCAGCAGACGCTGATGGTGTGCTTGGGGTTATTGCCGACATAATTTACTTCAACCTGTACGCCATTGCGCCCGTTGTAAGCGGTCAATTGGTCAAGCACCGCTTCCCTCACGGTGGGTTCGATCAGCACCAAGGGCTCCTGCTCGATTTTGAAGGTTTGAACAGGGAATGCGTGCGCGCTCGCCACATCACATTTGTCACAAAAACTCGCCGCAAAGTGCAGGTCGAATTCGCTGCAATCCGCCAGATTTTGCAGCTCAACCCTGAGGATGGGGGCATCAACGCCCTTAGCCTTCCAAGCGTCTGTAACAGGCGCATCCATCAAAATATCAAAACGCAAAGCACTGCCGTCTTCACGCTCACCCGTAATCCACATCCAACAACATTTCGCACACTCGGCATAGGCCCAGACAGGCGTAAAACCAATCGCGTCCATTGGGAATGTATTGAGATCTACGACGTCGCCCGTTGCCTGTTCGACCTCAGCGTGAGGAAATTGGGGCAGCGACACATTAATCACTCGCTCAGGTGATTGTTGTGATCCATTGCTGTTGGGGAATTGCACGGTGTAGGTCAGCGTCATCGCCTTGTTAAAAAAGCAGGCAATGACACAGGGCGATAGCTCGATGGTTGCCAAGTCCCCGTCGTTTGCAATTGTCACGCATCCAAGTGGCTTACTCGCATAACCCAGCCCGCTCACATAAAAACAGATTTGGTCGTCTGCATAGGTGTCCAAGCCGGGAGTGTCCACGTTCCCTCCCTGCTTGGTGAGTTCCGGGTTAAGGCACCAGTCTTCGTTGAAAAATGCGGACTGCCGCAGATGCGCAGGCTGAAGATCAAGGCCTTGATCCCCAATGAAAGCAGCCGTGCGGCGATGTTGGATTTGAAGGGCATTTCTCGGAAGACGGGTCTCTTCATCAGGATTAGTAACGTCAGCTGGAGGCTGGGCCGTTTCGCCACTCGTGATGTAGGCGCATTGCAGGGTCATTGACTCATAGAGCGGTATTTGTCGCGCCAGCCAAGTACGTCTAACAGCATGAGTGAGTTCGCCCGAAGCTATATCCTCAGCTGTTAACGCATATCCATCAGCCACTGTATAGAAAACGGGCTTTCCACTGAATTGCTGAGTCACAAGGGTGCAGTAAAATCTATCATTTACTTGGGCAAGATAAGGAATCTCCGTCTTGACGATGCCGTCCCCTTTGAAATCGTGCATGTCAATGACAGGTGAGTTTTGATAGATTTTTTCGTGAAGAAAATAAGGTGCGTACTTTTTACTTTCGTTGGCTTGGTAAAACTCGATCAAGACTTCTTTGTTCAAAGAAGCGGCTACCTGCCCTTGCACTTTCCCGGTATACGAAATGACGAGCGTTTTCCCCATTGCCGCCGTCATGTAACGCAGTGGAATTTCAGTTTCGTCGGCGCCAGACACACCGCCTGAATACACAATATCCTCGAACGCCAGCCCAGGTGTTTCCTTGGTGCGGAAGCTGGCGATAATGGGTTCATCCTTGTCCATTCGTGAATCAAATGTCAGGTATGAACCCACCATGCGAGAGGTCGCAACCGTTCCGTTCTGCTCACTGGAAACTAACGGACTGTCTACTTCAAGAGCTTTGGGTTTTGGTCGCTTGGGTGTTGGCGCTCTGATAACGTTAGAGGGTGCGTTCGACGCCGGGACTTTCTTAGCCATGGTAAGAACTCCTTGTTCCAGGGGCTGTTCCCTTGGCTCGATCTGAAGCCAAGGGTCTCCCTTAAGTGAGCGCTGTTGGCATCCGCTCGCCTACTGTCAGAATTAACAGTTCTGACAAACGGCCCCCTCACAACCCCTCCAACTCCGCCATCAAATCACTCAACCGATCCACCTTCTGCGCACTGATCTCATTCCCCGCCAGCCCTTCGATATATCCAGCCAACTCCGCCACCGTGCTGCACTCGAACATCGCCCTTAGCGGTACATCCCGCTGCAAGGTTTTCTGCACCCGCGAGGCAATCTGCGTCGCCAGCAACGAGTGCCCGCCCAGTTCGAAGAAGTTGTCCTGCACCCCGACCCGTTCGACTTTCAGCACCTCGGCCCAGATCGCGGCCAAGGTGGTTTCCAGTTCGTTGCGTGGCGCCAGGTAGTCCTGGCTGTGCAACTGGCCGATCTCCAGGGCCGGCAGGGCGTTGCGGTCAAGTTTGCCGTTGGCGTTGTGCGGCAGGCGGTCGAGCCACAGCCAGTGCAGCGGCACCATGTATTCCGGCAACTCGGCGCGCAGGCGTTGCTTGATGCGGTCGAGGCGTTCGCTTGGGTTGAGCGCTTCGTCTGCGGCAACGAGGTAGCCAACCAGATGCTTGCCGTTGACGCTCTCCTGCACGCCGACCGCCGCGTCGCGCACTTGCGGTTGCTCGTGCAGGCGCGCTTCGATTTCGCCCAGTTCGATACGGTAGCCGCGAATCTTCACTTGGTGGTCGATACGCCCGACGTATTCCAGCACGCCATCGCTGCGACGCCGCGCCAGGTCGCCGGTGCGGTAGAGGCGCTCGCCCGGTGTGCCGAAGGGGTTGGGCACAAACACCGGGGCGGTGCGCAGCGGGTCGCCGACGTACCCGCGACCGACGCCCGTACCGGCGACGCACAACTCGCCCACAGCGCCTTGGGGCACCAACTCCAGCGCACCGTCCAACAGGTACAAACGGTTGTTGTCGGTGGGCGTACCAATCGGCAGGTAAGTGCCACGGGTAGACGCCAGGTCGACACGGTAGAACGCCACATCGTCCGAGCATTCCGCCGGGCCGTAGGCGTTCACCAAACCAATCTGCGGGTAGCGCAGCAGCCATTGGTGCGCCAGCTCCGGCGGCATGGCTTCACCGGTGGGTAGCATCCAGCGCAGGCCGTTCAGGCTGATAAGGTCCTGGGCCAGCATGCCCTGGATCAGGGACGGCACGCTTTCCAGCACGGTGATGCCTTGGGCCTGCACATGGGCGAGCAAGCCTTGGGGATCATGGGCAATCGTATTCGGCACGATATCCACCCGTGCGCCAAACAGCGGTGCTGCGAGGAATTGCCACACGGAAATATCGAAGCTCTGCGAAGCGGTTTGCGCAATCACATCGGCATCGCTCAAGGCCAGGTACGGCGCCTTGCTCAACTGGTTATTGAGCATGCCGCGCTGTTCGACCATCACGCCTTTGGGCAGGCCGGTGGAGCCCGAGGTGTAGATCACGTAGGCGAGGTTGTCCGGGGCGCTGTAGACACCTGGGTTTTCGCCACGCGCAGGGATTTCCTCCCACACCAGCAACTGGCAGTCGAAGCCTTCAAGCAACTCGATGGCCTGCTCGCGACTGGCCTCGGTGCACACCAGCAACGGTGTGCGGCTCAGGTCAAGAATGCGGCTCAGCCGCTGGCGCGGCAGGCCGGGGTCCAGCGGCAGGTAGCCGGCACCCGCCTTGAAGCTGCCGATGATCATGCCGAGCAAATCAAGGTTACGCTCGGCCAGCAACGCCACCGGTTGATCAGCGCCCACGCCCGCCGCAATCAGCGCGTGGCCCAGGCCGTTACTGCGCCGGTTCAACTCGTCGTAGGTCCATTGCTGATCAAGGCAACTGGCGGCGACGCGCTGCGGATGCGCGGCCACCTGCGTTTCGAACAGCTCGACGTAGCTGCGCTCCAGCGGGTAGTCGTGTTCGCTCTGGTTGCAGCCCTCCACCAGGAACTCGCGCTCCTGCTCGCCAATCAGCGGCAGGTCAGCCATGTCGCCATGGAAGCCCTGCACCAGCGCCAGCAGCAGGCGCTTGAACTCGCCAAGCATGCCTTGCACGGTGGTTTCGTCGAAGTAACGCTGGTCATAGGACAGATGCAAACCGAGGTCGTCGCCCGGATAGCACACAGCCGTCAGCGGGAAGTTGGTGTGGGTGCGGCCAGAGTCCGAGGTGGCATTCAGGCTTTGTGCGCGGTCCAGCACCGAGACGTCCACCGGGGCGTTTTCGAACACGAACAGGCTGTCGAACAGCGGCTGGCCCTTGGGCAGTTCGCTGTGTTCCTGGATCGTCACCAGCGGCAGGTATTCGTACTCGCGCAGCTGCATATTGCTGTCGAGCAGGCCGCTCAACCACTGGCGCACGCTGCAACGCTGGTCATCCTCGGGCAGTTTCACCCGCAGCGCGATGCTGTTGATGAACAGGCCCACCGTGCGTTGCATCTGCGGCATGTCCACCGGGCGCCCGGCCACAGTAACGCCGAACACGACGTCGCGATCCCCGCTCAAACGGCGCAGTACCAGGGCCCATGCCGCCTGGGCGAACGTGTTGACGGTCAGTTGATGCGCCCGGGCCAGTTCGCGCAATTGCCCACCGTCGCGGGCGTCGAGGCGGGTGTAGCAGTCGCCCACCACCATGGCGCCGCTGTGGCCCGCGTGTTCACGCAGGAACGGCCGGTCGCTCAGGATCGGCGTGGTGCGTTCGAAGCCTTGCAGGTTCTGCTGCCACCACTGGCGTGCCTCATTCAGGTTCTGGCGTTGCAGCCAGGCGATGTAGTCGCGGTAGCGCGGTGGCGTGGCCAGTTGCGCGTCGCGGCCTTCGCCGAGGGCCATGTAGATCTCGAAGAAGTCATTCATCAGCAACGAACGGCACCAGGCATCGATGAGGATGTGGTGGTTGCTCATCATGAACCAGTAACGCGCTTCGCCGACGCGGATCAGGCGCAGGTGGAACGGCGCCTGGTTGAGCAGATCGAAACCGGCTTCGCGCTCATGCTTGAGCAAGGCTTGCAGGCGCGGCTCCTGTTCGCTTTCCAGATCGCTGCTCCAGTCCAGGTACTCGACCGGCGTGCTGCCCGGTTTGTGGATCACTTGCAGCATGTCTTCGCCAACGTTCCAGCAGAATGAGGCGCGCAAGGCTTCGTGGCGGGCGATCACCGCTTGCCAGGCCTGGGCAAAACGCTCCGGGTCCAACGCGCTGTTGATGCGGTAGCGGTCTTGCATGTAGTAAAGGCCGGTGCCCGGCTCCAGCAGGGTGTGCAGCAGCAGGCCCTCCTGCATCGGGGTCAGCGGGTAAACGTCTTCGATGGCACTGGCCGGTACCGGCAAGCTGTCGAGTTGTGACTGGGTCAGGTGCGCCAGCGGGAAGTCGGACGGCGTGAGGCCGCCGGCGGTGTTCTCAAGGCAATGCACGACCAGGCTGTGCAGTTCGGCCAGATACGCATCGGCCAATTCGCGAATGGTGTGCTGATCAAAGCGCTCACGACTGAAAGTCCAGCGCAGCACCAGTTCGCCGCCGTACACCTGGCTGTCGACGCTCAACTCGTTGGGCAACGGCGCATCCGGATCATGGGCCAGGCCCGCGGACTCATCCAGCGGGTGGAACAGTGCATCAGCGCCAAAGCTCTGGTCGAACTGGCCGAGGTAGTTGAACGTGATCGGCGCGCTCGGCAGTGCGGCCATGGTCTGCTTGCACAGGTCATCCGCCAGGTAACGCAGCACGCCATAACCCAAGCCTTTATGCGGCACGGCACGCAGTTGTTCCTTGATCGCCTTGATGGAATCGCCCTGCCCGGCTTGCGGGGTGAGGCGCAATGGATAGGCACTGGTGAACCAGCCGACACTGCGGGTCAGGTCGACCTCATCGAACAGGGTTTCGCGGCCGTGGCCTTCCAGCTGGATCAGCGCCGAAGCGTGACCACTCCAGCGGCACAACACTCGCGCCAACGCGGTCAGCAGCAAGTCGTTGACCTGGGTGCGGTAGGTGCTCGGGGCCTGTTGTAGCAGTTGTCGGGTGTGTTCGGCATCCAGGCGCACGCTGACGGTGTCGGCGTCGCGGTTGCGCAGCAAACCTTGCGGGCGTGCCACCGGCAGTGCGGCCTGCGGGCCGGCCAGTTGGTGCTGCCAGACGCTCAACTCTTCGCGCAGGGATTCGCTGCCGGCGTAGGCCTGCAAACGCGCGGCCCATTCACGTAGCGCACTGGTCTTGGCTGGCAGGCTGACGGATTGGCCGTCGCTCAGTTGGCGGTAAACGCTTTGCAAGTCTTCGAGCAATACACGCCATGACACGCCGTCCACCACCAAGTGATGGATCGCGATCAACAGGCGCTGCTGGCCCTCGGGCCCCTCCACGAGCAAGGCGCGCAGCAACGGGCCGTGTGCCAGGTCGAGGCTGCGCTGGGTGTCGCTGAACAGCGCAATGCACGCGTCCATGTCACGCACTTGCGCCTGCATCAACACACCACCCTGCGGTACGGCGAGGTGTTCGGCGTGCCATTTCGCGTCGCGCCGGGTGAAGCTCAGGCGCAGGGCGTCGTGGTGTTCCAGTACCGCCAGCAGCGCTTGCTCAAGGCGGTGCGGGTCAAGCAGTTGCAGCGGTTTGAGCAGCAGCGCCTGGTTCCAGTGCTGACGCTGCGGGATCTCGGTGTCGAAGAACCAATGCTGGATCGGCGTCAGGCCCGAGCTGCCCGTCAGCACGCCTTGCTCAGCGCTGATGTGCTCAGCGCGCGTGGCGACAGCGGCCAGGGTTTGCACGGTCTGGTGCTGGAACAAGTCGCGCGGGCTGAAGTGAATGCCCGCTTGCCGCGCACGGCTGACCACCTGGATCGACAGGATCGAGTCGCCGCCCAGTTCAAAGAAGTTATCGTCCAGACCGACTTGCTGCACGTTCAGCACTGCGCACCAGATCGCCGCCAATGTGCTTTGCAGCTCATTGCGGGGCGCCACGTACTGTTGGCGATTGGCCTCAGGGTCGGGTTGCGGCAAGGCACGGCGGTCGAGTTTGCCGTTGGCGGTCAGCGGCATACTGTCCAGCACGATCAAGTGCGCGGGCACCATGTAGTCCGGCAGCTGCGCCTTGAGGTGGGCCTTGAGCGCGTCGCGCAACGCGCCGTGGTCTGCGTCGCTGACCAGGTACGCCACCAACTGTTTGCCGCTTGGCGAATCCAGCGCCAGCACCACCGCTTCGCGCACGCCGTCGTGCTCCAGCAGGCGGGTTTCGATCTCGCCCAGTTCAATACGGAAACCGCGAATCTTCACCTGATGGTCGATACGCCCCAGGTACTCCACCAGGCCATCGGCGCGCTGGCGCACCAGGTCGCCGGTGCGGTACAGCCTCCCGCCGTGCGTAGCGAACGGATCCGCAACGAAGCGCTCCGCCGTCATGCCCGGGCGCTGGTGATACCCCTGGGCCAGACCGGCGCCGCCGACGTACAGCTCGCCGGTCGCACCTTGCGGCACCAACGCCAGATCGGCGTCGAGAATATAGGCCACGCGGTCACCGATGATGCTGCCGATTGGCACGCTTGCAGCGCCCTCCTCCAACTGTTCGGGCGCGAGGCTCGCCAGCGGCATCACTACGGTTTCGGTCGGGCCGTAGGCGTTGAAGAACATCTCGGGCTGGAACGCTGCGCGGATGCGCTGCAAATGCTCACCCGTCAACGCTTCGCCGCCAGTGATGCACATGCGCACCGGCAAGGTCTGCTGCTGAGTCGCCAACCACTGCGCCAGCTGGCTGCCGTAGCTCGGCGTGAAGCCCAGTACAGTGATGCGATGGGTGCGGATCAGCGCGCAGATTTCTTGCGCGTCCCACTGGCCCTGGGCACGCAATACCACCTGGGCCCCGCTGAGCAGCGGCACCAGCAAACGCTCGGTGGCGGCGTCGAAGTTGATCGAATAGAAGTGCAGTTCACAGTCGTCGGCGCGCATGCCGAAACGCGCGATCACCGCCGTGCAATGCATGGCGATTTCACCGTGGCACACCACCACGCCCTTGGGCTTGCCGGTGGAGCCGGAGGTGTAGATAAGGTACGCCTGGTGTTGCGGCAGGCTGATAAACGGCAACGCATCGGCCGGGTAGTTGGCAAGCAGCGGCGCGTCATCTTCCAGGCACCAGCGCGCCACGGTTGCAGGCAACTCGCCGAGGGCTTCAAACATCGCCGCATCGCTGAGCAGCAGGCCGATGCCGCTGTCTTCGATCATGTAGTGCAAGCGGTCCAGCGGGTATTCGGGGTCCAACGGCACGTAGGCGCCTCCGGCCTTGAGGATCGCCAGCAGGCCGATGACCATTTCCAGGGAACGCGGCAGCGCCAGGCCGACGCGCACCTGCGGGCCGACGCCACGCTCGCGCAGCATCCAGGCCAGGCGGTTAGCGCGGGCATCGAGCTCACGATAGCTGAGGCTAACGCCGGCAAAGGTCAGCGCCGGTGCATCGCCACGGGCTGCCGCTTGCTGGCTGAACAGTTGATGAATGCACTGATCAAGGCGGTGCTCGCCTGCTTCGGCGCCCAGGCTGTCCTGCAACGCGTGCTGTTCGGCGGCCGTCAATAACGGCAACTCGCTGAGGCGCCGCTGCGGATTGGCGATCAAGGCTTCCAGCAGGTTGCGCCAATGTCCGGCCATACGCGCAATACGCGGTTCGTCGAACAGGTCGGTGCTGTAGGTCAGGCAGCAACCCAGGCGATGGTCGAGGTCGGTGACTTCCAGATTGAGGTCGAACTTGGTCGCGCGGGCATCGTTGGCCAGGTACTCGACAGTCATGCCGGCCAGTTGGCGGCTTTGCTGGAACTCCCAGCGCTGCACGTTGCACATCACCTGGAACAGCGGGTTGTACGCCGCACTGCGCGGTGGTTGCAGGGCTTCCACCAGGTGGTCGAACGGCAGGTCTTGATGGGACTGGCCTTCGATCACCGTATGGCGCACGTGCTCAAACAGTTCAGCGACGTTCATCTGCCCATTGAGCTGGCAACGCAGCACCTGGGTGTTGAGGAACGCGCCGATCAGCCCTTCGCTTTCCGGGCGAATACGGTTGGCGACGGGGGCGCCGATGCGCAGGTCGGTCTGGCCGCTGTAGCGGTAGAGCAACACGGCCAGGGTGGCGGTCATGGTCATGAACAGGGTCAGGCCGCGCTCGGCATTGAAGGCACGCACGCGGGCGGCCAGGTCATCGCTGAGGTCGAAGCGATACAGTTCACCCTGATGGCTTTGCACCGGTGGGCGTGGGCGGTCGCCGGGCAGTTCCAGCAGCGGATGTTCAGTGCCCAGTTGCGCGGTCCAGTAGTCGAGTTGGCGCTGACGCTCGCCGGACTCCAGCCACTGACGCTGCCACACGCTGTAATCCAGGTATTGAACCGGCAACGGCGCCAGCGGCGATTCGCGCTCGTCGATAAAGGCTTCGTACAGCGCGCTGAGTTCACGGGCAAAGATGTCCATGGCCCAGCCTTCGGTGACGATGTGGTGCAGGGTCAGCACTAGGTAGTGTTCCTGCTCGCCAGCCTTGACCAGGCAGGCACGCAGCAACGGCCCGGTTTCCAGGTTGAACGGCGTGTGCGCTTCATGATCAGCCAACTGCTGCAGACGCTGCTGGCGCTCGGTTTCGTTCTGGCCTGAGAAATCCTGCCAATCCATGCGCAAGCCGGTCTGCGGCGAGACCTTTTGATAGGCCACGCCGTCGACGCTCGGGAAGGTGGTGCGCAAAGTTTCGTGACGCATGATCAAGGCCTGCAACGCCGCTTCGAAACGCCCCACATCGAGCACGCCACGCAAGCGCGCCATGCCGCCGACGTTGTAGGCCGGGCTGTCTGGCTCCATCTGCCACAGGAACCACATGCGCTGCTGGGAATAGGACAACGGCACCGGTTGGCTGCGGTCGACCTTAGCAATAGCCGTCTGCTGGTTGCGTAGGCCCGACGCCTGGATCAGCCTGACCTGCTCGGCAAACGCGCCCAGCTCACTGGCTTCAAACAAGGTGCGCAACGGCAACTCGACGTCACACGCCTGGCGGGTGCGCGAGATGATTTGCGTGGCCAGCAACGAGTGGCCGCCGAGGGCGAAGAAGTCATCGCCCAGGCCGATTTTCGGCCGTCCGAGGACTTCGCGCCAGATAGCTGCGATCTGCTGCTGCAAGGGGGTTTCGGGTTCAATGTGCTCACGGGTTTGCCACACCGGCTCCGGCAACGCGCGACGGTCCAGCTTGCCGCTGGGGCTCAGGGGCATGGCGTCGAGGCGCATCAACAGCGCGGGCACCATGTACTCCGGCAGCTCGGCGGCCAGGGCGGTTTTCACCTGCTGATCGTCCAGCGCGACATGGGCGGTGTAGTAGCCGATCAACTGCGTGTCACGCACCAGCACCACGGCTTGGGCGATGCCGTTCAGGGCCAGCATGCGCGCTTCGATTTCTTCCGGCTCCACGCGGAAACCGCGCAGTTTGACCTGCTGGTCGAGACGGCCCAGGTACTCAAGCACACCCTCGGCGCTCCAACGGACGCGGTCGCCGGTGCGATAAAGGCGCGCCCCCGAGTGGTCGGCGACAAAACGCTCAGCCGTCAACCCGGCGCGCCCCAGGTAACCCCGGGCCAGGCCGATACCGCCGATGCACAGTTCACCCGGCACACCCAGCGGCACGGGGTTGAGCTGATCGTCCAGCACGCGGCAGATCACATTGCCCAGCGGGCGGCCAATCGGCGAGCGCTCGCCGTCTTCCACGCGGCAGTGCCAGTGGGTCACGTTGATCGCGGTTTCGGTGGGGCCATAACGGTTGTGCAATTGCACCGCCGGTAGCTGCGCCAGGACGCGGTTGCGCAGCTCGGCGGGCAAGGCTTCGCCACCGGAGAACAGGCGGCGCAGGCTGGTGCATTCGGCGGCCAGCGGTTCGTCGATAAACAGCTGCAGCAGCGGCGGCACAAAGTGCAACGTGGTCACGCCGTGTTCCTGCACCAACTGCGCGATACGGTGCGGGTCGCGATGCTCGCCAGGGCCGGCCAGCACCAGGCGGCAACCGGTGATCAGCGGCCAGAAGCATTCCCACACCGACACGTCAAAACTGATCGGTGCCTTTTGCATCAGCACATCGGTGCCATTCAGTTGATAGGTGGCCTGCATCCACTGCAAGCGTTCGGCCAGGGCCGCATGGGTATTGCCCACGCCTTTGGGCTGGCCGGTGGAGCCAGAGGTGTAGATCACGTAGGCGAGGTTATCGCCGTGCAGGTGCAGGCCAGGCGGCTGGGTCGGCCAGCTGTCGAGGTGCAGGCTGTCCATCGCAATCACGCAGACGCCGCAGGCAACTGGCACGTGGTCCAGCAACGTGGTCTGGGTCAGCAGCAGATGCACGCCGCTGTCCTCCAGCATGTAGGCCAGGCGCTCGGCGGGGTAATCCGGGTCCAGCGGCACATAGGCGCCGCCGGCCTTGATGATCGCCAGCAGGCCGATCAGCAGTTGCGGCGAACGCTCGGCGGCGATCGCCACGCACACGTCCGGGCCGACACCCTTGTCACGCAGGTAGTGAGCCAGGCGATTGGCCTGGGTGTGCAATTGGGCGAAGGTCAGGCTGCTGCCCTGCCAGACCAGCGCGGTGCTGTCCGAGGTGTGTCTGTTGAGCAGCTCCGGCAGCCATTGCTGGGCGGGCGCGCACGGCGTTTCACTCCACGGTTGCTGCTCGTCTTCCTGCATCAGCTTGAGGTCGCCGATGGCTTGCTGCGGCTGGTCACACGCGGCTTGCAACAGGTTGATGAAGTGCTCGGCCAGGCGCTGGATGGTCGCGCTGTCAAACACTTCGTCGGCGTAGTCGAACGACAGGCTCAGGCGCCCGTTACGGTCTTCTTCGCTGTGCAGTTGCAGGTCGAACTTGGCTTCGCGACTGTGCCATGGCAGCTCGTCGGCAAGCATGCCCGGCAGACGGCGCAAGGCGCTGAGGTCGCGTTGCTGGTGATTGAACATGACCTGGAACAGACCCTGCTCGCGCGCTTGCGGGAAGGCTTCCAGCAGTTGTTCGAACGGCAGGTCCTGATGGGCCTGGGCACTCAACGCAGCTTGGCGAGTCGCGGCCAACAGTTCGTTGAACGGCAGACAAGCGTCCAGCTCGCCACGCATGACCTGCGTGTTGATGAAAAAGCCGATCAGGCCTTGGGTTTCGTGGCGCGGACGGTTGGCGTTGGGCACGCCGATGCGGATGTCACGCTGACCGCTGTAGCGGTAGAGCAGGCTCTGGAATGCTGCCAGTAACACCATGAACGGGGTGGATTGGTTGGCCTGGGCGGTCTGGCGAATCGCCTCGCTGAGGTGCACGCTAGTTCGTACGGTATGACGCGAAGCGCTGTTCCGGTGTTGCGCCGAGCGCGGGTGGTCGGTGGCCAGGCTCAAGGTTGGATGTTCTTCACCGAGTTGCGCTTTCCAATACGCCAATTGGCGCTGACCTTCACCTTCGGCCAGCCACTGGCGCTGCCAGCTGCCGTAGTCGGCGTATTGCAGGGCCAGCGGCGGCAGCTCAAGGGTTTCGCCCTGGGTTGCGGCGGCGTACAGGCGTGAGAATTCGTCGATGAGGATATTCAGCGACCAGCCATCCGCGATGATGTGGTGCAGCGTCACCAGCAACTGGTGATCTGCATCGTCCAGGCGTACCAGGGTCACCCACAGCAGCGGGCCTTTTTCCAGGTCGAACTGGGTGCGCGCTTCGTCTTCGCGAATCTGTTGCGCGCGGGTGTCACGCTCGGCCACGGGCAGGTCGCTAAGGTCGATGACTTGCAACTCGAAATCCGCTTTGGCATCGATGCGCTGGAAGGCCTGGCCGTCGCGTTCGTAAAAGCGGGTGCGCAGGACTTCGTGGCGCTGGACCAGTTGTTGGAAGCTCAAGCGCACGGCGTCTTCATCCAGCTCGCCGCGCAGGCGCAGGGCGCCGGGGACGGTGTAGGCGCTGCTGTGTGGGTCCAGTTGCCAGGTGATCCACAGGCGGTTTTGCGCCAGGGATTGGGGCAGGTCTTCCTGGCGTGACAGGCTATGAATGGCGCCTTGGGCGACGCCGCCGTCCTGCTGCAACTGCGCAACGTTGGCGGCAAAGCCTTCCAGGGTTGGCGCTTCGAACAGCATGCGCAGGTTCAGCTCCAGGCCCAGTGTTTCACGCAGGCGCGCGACCACCTGGGTGGCGGTGATGGAGTTGCCGCCGAGCAGGAAGAAATGGTCATCGGCCGCGACCGTCGCGACGTGCAGTTGTTCGCACCAGATCGCGGCGATCTGGTTTTGCAGTTCGGAGTCCAACGCTGCATCGCTGCCCTGCACGTGCAGATCAGGAAACTGCGCATAGCTGTCGAGGCTGCCATCGACATACCGCAGCGCACACGCCGCACGTTGCACCTTGCCGCTGGAGGTCTTCGGCAAGGCACCCGGATTGAGCAGCACCACCACGCTCGGCGCCTCCTGATACGCCTCGGCGACGGCTTGGCGGATCGCCTTGATCAGCGCGTCGGGCGGCAGGATTTTCTGCACGCTGCGGCTGATTTCAGCGGCAATGCCGATGCCTTCCAGGCCTTGGTCATTCACTGCAAATGCCGCGACCCGGCCTTTGCGTACGACTTCCACTTCGCGCTCGATGGTCTGTTCGATGTCCTGCGGGTACAGGTTATGGCCGCGCACGATCAGCAAGTCTTTCAGGCGGCCGGTGATGTACACCTCGCCTTCGCGGATAAAGCCCAGGTCGCCGGTACGCAACCAGGTACGGCCGGCGTGTTGCACGAAGGTAGTGGCGGTGGCCACGGGGTTGCGCCAGTAGCCGTGGGCGATGCTCGGGCCGGTGGCCCAGAGCTCACCGACGTTATTCTCGGCCAGTTCGGTAAGGGTGTGCGGGTCGGCGATCAGCACCGCGTGTTCGGGTTGGCTGGTGCCGCAACTCATGATCGCACTGCCCTGCCCCGGCTCGGCACGGTTGGCAGCCAATGCCTGCTCGTCGACGCGCAGCGCCGGGATGCCATGGCCGCGAATGCCACCCGCGACAAACAGGGTCGCTTCGGCCAGGCCGTAGGACGCGAAGAAATTATTCTGGGTAAAACCGCAGGCCGCGAACTTCTCGGCGAAGCGTTCCAGGGTGTCGAGGCGGATCGGTTCGGAGCCGGAATAGGCCACGCGCCACTGGCGCAAGTCCAGGCGTTCCAATGCCGACTCGCTGACCCGCTCGCTGCACAAGCGGTAGGCGAAATCCGGGCCGCCGCTGATAGTGCCGCCGTATTCACTGATCGCTTCCAGCCAGCGCAATGGCCGACCGAGGAAGTACGCCGGCGACATTAACACGCAGGGCACGCCGCTGAAGATAGGTTGCAGCAGGCCGCCGATCAGGCCCATGTCGTGGTACAGCGGCAGCCAGCTGACGATCACGTCATCCGGGTTGAGGTCGATGCCAAAGCCGCGACGGATCAGCACTTCGTTGGCCACCAGGTTGCCATGGCTGACTTGCACGCCCTTGGGCAATGCGGTGGAGCCGGAGGTGTATTGCAGGAATGCGATGTCGTCGGGGTGCAGGTCGGGGGCGATCCAAGTGCCGGCACTCTGCAGGGTATCGATGCTCAATACCATTGGGGCGTTTTCGATCTGCGCCAAGCCATCGGCGAGGCTGGCGATGGTCAGCAGCAGGCGCGGCTCAGCATCGCGGATGATCGACAGCAGGCGTTCCTGATGGTGACGACGGGTCGACTCCGGCGGGTAAGCCGGCACCGCAATGACGCCGGCGTACAGGCAACCAAAGAACGCCGCGACGTAATCCGGGCCGCTGGGGAACAACAGCACCGCACGGTCGCCCAGGTCCGCATTGGCTTGCAAGGCTGCGGCGATGGTGCGGGCGCGCAGGTCCAGGTCGCGGTAACTGAGCACAACGCTGTGTTCGGCCGACTCCGCGAGGAAGCGCAGAGCGACCTGGTCCGGCGTCTGCACGGCGCGACGTTGAAGGGACTGGACCAGCGTTAGGGGAAGTTCGAAGGCGTCCATCATGAGGTTCCTGCCTGAAATCGGCTTGCGGGAAATTCGGGAATTGGGGGGGCTTTTAGCCGGTGGCCAGTTGCCGCGCCGCGCCATTGCGCCAGCGGGCCAGGTGTTCGTCGGCGTAGCGCCGCACGCAGCGCAGCACGGCGCTTTCATGTTGGATGAGGAAGAAGTGGTGGCCGTCGAACATGTCCAGGGAAAAGCCACTGGCGGCGTCGAGTTGCCAGTCGAGCAACTGGTCGGCGAGCACGCTGTCCTGTTTGCCGCCAAATACATGAATCGGCATGTCCAGCGGCGCCCGCTCGCCATAGGTAAAACTGCCGCACAAGAGAAAATCGGCGCGCAGGATTGGCATCATCAACTGCATCAACTCGGGGTTGGCCAGGGCTTCTTCGGCGGTGCCTTGCAGCTCGCGCAGGCGGTCGATCAGTTGTTCGTCGGTCTTTTCGATGGCGTATTCGCTGACGTCGCGGCGTGCCGGCCCGGCTGTACCGGAGGCGAACAGCGCCAACGGCGCAGGCACATTGCGTGCATTCAGCGCGTGGGCCAGTTCGAAGGCGAGCAGGCCGCCGAGGCTGTGGCCGAACAAGGCATAAGGGCCATTCAAGTCGCGGCTGATTTCATCCGCAAGCTGTGCGGCCAAGGCTTTGATATCGCGCTGCAAAGGTTCATCCATGCGCATGCCACGCCCGGGCAACTCCAGCGGGCACACGTGCAACCAGTCCGGCAGGGCCCGGCGCCAGCGCGCGTAAACCATGGCGCTGGCGCCCGAATGAGGCAGGCAGAACAGGCGCAGTCGAGCCGGCGTACTCATCAGGCGACGACTCCAAACTGAAACACGCTGTGCACACGATGCAAACCCATCTCGTCCTCCTGCGGGTGTTGATCCCTGGTCGTTTTACTAACGGACCTGTCACCCAGAAGA
Organism: Pseudomonas sp. EL_65y_Pfl1_R83; assembly: GCF_963970695.1. Taxonomy (NCBI): domain Bacteria; kingdom Pseudomonadati; phylum Pseudomonadota; class Gammaproteobacteria; order Pseudomonadales; family Pseudomonadaceae; genus Pseudomonas; species Pseudomonas sp. EL_65y_Pfl1_R83. Next base: position 357,416 of record NZ_CAXAQI010000002.1, on the reverse strand, counting down.
ACGGACGGCGCCGGCAAATAATTAGTCGTCGGGTACAAGCGAGACGCGGTTCACACCTAACAAGAACGCATAAGATTAGTTCGCCTTCTCATTTGACAATCATTATCATTCATCATAATTTGTTGCCCGATGTGTAGGAGGCCTCAGCAAGGACGCCCTCCCCTAACCTCTTTTGCGACAAGGTGATTTCCATGACGGAACAAGTATCCACAGGCAGGTGCAACTCACCGCTTCTCCAGGCGTTCGTCGATAATCGACTGATTCTGGTGAAGATTGCGGCACGTATTACCGGGTGCCGCTCCCGGGCCGAAGACGTAGTGCAGGATGCCTACTTCCGCCTGCAGTCGGCGCCGACGATCACCTCATCGTTCAAGGCCCAGCTCAGCTATCTGTTCCAGATCGTGCGCAACCTGGCGATAGATCACTACCGCAAGCAGGCCCTGGAGCTCAAATACTCAGGCACCGAAGAGGAAGGCTTGAATGTGGTCATTCACGGCGCTTCAACGGAAACCTCGCACATCAATTTCAACACCCTGGAAAACATCGCCGACGCCCTGACGGAGTTGCCGCAGCGCACCCGCTACGCGTTCGAGATGTACCGCCTGCATGGCGTGCCGCAAAAGGATATCGCCAAGGAACTCGGCGTATCGCCGACCTTGGTGAATTTCATGATTCGGGATGCGCTGGTGCATTGCCGCAAGGTGTCGGGCAACCACAGCGATACGTTTGCGCGGCGGGTCTGACAGCGCCGCTGTAAACAATGTGGGAGCTGGCAAGCCAGCTCCCACCGTTTTTATCTGCGTTGCGCCTGTCAGGGTATCGGCGTGACATCAATCCGATACGGCTCGAAAATCTTCAACATCTCGCCATTTTCGCGCAAGCGCTTGAGCAACGCGGAAAACGCTTGCCCCGTGATCGGCGCTTTGGGGCGCAGCAACGCGTAGTGGTGATACACCTGGTCGATACGCTCTGACACCAGGAACTGCCCGGCCATGTCCGCATTGCGCACCATGAAATCACTCAGGTACGAACGGGTCACCAAGGCGATGTCGGCCCGCCCGCGCGCGACCATCAACAGGTTGCTGTCATGGGAGTAGGTCAACGTGGCGTTGAAGTGCTCAGCCATGTACTTGGGATCGGGGTTGAAGTTTGCGAAGGCGTAGTGGTAACCGCTGAATAACGCCAAATGCTTGCCGTTCAGGTCAGCGAAATAGGCCTGGTCGCGGCCGGGCTCACGTTGGGCGACGAAAATTTCCGCGTCTTCCAGGCCCATGTCGACTGTCGTGTGGGTGATCTCCTGCCAGCCCCAGTCGGGGTTTTCGAAGATGGCCATATCAATCCGGCCCTGCTCGAAATCGCGAAAACGTCGCGGAATTGAGGTGGGCACCAGCACAAATTGATAGTCGGTCTGCGAGGCGTTCAAGGCCTCGACCAGTTGCGGCAGCAAACCGGTGTCAGCGCCCTTCTCCGGACGCACGGTGTACGGCGGGAAATGCGCCGCGCCAATCCTTACCAATTGGGCAGCCGAAGCCGGCATCCACCACGCGGTGCCCACTGCCCAAAAAGTTAGTCCTGCAGCCAGCCGCCATGGCGAAAACATCAAGGCACACACCGTTCAAAACTCTGATGGCGATAAGCTAGGCGTTTTTGTCTGGCGAGACAACTTTTCACCGGCAAATTAATGCCTTGCACCTTAATCGGCTTTCAAAACCATCAGCAGGGCTTCTTCGGCCAATTGCTCGAGCGTCATGCTGCCCTCGGCGCGGAACCAAGTGGTGGTCCAGGACAAAGCGCCGGTCAGAAAGCGCCGGGTGATAAACACATCGCCACGGATATAGCCGGCGTCCTTGGCCTCGCCCAGTACTTGCAGCCACAGCGCCTCGTACACATCGCGCAGGGCCAACACCTCAGCCTGGCCTTCAGCCGACAGCGAGCGCCATTCATACACCAGCACCGCCATCGCCTCGCCGCTGCCGCCCATGATCGACTGCAATTCGCAGCGGATCAGCGCCAACACACGTTCGCGTACGTCGGTGGCTTCCTCAAGAGAAGCGCGCATCATCGCGGTGTTGTAGTGGATGGTTTCCTCCATCACCGCGCGCAGGATCTCGTCCTTGCTCTTGAAGTGATGAAAGATGCTGCCGGACTGGATGCCCACTGCGCTGGCCAGGTCGCGCACGGTGGTGCGCTCGAAGCCCTTGTTGCGAAACAGGTGAGCCGCCGTTTGCAGCAGCTTGCCACGAGCGCTTTCGGGGTCGGTCAATTGGCCGCCGTCGATCATGGTGCGCATCACCCGCAGGGCTTTATGCTCATCCATGCCTCTCTCCTCTACTTCCACGGACGTCTTGGCCGGCAATTTAGGCCGTGACGGCCACCCAAGCAAGCGCTTGGCTAAAACTTGTGCACGGAGTTTACAAACCAAGCGCTTGCTTGGTAGTCTCGCTAGCAGCCATTCGAGGAAGGATTTCTCATGAGCAAGACGGTTCGTATCGGCTGCGCCAGCGCCTTCTGGGGCGACACCTGTACCGCTGCCGCGCAGTTGGTGCACGGCGGTGAGCTGGATTACCTGGTCTTCGACTACCTGGCGGAAGTCACGATGTCGATCCTGGCCGGTGTGCGGATGAAAGATCCCCAGGCCGGCTACGCGACGGATTTTGTCGAGGTGCTCACGCCATTGCTGGGCGATATCCAACGCCAGGGCGTCCGTGTAATCAGCAACGCTGGCGGCATCAACCCCCAGGCCTGCGCCGCTGCTTTGCAAGCAGCCTGTGACAAGGCGGGCGTTGAACTGAACATCGCCGTGCTACTGGGCGATGACCTGCAACCCCAGCTCAAGCAGCTGCACGGCATCACCGATATGTTCAATGGCGCACCGCTACCGCCGATGTGCGTGTCCGCCAATGCCTACCTCGGCGCACCGGGCATTGCACAGGCGCTGGCATTGGGCGCGGACATCGTCATTACCGGCCGCGTGGTGGACAGCGCGGTGGTCAGCGCGGCGTTGGTGCATGAGTTCAACTGGTCCTGGCAGGATTACGACCGCCTCGCCCAGGCCGCACTGGCCGGGCATATCATCGAATGCGGCGCGCAGTGCACCGGCGGCAATTTCACCGATTGGCGCGCGGTACCGGACTACGAGCACATCGGCTTTCCTATCGTAGACGTCAGCGACGACGGCCAGTTTATTGTGAGTAAAGTCGACGGCAGCGGTGGGCTGATCAGCGAACTCAGCGTGGCCGAACAGTTGCTGTATGAAATCGGCGATCCGCATGCCTACCTGCTACCGGATGTAATCTGCGATTTCAGCCAGGTCAAATTGCAGCAGCAAGGTAAGAACCAGGTACGCCTGCATGGCGCCAAGGGCTCGCCCCCAACCGCCCAGTACAAAGTCAGCGCCACCTACCCGGAGGGTTTTCGCTGCACCGCCAGTTGCCTGATCGCCGGGATCGATGCGGTGGCCAAGGCCGAACGGGTCGGCCAGGCGATCATCAACAAAACCTCGGAGCTGTTCAGCCAACGCGGCTGGGCGCCCTATACCGAGGTGAATATCGAACTGCTGGGCAGCGAAGCGACTTATGGCGCCCATGCGATGCGCCAGGACTGCCGCGAAGTGGTGGTGAAATTGGCGGTGCGACACCCCAGTAAACAGGCGCTGGTGCTGTTCGCCCGCGAGATTGCCCAGGCAGCCACCGGCATGGCGCCAGGGCTGACCGGCATCGTCGGCGGGCGGCCAACGGTGTATCCGCTGATTCGGCTGTTTTCGTTCCTGATCGACAAATCCGTTTGCGAACTGGAAATCGACCTCCGGAGCGGACGCCACACCTGCGCACTGCCGATTGCCAACGCCCCTACCCTGCCCGCTGCGCCGATCGCCCCACCCAAACCCCAAGGCCTTGCCGACGCCAGCGTGCCCTTGGTGAAACTGGCCGTGGCGCGCTCCGGCGACAAGGGTAACCACAGCAATATCGGCGTGATCGCCCGCGATCCCGACTACCTGCCGTGGATCGCCGAAGCGCTGACCCCGCAGGTGATTGTCGATTGGATGGGCCACGTACTGGATCCCGTTCATGGCCGCGTCGAGCGCTGGTATTTGCCCGGCAGCCACAGCCTCAACTTTTTGCTGGAAAACGCACTCGGTGGTGGTGGCATCGCCAGCCTGCGCATTGACCCGCAAGGTAAAGCCTTCGCCCAGCAACTGCTGGAAATCCCGATTGCGGTGCCGCAGCACATAGCCGATCAACTTGTATAACAGGAGCGTTGCCGTGGCCTTCGACTCGATCTTCAAAGCCGACCTGTTCCAGGGGCAGACCGTGATTGTCACCGGCGGTGGCAGCGGGATTGGCCGTTGCACTGCACACGAATTGGCAGCCTTGGGCGCCCAGGTGATGCTGGTGGGACGCAAGCCGGAAAAGCTGCAAGCGGTCGCAGCGGAAATCGCTGAAGACGGTGGCATCGCTCATTGGCAGGCCTGCGACATTCGCGATGAAGAAGCAGTGAAGACGCTGGTCAGCCAGATCCTGAGTGATCACGGCCCGATCCACGGCTTGGTGAATAACGCCGGCGGCCAGTACCCGTCACCGTTGGCCTCGATCAACCAGAAAGGCTTTGAAACCGTGCTGCGCACCAACCTGGTCGGCGGTTTCCTGATGGCCCGTGAAGTGTTCAACCAATCCATGAGCAAGCATGGTGGTGCCATCGTCAACATGCTCGCAGACATGTGGGGCGGCATGCCCGGCATGGGCCACTCGGGCGCGGCGCGCGCCGGCATGGACAACTTCACCAAGACCGCCGCCTTTGAGTGGGGTTGTGCCGGCGTGCGAGTCAACGCCGTCGCGCCGGGCTGGATCGCTTCCAGCGGCATGGACACCTACGAAGGCGCCTTCAAGGCAGTGATTCCAACCCTGCGCGAACATGTGCCACTCAAGCGCATCGGCACCGAGTCGGAAGTCAGCGCGGCCATTGTCTTCCTGCTCAGCCCCGCCGCCGCCTTTATCAGCGGTAGCACCCTGCGCATCGACGGCGCCGCCAGCCTCGGCAGCCGCGCCTGGCCGTTGCACAAGGCGCAACCGCCGAGCGAACCGTTCAACGGCTTCCACCGCGCCTACCTGCCGGATGTGCTCAAGGCGGAGAAATAAGCCATGCCAGTGATTGAATCCCTGATCGATACCCACAGCCCACCGTTCGCGCAGAACCGCGAAGCTATGCTCGCCGCCATCGCCCACGTGCGCGAACTGGAACACACCCTGCTGAGCAAGGCACAGGACGCCAAGCCCAAGTTCGACAAGCGCGGCCAACTGCTGCCCCGCGAGCGCCTCAACCTGTTGCTGGACCCCGGCGCGCCGTTTCTGGAGCTGGCCAGCCTGGCCGGCTACAAGCTGCACGACGACAAGGACGGCAGTGCTGCCGGCGGTGGGTTGATCGCCGGGATCGGCTACGTCAGCGGCGTGCGCATGCTGGTGGTGGCCAATAACAGCGCAATCAAGGGCGGCACCATTTCCCCCACGGGCTTGAAGAAATCCCTGCGCCTGCAACAGATCGCCATGGAGAACAAACTGCCGGTGGTGACCCTCGCCGAGAGCGGCGGTGCCAACCTCAACTATGCCGCCGAGATTTTCGTCGAGGGCGCGCGCAGCTTTGCCAATCAGGCGCGCATGTCGGCCATGGGCTTGCCGCAGATCACCGTGGTGCATGGCTCGGCCACGGCGGGCGGTGCGTATCAGCCGGGGCTGTCGGATTACGTGGTGGTGGTGCGCGGCCGGGCCAAACTGTTCCTCGCCGGCCCGCCGCTGCTTAAAGCCGCGACCGGCGAAGTGGCGACCGATGAAGAACTGGGCGGCGCCGAGATGCACGCACAAACGGCCGGCACCGCCGAATACCTGGCGGAAAATGACGCCGATGGCGTTCGCATCGCACGTGAGATTGTCAGCCTGTTGCCTTGGGACGATCGCCTGCCGCTGGCGCCGAAACGCGCCTTCGCAGAGCCGCTGTACCCCATCGAAGAACTGCTGGGCCTGATCCCCGATGACCCGAAAAAACCCTACGACGTGCGCGAAATCCTCGCGCGCCTGGCGGACGGCTCGCAGTTCCTCGAATTCAAAGGCGAGTTCGACGCCCACACCGTCTGCGGCCACCTGCACATCCAGGGCCGCGCCGTCGGTGTGATCGGCAACAACGGCCCCATCACGCCGAAGGGCGCGAGCAAGGCCGCGCAATTCATCCAGCTCTGCGATCAAAGCCGCACACCGCTGCTGTTCCTTCACAACACCACCGGTTTCATGGTGGGCACCGAGTCGGAACAACAAGGTGTGATCAAACACGGCGCAAAGATGATCCAGGCGGTGGCCAATGCCCGCGTGCCTAAACTCACGGTGGTGGTGGGCGGCTCTTATGGCGCCGGCAACTACGCGATGTGCGGCCGCGGCCTGGACCCGCGCTTTATCTTCGCCTGGCCCAACAGCCGCACGGCGGTCATGGGTGGCGCGCAGGCAGGCAAGGTGCTGCGGATTGTCACCGAGGCCAAGCAGTTGAAGGAGGGCCTGGTGCCGGACCCCAAGGTGCTGGATATGTTGGAGCAGGTCACCGCGCAGAAGCTCGACAGCCAGTCCACCGCGCTGTACGGCAGCGCCAACCTGTGGGACGACGGGCTGATTGATCCACGGGATACGCGGACCTTGCTGGGCTTTTTGCTGGATACCTGCCACGAGGCCGAGGTGCGTGAGTTGCAAGCCAATACTTTCGGTGTAGCGCGTCTCTAAATTTCGCCGGGACGCTGCGCGTCGCGATCAGGAGAACAAGAAAAATGATCTTCACCCAGGAACACCAGGAACTGCGCCGCACCGTGCGTGCCTTCGTCGACCGCGAGATCAACCCCCATGTGGATGAATGGGAAAAAGCCGGGCGCTTTCCCATCCACGAGATCTTCCGCAAGGCCGGCGACCTCGGCCTGCTGGGCATTTCCAAACCGGAGACATTCGGCGGCATGGGCCTGGACTACAGCTACTCTATCGTTGCCGCCGAAGAGTTCGGCACCATCCGTTGCGGCGGTATCCCCATGGCCATCGGCGTGCAAACCGACATGTGCACCCCCGCCCTCGCCCGCTTCGGCTCCGATGAACTGCGCGACGAATTCCTGCGCCCGGCCATCAGCGGCGAACAGGTCGGCTGCATCGGCGTCTCGGAAACCGGCGCCGGTTCAGACGTGGCCGGGCTCAAGACCCATGCGCGCAAAGACGGCGACGACTACGTGATCAACGGCAGCAAAATGTGGATCACCAACTCGCCCAGCGCCGATTTCATCTGCCTGCTGGCCAACACCTCCGACGACAAACCGCACATCAACAAATCACTGATCATGCTGGCGATGAACACCCCCGGCATCAGCGTCAGCCCGCCCCTGGAAAAACTCGGCATGCACAGCTCCGAGACCGCGCAGGTGTTTTTCGACAACGTGCGCGTGCCCCAGCGCAACCGCATCGGCCACGAAGGCGCAGGCTTCATGATGCAGATGCTGCAGTTCCAGGAAGAGCGCCTGTTTGGCGCGGCCAATATGATCAAGGGCCTGGAGCATTGCATCGACAGCACCATCGACTACTGCAAAGAACGCCAGACCTTCGGCAAGGCGCTGATCGACAACCAAGTCATCCACTTTCGCCTGGCCGAACTGTCCACCGAAATCGAATGCTTGCGCGCGTTGGTCTACCAGGCCACCGAGCAATACATCAAAGGCCAGGACGTAACGCGCCTGGCCTCCATGGCCAAGCTCAAGGCCGGGCGTCTGGGCCGCGAAGTCAGCGACAGTTGCCTGCAATACTGGGGCGGCATGGGCTTTATGTGGGACAACCCGGTAGCGCGCGCATACCGCGATGTGCGGCTGGTGTCGATTGGCGGCGGCGCCGACGAAATCATGCTGGGCATCATATGCAAACTGATGGGCACCTTGCCGGGTAAAAAATCATGAATACCTTGCTGCTGGAACCGCACAACGGCGTGCTGCACATCACCCTCAACCGACCGGAAAGCCGCAATGCGATGAGCCTGGAGATGGTCAAAGAACTGCGCGCCGTAGTGGCACAACTGGACGGCCAGGTGCGCGCGCTGGTGATCAGCGGCGCGGGCGGACATTTCTGCGCCGGGGCCGATGTGAAGGACCTGGTCACTGCGGGCAACCAACTACAGGCGCTGAATCGAGCGTTTGGCACGTTACTGCAAGAAGTGGAAGCAGTGCCGCAAGTAGTGATCGTGGTGCTGCAAGGCGCGGTGCTGGGCGGTGGGTTCGGGTTGGCGTGTGTGAGTGATATTGCGATTGCGGACCACCAGGCGCAATTCGGATTGCCGGAGACCAGCCTGGGATTGTTGCCGGCGCAAATCGCACCGTTTGTGGTCAAGCGCATTGGCCTGACCCAAGCGCGGCGACTGGCGCTGACGGCGGCGCGGTTTGATGGTGTGGAAGCGCAGCGGCTGGGCGTCGTGCACTTCACCGAGCGCGACCCGCAGGCGTTGGCAGAGCGCTTGGATGAGGTATTGGGGCAAGTGCTGCGGTGCGCGCCGGGGGCGAATGGGCGGACCAAATCCCTGATGCTGGCCAGTGTCGATGAGCCGCTTGAGGCTGTGCTGGATCGAGGCGCGCAGTGGTTTGCCGAGGCGGTGAGGAGCGAGGAAGGGATTGAGGGGACGCAGGCGTTTGTGCAGAAACGCAAACCGGGGTGGTGCAGATGACGCCTTCGCAACGGTGCGGCGATCCGACAAGCCAGCTCCCACAGGGGAATGCATTCCAAATGTGGGAGCCTGGTTCAACCCAGCCCCCACAACTGCGCTTTTGATCTACACCACTCAGGCGGCTGTCAGGCCGCCGTGTTTTTGATTTTGATCTCAGGCGCCCCGTCAAACACGCTGGCCGAACGCAGGCTTGAATCCGTGGGTAACCCGGCAGGACGCCGGGTTAGCCGCGCTGGGCCAAGGAGGGCCCATCGCGGCGGCCCACGGATTCAAGCCTGCGTTCGGGCACACCGAGCCTAGGCGAGGTGCCGAGTGTTGGGGCGAAGGCCTTTTGGTTACTTTTGGGCCTTTCCAAAAGTGACCCGCTGTAAGAGCGGAACCAATTGTGGCCGTTACCTAAATAACGGATATGTACCCGGAGCAGAAAATGCCAAAGCTCACCAAAATCCTGATCGCCAACCGCGGCGAAATCGCCTGCCGCATCCAGCGCACCGCCCAAGCCCTGGGCTACCGGACGGTGGCCATCTACAGCGACGCCGACACCCAAGCCCTACATGTCCAAATGGCCGACGAAGCCGTCCACATCGGCCCCTCCCCAGTCCACCAGTCGTACCTGAACATAGAAACCATCATAAACGCCGCCAAACGCACAGGCGCCGACGCCCTCCACCCCGGCTACGGCTTCCTCTCCGAAAACCCCCATTTCGCCCGCGCCTGCCAACACGCCAACCTGACCTTCATCGGCCCCAGCGTCGAGGCCATCGAACTGATGGGCAGCAAACGCCAATCCAAACTCGCCATGCTCGAAGCCGGCGTCCCGTGCATCGACGGCTACCAAGGCAGCGCACAGGACGACACCACCCTGCAACAACAAGCCGAGCGCATCGGCTACCCTCTCATGATCAAAGCCAGCGCCGGCGGCGGCGGTCGCGGCATGCGCCTGGTGCACCACCCAAAAGACCTGTTGAACAACCTGCACAGCGCCCGCTCCGAAGCCAAAAATGCCTTCGGCAGTGACGAACTGATCCTCGAACAAGCCCTGATCGACCCACGGCACGTCGAAATCCAACTGTTCGGCGACAGCCACGGCAACCTGATCTACCTCGGCGAACGCGACTGCTCGATCCAACGCCGCCACCAGAAAGTCATCGAAGAAGCCCCCTGCCCCGTCATGACCCAAGCACTGCGCCAAGCCATGGGCGAAGCCGCCCTGAAGGCCGGGCGTGCGGTGAATTACGTCGGTGCGGGCACCGTGGAATTCCTGCTCGACCGCCACGGCCAGTTCTACTTCTTGGAGATGAACACCCGCCTGCAGGTGGAGCACCCGGTGACCGAGCTGATCACCGGGCTGGATCTGGTGGATTGGCAATTGCAGATCGCCGCCGGCCAAACGCTGCCGCTGACACAAGCCGACGTCACCCTGGGTGGCCACGCCATGGAAGTGCGCCTGTACGCCGAAGACCCGGCGCAGGGCTTCCTGCCGCAAACCGGCGAAGTGCTGCGCTGGGAACCGGCCGTGGGCGTGCGCATCGATCATGGCGTGGTGGAAGGCCAGCGCATCAGCCCGTTCTACGACCCGATGCTGGGCAAGATCATCGCCCATGGCGCCACACGTGAAGAGGCGCGGCGCAAACTGCTGCGGGCGGTTGAAGACACCCTGTTGCTAGGGGTCGCGACCAATCGGCAACTGTTGGCCGATATGCTCAAGCACCCGGAGTTTATCGCTGGGAATTTCAGCACCGGATTTATCGCAGAACACTTCAACGAAGTCCTGCCCCAGTCCGCATCAAAAGATCAACTCGCCCTGGCCGCCGCGCTGTTTTACACACACAGCGCCGACCAGCATCCTCAAGCCCTGGCGGGATGGCGCAACACCGCCAGCGCCCCCTGCACCTATCGCCTTGAAATCAATGGCGAAATCCACACCGTCAGCGCTGACCCGCTGCCACTCACCACCGACGGACGCTACGCCACCGTGGTACTCAACGGCATCCGCCGCCGCGTTGCCTATCACCTTGACGGCAACCAACTGTGGCTGCCGGGCCTCACGGTGACTAACCGCAGCCAGCAAGTCGCCGGCCGCCAGGCCGACGCCAGCAGCGGCACAGTCAAGGCACCGATGGACGGCGCCATCGTCGATGTGCGGGTTTGCGCTGGCGACAACGTGACCAAAGGCCAACTGCTGCTGGTGCTCGAAGCCATGAAAATGGAGCATCCACTGACCGCCGGCATCGACGGCGTGATCAAGGGCGTGCAGGTAATTGCCGGAGATCAAGTGCGCAATCGTCAGGTTTTACTGGAGATCGAATAGCCCCTAGGCGGAACTACACGGCCGGGCTACGCTCTATCCCCAACAGAAAAGGAAGAGTACGGGAACCTGCGCGATGCCTCATTGGCTGATTATTGACCTTGAAGCCACAACGGATGAAGGCGGCTGGCCCGTGACGGAGATGGAAGTCATCGAGATCGGCGCGAGCCTGGTCAACCGCCAGGGGCGCGAGCTGGATCATTTCCAGCGCTTTGTACGCCCGCTGCGCCGGCCATTGCTGACGCCATTCTGTCGCCAGCTGACGCACATTACCCAGGCAAACATCGATGGCGCGGCGCCGATCACCGAGGTGTGGCCGCTGTTCGAACGCTGGCTCGGCCAGCATCAGCCGCGCCTGGAAGGCTGGGCCAGTTGGGGCGATTACGATCGCAAGCAGCTGGAACTGGAGTGGCAGCGCCATGGCTTGGCCAGCGCGCTCGCCAACACGCCCCATGTAAACCTCAAGCAGCGCTTCGCCAAGGCCCGACGCCTGGACAAGCCTCCGGGCCTCAACGGCGCCCTGCAATTGGCGGGGATGCAGTTCCATGGCCAGCAGCATCGGGCGTTGGAGGATGCGCGCAATACGGCGCGCCTGTTACCGCTGATTCTGCCGGCCTAGGCAGCTCCCCTGCCCTTGGGCATACTGGCCGACCTTTCCAGACCCTTTTCCGAGGAATCGCCCATGTTTAAAGTCAACGAGTACTTCGACGGCACCGTCAAGTCGATCGCTTTCGGCACTGCAGAAGGTCCGGCGACCATCGGCGTAATGGCCCCGGGTGAATACGAGTTCGGTACGGCGCAGCGTGAAATCATGCACGTGGTCTCTGGCGCCCTGACCGTCAAACTGCCTGACGCCAACGGCTGGGAAACCTTTGCTGCCGGCAGCCAGTTCAACGTACCGGCCAACAGCAAGTTCCAGCTCAAGGTCGCCGTGGACACCGCTTATCTGTGCGAATACCGCGGGTAAGGGTTTTCCAAGGCTCAAAAAAATGCCCGTCTCCTGCGAGACGGGCATTTTTTATTAGCGGGTGAATCACTCGAGAAGGGTCACCGGCATTCCAATCTCGAGCCGCCCAATGCCGTCATTGACTAGGTTCTGGCCGAAAATCGCGCCATCCTCAGTCTTGCGATAAGTCTCCAGCGTTGCAAAAGGCTCGCGGTCGGCGCTGCGTTCGCCGGTGTGCGGGTCGATGGTGGTAAGAATGCAGCGCGAGCACGGCTTGACCGCACGGAACTCCACATCGCCAATACGCAGGCGTTTCCAGCCGTCTTCGGCGAAGGCTTCGCTGCCTTCGATCACGAGGTTGGGACGAAAGCGCAGCATTTCCATGGGGCGGCCGATGCGTTGCGAGAGGTCGTCCAGGGAGGCCTGGCTGATCACGAGCAAGGGGTAACCGTCGGCAAACGCGACCTGGTCATCGTCCTTGCCGTAACCGGCCTGGGTGGTACGGGCGCGTTCCAGGGGGATGTGTACCAGTCGCGTCGGTTTGCCGATAAAGTCACTGACCCAGGCAGCCGCCGCGTCGCCTGCGTCCGGCACACGCAGGGTGTCACGCCAGATGGTCACACCACGCAACTCGTCGTCGCTGGCCGGCAGCGCCACGTCCAGCGGCGTGCAGCCAGGCGAACTCAGGGTGAGGCCACCGCGGCTGTTCCACAGCGCCGACAGTTGGCTCATCTTAGCCACGGCGCGCTGTGTGAGGAAACGCCCACTGGCTTCATCCACCAGCATCCAGCGTCGATCCCCGTCCACACCGAGTTTATCCAGGCCGACCTGTTGCAGTATTTCGGCCTTGCCGGACTTCAAAGGGTAACGGTACAACGCGCTGAGACGAAGCATGGGCCTGCATTCCTTGACGAGCAAAGGCCATACTATAACCGCTCACTACACGGCGGGCACTTCGTCCAGCATCAGACGTTGGCGCACCACATCCACCAGCTTGTCAGGCTGGAACTTGGACAGGAAGTTGTCACAGCCGACCTTCTTCACCATCGACTCGTTGAAGCTGCCCGACAACGAGGTGTGCAGCACCACGTAGAGGCTGCGCAGGCGTGGGTCATTGCGGATCTCGGTGGTGAGGCGGTAGCCGTCCATCTCGGGCATTTCGGCGTCGGTGAAGATCATCAACAGCTTGTCGGTCATCACCTGGCCGCTGTCGGCCCAGCCCTTGAGCATGTTCAATGCCTTGAGACCATCGCTGGCGATGTGCATCTTTACGCCCAGTTGGCCGAGGGTGTCGCGCAGTTGCGAGAGGGCCACGTTGGAGTCATCCACCAGCAGCACTTCACGGCCACGGGCGCGTTCCAGCACGGGGTCTTCGAGTTTTTCACGGGAGACCTTGGCGTTGTACGGCACGATCTCAGCCAAGACTTTTTCCACATCGATGATTTCCACCAACTGGTCGTCGACCTTGCTGATGGCGGTGAGGTAATGCTGGCGCCCGGCGCTGGCTGGCGGCGGCAGGATGGCTTCCCAGTTCATATTGACGATGCGGTCCACGCCGCCCACCAGGAACGCCTGCACCGAACGGTTGTACTCGGTGACAATAATAGTGCTGTTGGGCCCCGGCACAAGCGGGCGCATGCCGATGGCCTGGGACAGGTCGATCACCGGCAGCGTCTGGCCCCGCAGGTTGACCACGCCGCATACGAACGGGTGGCGTTGCGGCATCAACGTCAGCTTGGGCAGTTGCAGGACTTCCTGCACCTTGAACACGTTGATCGCGAACAACTGCCGCCCGGCCAGGCGGAACATAAGGATCTCAAGGCGATTCTCACCCACCAGTTGCGTGCGTTGATCTACCGTGTCGAGAATGCCGGCCATTAAAAGCTCCTGATGCGCTAGGGGATTGTGCAGTTCACATAACGGTTGTTATCGGCGGCGAGCGCCAGACCTTGACCCCTGTAAAATGCCACGTAAATGCATTGATGTCACACTGACATCATGGTTTACTGCTCGGGCTCTACAAGTAGCGGTGCAGCGACGTTGCGAGACACTAAGTTCGACGCAAGGTTCCGCCATGTAAGGGATTCCCCTATGCGCAATCAGGCCCAACCTGATATTCGCAATATCTAATAGCCATTAATGTGACGCCATTCTCAATGCATGAATGGAGTCAGGCTTTTGTTTGCCATCCCAAGCCCTCAGCACGCGGGTCTTTCAGACACTCAGATGTCGGCACTCGAAGGTGTGCAATTGACCCCGCTCATGAGGGCGGCGCACAGCCGTCGCTGTCACTCTAATAAACGCCCTACTAAAATCTCAGAAGCAACCTACAGATTTCAGTCATATTTCAGCGCTACTTTTAAGCCATTCACCCGGTGCGACATCTCATCACCCGACCTTATGTTGTGGAGACTTGCATGATGAACGACGGTAGAGAGTGGCAACGTGCACTTCCCGAATTCCTGCACGAGGCGGAAAAGCTGCTGGCCAAATCGGAGGAATGCCTTAGCCACCTGCATTTGATCCGAAACGACAGTGACGCCATCGACTGCATAAAGGTCAGCCTGATCAAGCTCGCCGAAAGCGCCGACCACCTTGCACTGCAGGCGATCAGCGAGTTCTCGCGGCATATCCAGTACCTGATCGCCAATGCCGAGAGCCCCTTGCAGTTGCATGATCAAGCCTTGGACGCCTTGGAAGAGTGCTTGACATTGCTCGCCTGGCAGCTGGAGCTGATTGATGTAAGAACCGGCCAACTGGCATTGGATGAAGCGGAGCAAACGACGCTGATTGCTACCGTAACTCTGCATATTCCACAAAAGGATTTCAGCTTTAAACCTCAGCAGCGAATGCACCACATGTCTTGAGCGGATATCAGGTCGTGTATGAAACTGAAGTTACCTAAAAACGCCGCCCACCCATCAAATGGAATTGAATCCCACCCACGCAATATCAATTAGCCAGTAACGGTAATAACGATACAAATTCACGGAAATAATATAACCCCTCACTTCATAAACTCCGGGAATACCGCCTGGAACATTTGCACGTTTAATAACCCAGCCAGGCGACCAACGGCAATAGTGGTGGTATTATGCCCCGCTCGAAGTGCGCCCACTTCATCATGCTTGAAAACGATTCGATAACGCATTCCAAACAGAGCCCTGTCAGCCGCCATGACCGGTCTTCCCGCAGCGAACCCTCATTGGCTCCATCCGCTATGTACGCCAGCCTCAAGACACTCATCGCAAGGTCCGCGTCACGCAGCAATGCACGCCATTTGATCCTCGCCCTGTGCCTTGGCTCGCTGTTGCTAAGCCTCTGGACCTATACCCGTTCTGCGCCCCTGCCGCTGCTGGTGATTGTGCTCAACCTGGCCATCCTGCTCGTGGTGGGCCTGCAACAGTGGCATTCGCGCAAATCCATCAAGTTCCAGCCCCAGGAACTGGCCGACCGCCTGCTGCAAGTCCAGGAAAACGAACGCCACCGCCTCAGCCGCGAGCTGCATGACGATATCGGCCAACTGCTCACCGCCGCCAAGCTGCAAAGCGAATGGCTCAAGCGCCGCCTGCCGGACAACCTGCAAAGCCAGTGCACGGTGCTGTGCAACACGCTGAATGAAACCCTGGCCAAGGTGCGCGACGTGTCTGCCATTCTCAACCCTCGCCAGCTGGCCAACCTGGGCCTGGAAGCCAGCCTGCGCGCGCACCTGCTCAAGACCCTGGAAAACACCCAGGTGTGCTGGAGCCTGGAATGCCAGCAACGGCTGACCGGTATCCCGGAAGAAATGGCGGTGGCGGCCTTTCGCATCACCCAGGAAGCGGTGACCAACATGCTACGCCACGCCCAGGCGGGTAACCTGCTGGTCCGCATGCAACGCCTGCCCGAGGGCCTCTCGCTGAGTATCTGCGATGACGGCCAGGGTTTTTCGCCGGCCATCAACCCTGCCTTGGAAGGCCAGCGGGGCATGGCCGGCATGTCCGAGCGGGTTGATCAGCTTGGCGGTTCATTGTCCGTCAGCAGCCAGCCAGGCAAAGGGACACGGATCAACGCGCTTTTCCCCTGGGCGCCACGCGCCCTCGATCGGGCCAGTTCCCCTAAGGTTATCGAGTGACCTGCAAATTACTCCTGGTGGATGACCACGCTTTGATCCGGGCCGGCGTACGCGCGCTGGTCCAGGACATTCCCGGCTACACCGTCATCGGCGAAGCCAGCGACGGTGCACAGCTACTTGAGCAGTTCAGCGCCTTGCTACCCGATATCGTATTATTGGACCTGTCGATGAAGCACACCGGCGGCCTGGATGCCCTGCAGCAACTCAGGCGGGCCTACCCCAAGAGCCGCGTGCTGATCCTGTCGATGCACACCGACCCGGAATTGATCATGTGCGCGCTGGAATCCGGCGCCCATGGCTACCTGCTCAAGGACACCACCGCCAACGAGCTGGAACACGCGCTGCTGGCCTTGCGCAACAACGAACGTTACCTGAGCCCGGCGATTGCCCACACGGTGATCAACCAAGCGCTGGTGCGTAGCCAGGGGCCCGCCACGCCCGCCGCGCACAGCCATAACCTCACGGCGCGGCAGCTGGAAATCCTGCGCTTGATCGTGCGCGGCAAGTCCACCCGGGAAATCGCCCACGGCTTGGGCTTGAGCATCAAGACCGTGGAAGCGCACCGCTCGCAAATCATGAAACGCCTGCAGATTTTCGACGTGGCCGGCCTGGTGTTATTTGCCGTGCGCGAGCAGATCATCAGCCTGGACGACTAACGGCGAATCCACCGGCAGGTGCACGCGCAAGGCCTTGGGCAAGGCCTCGAAGTGCAGGTCGTCGCCCTTGAGCGGTTCACCGTCAAGGTTGATGTACAGGCCTTCAGCCCGTCTGATTTCAACCCATGGCAGGCGTGCCCGAACAAACATAGTGTCCAAGCCCCAACCATTGTTCATCAGCTCGCGAAGCGTGCCGACCACTTCCTGCGGCGCGGGCAGGATACTGACGTCCAGCAGGCCATCATCCGCCATTGCACCGGGGCATAGCTCATGCCCACCACCCGCCTGGCGACCGTTGCCGATACCCAAAGCGAGCAACTCGCCCTTCCAGTGAAAATCGGGACCATCCAGCTCGGCGTAGGCGGCCTTCAACTCGCTGAAACGCGACAGGCCGGTGAACAGGTAAGCGGCACCGCCGAGCACCTTCTTCAAGTCTTCGGAAGTATTGGCAGTGACCTGGCTGCCAAAACCGCCGGTGGCCATATTGAGGAAAGTTTGCTCGCCCACCTGACCGAGGTCGATGGCCCGGGGCGGCACATCCAGCAGCGCCAGGGCCTGGGCGGGTTCCAGCGGCACACCGGCAGCCTTGGCGAAATCGTTGGCGGTGCCCAAGGGCATCAGCACCAGGCTGGCGTCGGTTTTGGCCTGGGCCATGGCTTCGGCCACATCACGCAAGGTACCGTCACCGCCGCCAGCGATGATACGGGTGTAGCCGTCTGTGAGGGCTTCCTTGACCAGGCGCTGGGCGTCACCGCCCTCCCACGTCACCCGCACCGCGAGCTCGCCGCCCTGCTCGCGCCGGGCCTTCACCGCGTCGCGCACATCCTCGTTGAGGGCTTGCTTGCCGTGGAGGATCAACAGTGCCTTGGGGGTGGTCATGGGTGAGTTACTCCTGGCTTCAAAGGTGCTTGAAGGATGTGGACCTTTGGCGGGGAGAAAAAAGCCATGGAATGGGAAAATAATTGGATGACTGAGTACATATCCGTTTTTTAGGTAACGGATATGTACTCAAAACCCAATCAGCTCTTATGCAGCTTACTCATCAACTGCGCCTCAGCCTGAGTCAACCCACACGACTGCGTCAGCTCATCCACCGTAGCCCCCATCCCCACCAACTTGGCGGCCTGGGCAAACGACAGACTCGATGGATCCCGCTGCTCAATCTGCGACAGCTTATCCGGCAACGGCGCAAGAATCGCGCGCAGTTCATGCACCTCATTCCCAACCTTCACCGCACTCTGCTGGAAATGATCGACCCGCTTTACCAACTCAAGCACGCGCCGGTCACGCACAGCATCGCGCTCGGCCTGCTGCAATAACAACTCGCGTTGCTGGCGCACATAGCGCAGCAGAAATGCCAACGTCCCGGCCCACAACAGGGCCAGGACAACTACCGCTGCTTCAAGAAACAATCAGATGTTCTCCAGATCCGACCATTCTTCTTCGCTCATCATCTTGTCCAGCTCAACCAGAATCAGCAGCTCGCCGTTCTTGTTGCACACGCCCTGGATGAACTTGGCGGACTCTTCGTTACCCACGTTGGGCGCGGTTTCAACTTCGGATTGGCGCAGGTAGACCACTTCGGCCACGCTATCGACCATGATCCCGACCACTTGCTTGTCGGCCTCAATGATGACGATACGCGTATTGTCGTTGACTTCGGTGGACACCAGGCCGAAACGCTGGCGGGTGTCGATCACCGTCACCACGTTGCCGCGCAGGTTGATGATGCCCAGCACGTAGCTCGGCGCACCCGGTACCGGGGCGATCTCGGTGTAGCGCAGCACTTCCTGCACGCGCATCACGTTAATGCCATAGGACTCGTTGTCCAGTTTGAAGGTAACCCATTGCAGGATCGGATCATCCAAACCTTGTGCGGACGCTGACTTGTTCATACCACTGACCCCTTCAAATGCCGTTTTACACGGCGTGTGTGCTTCGCTGACCGCATTCACATGCGGCCCTTATTGTTCAATCAACTACGTTTAGTTATTGGCATCGACTTGGCGGCGCCACTGGCGATCAACTCGGCCAGTTCGGAAACATCAAGCAACGCGCACATGTGTTCAATCACGGTGCCCGCCAGCCAAGGCCGTTGACCCCGATGGCTGCGCCATTTGATTTCGTTCGGGTCCAGGCGCAACGAGCGGCTGACTTGATGCACGGCCAGCCCCCACTCGTAGCCCTGCACCGAGATCACGTATTGCAAGCCTTGGCGGAAGTCATCACGGTAGCGGTCAGGCATGACCCAGCGCGCGGTATCGAGGACTTTCAAGTTGCCAGCCTGGCTGGGCAGGATGCCGAGGAACCACTCCGGTTGCCCGAACAGTGGCGTCAGTTCCTGGCCTTCCAGTGAATAAATCGAGCCCAGGCACACCAGCGGCACCGCCAGGGTCAACCCGGCGACGTCGAACAGCAGGCATTCAAACGGCTCTGCAGCCCAGCTCGGGCGGCCATCACCGGTCACCGGCGGCGGCGTGATGCTCGGCGGCAGGTGCACGTCCACCACCGGCTCGACCACGACGGGTGCGACCACCACAGGCGCGACCACAACCGACGTAATCGGCACCACGACCTGCGCATCTCGGGCTTGCTCTTCCAGTACCGCCAACTGGAATTCATCCAGCACGGCTAATGGTTCAACAGCCGGCTCCAGCACCAGGATAGGTTCCGGCAGTTCTTCCGCGGTCGCATCCTGCAGCAAGGCATCCAGGTAGGATTCCAGTGCCAGTTGCGGCCGGGTCTTGAGTTTGGTGGGCCGGTTCATCACGCCACCTGCGCCACAAGCTGCTGGGACAGCAGGTGCTTGAGCAATGCGCGGTAGGCAAGTACGCCACGGCTCTTGCCGTCGAACTGCGACGGTGTGAGGCCTGCACGGCTGGCGTCACGCAGGCGCGTGTCCACCGGGATGTAGCCGTTCCAGATGGTATCCGGGTAGGCATCGCGCAATACGCGCAGGGTGCCGAGGGACGCCTGGGTACGGCGGTCGAACAAGGTCGGCACGATGCTGTACGGCAGCGCCTGCTTGCGCGAGCGGTTGATCATCGCCAGGGTGCTGACCATGCGCTCCAGGCCTTTAACCGCCAGGTGTTCGGTCTGCACCGGGATCACCAGTTGTTGGCTGGCTGCCAGGGCGTTGACCATCAACACGCCAAGCAACGGCGGGCTGTCGATGATCGCGTAATCGAAATCCTGCCACAGTTGCGCCAGGGTCTTGGCGATCACCAGGCCCAGTCCGCTCTGCCCCGGCGACTGGCGCTCCAAGGTGGCCAGGGCGGTGCTGGAGGGCAACAAGGAAATGCTTTCGCTGCTGGTAGGCAGCAGCAGTTGGCCCGGCAAATCGGCAGGCACACTGCCTTTGTGCAGGAACAGGTCGTAGTTGCTGTGTTCCAGCGCATCCGGGTCGTAGCCGAAATAGCTGGTCATGGAGCCGTGAGGGTCCAGGTCCACCACGACCACACGCTTGCCCGCCTCAGCGAGCAAACCGGCTAAGGCGATGGAGGTGGTGGTCTTGCCGACTCCACCTTTTTGATTGGCAACTGCCCAGACTCTCATTCGGTTAGTTCCTCCCGGCGGGCACAGGCGCGACCGAGACATTGCATAGGGTTATTGAGCCGGCGACGGAGAATTGACGGCACTCTGACGAACCGGCGGCTTTGCAAGTGCCGGTGCAGTTTGTGTGCCAGCCCGCCTCAACGCGGCATCCGGAGTTGCATTGGCGGTGCCGGTACCGGTCAGGCTGCGGCGCACATCCAGGTTGCGCGACACCACCAGCACCACCCGACGATTGCGTGCGCGGCCTTCTACCGTGGCGTTATTGGCCACCGGCTGGAACTCGCCGTACCCTACCGACGCCAAGCGCCCGGGGTTCACGCCCTGCATCGCGAGCATGCGCACGATGCTCGACGCCCGTGCTGCCGAAAGCTCCCAGTTGGTCGGGTACTGCGCGGTGGCGATCGGAAAATTGTCGGTAAAGCCTTCAACGTGGATCGGATTTTCGAACGGCTTCAGAATCGCCGCTACCTTATCAATGATGGTGAATGCCTGGTCGCTGGGCATCGCATCGGCGCTGGCGAACAGCAGGCTGGAATTAAGCTCGATCTCCACCCACAACTCATTGCCACGCACGGTCATCTGGTTGGAACGGATCAAGTCGCCAAACGCAGCACTGATGTCGTCGGCGATGCTTTTCAGCGGATCGCTGGTGCCACCCACGCCAGCAGCGGTTTCATCGCTGTCGTTGACCAGCGGCTTGGCCGGGGTCACGGTCTTGGGCCGTTCTTCGCCGATCGGGATCGGCTTGAGGGCGCGGTCGGCGTCGTTGAACACGCCAATCAGCGCCTGGGAAATGACTTTGTACTTGCCTTCGTTAATCGACGAGATCGAGTACATCACCACGAAAAACGCGAACAGCAAAGTGATGAAGTCCGCGTAGGACACCAGCCACCGTTCATGGTTGACGTGTTCTTCAGGCTCGCGACGGCGACGGCTCATAATCGATATCTCCCATCAATCCATGAAGCCCTGGAGCTTCAATTCGATGGAGCGCGGGTTCTCGCCCTCGGCAATCGACAGAATGCCTTCGAGCAACATTTCGCGGTAACGCGACTGGCGCATGGCAATCGACTTGAGCTTGCTGGCCACCGGCAACAGCACCAGGTTGGCACTCGCCACGCCGTAGATGGTGGCGACAAATGCCACGGCAATGCCGCTGCCCAGTTGCGATGGATCGGCGAGATTGCCCATCACGTGGATCAAGCCCATCACCGCACCGATGATGCCGATGGTCGGCGCGTAGCCGCCCATGCTTTCATAGACTTTGGCGGCGTTGATGTCACGGCTTTCCTGGGTGTAGAAATCCACTTCCAGGATGCTGCGGATCGCTTCCGGCTCGGCGCCGTCCACCAGCAACTGCAAGCCTTTGCGCGCGTAACTGTCGGGCTCGGCATCGGCCACGCCTTCCAGGCCCAGCAGGCCTTCCTTGCGTGCGGTGAGGCTCCAGTTGACCACGCGGTCGATGCCGCCTGGCAGATCCACGCGAGGTGGGAAAATGATCCATATCAGAATTTGCATGGCGCGCTTGAACGAGCTCATGGGCGACTGCAGCAACGCCGCGCCCACAGTGCCGCCGATCACGATGAGCGCCGCCGGGCCGTTGGCCAGGGCGCCGAGGTGGCCGCCCTCAAGGTAGTTGCCGCCGATGATTGCGACAAACGCCATGATGATGCCGATCAGGCTCAAGACATCCATCAGAGGCAGGCCTCCACCAGATGCTTGCCAATATCGTCCAGGCTGTAAACGGCGTCGGCCAGGTCCGCTTTGACGATGGCCATGGGCATGCCATAGATCACACAGCTGGCTTCGTCCTGCGCCCAGATGGCGCTGCCGCCCTGCTTGAGCAGGCGCGCGCCTTCACGGCCGTCGGCGCCCATGCCGGTGAGCACCACCGCCAGAACTTTGTCGCCGTAGGACTTGGCGGCCGAACCAAAGGTGATATCCACGCACGGCTTGTAGTTCAGGCGCTCATCGCCCGGCAGGATTTTGATCGCACCACGGCCATCCACCATCATCTGCTTGCCACCCGGGGCCAGCAGCGCCAGGCCAGGACGCAGGATGTCGCCATCCTCGGCTTCCTTGACGCTGATGCGGCACAACTTGTCCAGGCGCTCGGCAAAGGCCTTGGTGAAGGCGGCAGGCATGTGCTGGATCAACAGGATCGGCGCCGGGAAGTTGGCCGGCAGTTGGGTCAATACGCGTTGAAGGGCAACCGGGCCGCCCGTGGACGTACCGATAGCAACCAGCTTGTAGGCTTTACGCTTGGGTGCAGGCGAATGTGCACTTGGCGCAGACGCACGTGTCGGCACCACGGCAGGCCGTGCAACGGAGGCCGGGGCTGGGGCTGGGGCTGGGCGACTGAATGAGGAACTAGCGGGTGCAGCAGGGGCCACCACCGGTGCAGGCGCTGGCGCGCTGAACAAGCTGCGACGGTTACTGCGCGAAATGCTGTGCACCTTCTCGCACAGCATCTGCTTGACCTTCTCGGGGTTGCGCGAGATGTCTTCGAAATTCTTCGGCAGGAAGTCCACCGCGCCAGCGTCCAACGCGTCGAGGGTCACTCGGGCGCCTTCGTGGGTGAGCGAGGAGAACATCAATACCGGGGTTGGGCAGCGTTGCATGATGTGCCGAACTGCCGTGATGCCATCCATCATCGGCATCTCGTAGTCCATGGTGATCACGTCCGGTTTCAACGCAATGGCTTGATCAATCGCCTCTTTACCGTTGGTGGCCGTGCCAACCACCTGGATCGTTGGATCGGCGGAAAGAATTTCCGAGACGCGGCGACGGAAGAAACCCGAATCGTCCACCACCAGGACCTTGACTGCCATAAACACTCCGTTAGGCGGGGCGGGCTAACCGCCCTGCCCCACCAGAATCAAATACGCCGAGCGGCGTAACGCTTGAGCATGCTCGGAACATCGAGAATCAGCGCGATCCGACCGTCACCGGTGATGGTCGCACCCGACATGCCCGGGGTTCCCTGCAGCATTTTGCCCAAAGGCTTGATGACCACCTCTTCCTGGCCAACCAACTGATCGACGACAAAGCCGATACGCTGGGTGCCCACGGAGAGAATCACCACATGGCCTTCGCGCTGCTCTTCATGGGCAGCCGAAGCGACCAGCCAGCGCTTGAGGTAGAACAGTGGCAACGCCTTATCGCGCACGATCACCACTTCCTGGCCGTCCACCACGTTGGTGCGCGACAGGTCGAGGTGGAAGATCTCGTTGACGTTGACCAGCGGGAAGGCGAAGGCCTGGTTGCCCAGCATCACCATCAGGGTCGGCATGATCGCCAGGGTCAACGGCACCTTGATGACGATCTTCGAGCCCTGGCCCTTGGTCGAGTAGATGTTGATTGAGCCGTTGAGCTGGCTGATCTTGGTCTTCACCACGTCCATGCCCACACCGCGGCCAGACACATCGGAAATCTCGGTCTTGGTCGAGAAGCCCGGGGCAAAGATCAGGTTGTAGCATTCGCTATCGGTCAGGCGGTCGGCGGCGTCCTTGTCCATCACGCCACGCTTGACCGCGATATTGCGCAATATGGCCGGGTCCATGCCTTTGCCGTCATCGGTGATCGACAGCAGGATGTGGTCGCCCTCTTGCTCCGCCGCAAGGATCACCTTGCCGCCACGGGACTTGCCCGAGGCTTCGCGCTCTTCCGGGGTTTCCACGCCGTGGTCGACGGCGTTGCGCACCAAGTGGACCAGCGGGTCGGCCAGGGCCTCGACAAGGTTCTTGTCGAGGTCGGTTTCTTCACCCACCAGCTCCAGGTTGATCTCTTTCTTCAACTGGCGCGCCAAGTCGCGAACCAAACGTGGGAAGCGGCCGAAGACTTTCTTGATCGGCTGCATCCGCGTTTTCATCACGGCGGTTTGCAGGTCGGCAGTCACCACATCCAGGTTCGACACGGCCTTTTGCATGGCTTCATCGCCGCTGCTCAGGCCCAGGCGCACCAGGCGGTTACGCACCAGTACCAGTTCGCCGACCATGTTCATGATGTCGTCCAGGCGCGCGGTATCAACGCGCACGGTGGTTTCGGCTTCACTGGCAGGTTTTTCCGCAACCGGTGCGGCGGCGGCACGCGCTGGCGCCGGCGTTGCGGTCGGTGCTGGAGCAGGCTTGGCCGCTGGTGCTGGCGCAGCGGCTTTGGCAGCCACCGGTGCAGCCGTGGCGACTGCAGCGGCCGGGGCAACTTCGCTGAACTTGCCCTTGCCATGCAATTCGTCGAGCATCGACTCGAATTCGTGATCCGAAATCAGGCCATCAGCGCCGGGGGCGGCGCTGGCAGGTGCGGCGCTGGCAGCCGGTGTTGCAGCCGGCGCACCGACCGCCGGCAAGGCGTCGGCCGCAAAGGTGCCCTTGCCATGCAGTTGGTCCAGCAACGCTTCGAACTCATCGTCCGTGATGTCCGTGCTGGCGGTAGCGGCAGGCGCTTGCGGCGCAGCAGCAGCAGCAGCAGCAGCAGGCGGCACGGCGTCGGCCGCGAACTGGCCTTTGCCATGCAACTGGTCGAGCAGGGATTCGAACTCAGCGTCAGTGATGTCTTCGCTGGTTGGCGCGGCAACAGGCGCAGGCGGTGCTTCTGCCTCGGCCTTCACGGCACTGAGGGAGTTGAGCAACTGCTCGAACTCGCTGTCAGTCACGTCCGGCTCGGCCTCAGCCACTGGCTCGGGCGCCGCTTCTGCTAACGGCGCAGCCGACAGGTCGGCGGGCTCCGCATAACGTGCCAGGGCAGCCAACAGTTCCGGCGTGGCCGCGGTGATCGGGGCACGTTCGCGGACTTCGCTGAACATCCCGTTGACCGCATCCAGTGCTTCGAGAATCACGTCCATCAACTCCGAATCAACGTGACGCTCCCCCTTGCGAAGGATGTCGAACACGTTCTCGGCGATGTGGCAGCACTCCACCAGCTCATGGAGCTGGAGGAAGCCGGCGCCCCCTTTTACAGTGTGAAAACCGCGAAAAATTGCATTGAGCAGGTTCGCATCATCTGGTCGGCTTTCCAGCTCGACCAGCTGTTCGGACAGTTGCTCTAAAATTTCGCCGGCCTCTACAAGGAAATCCTGAAGGATTTCTTCATCGGCGCCGAAGCTCATGTGGGTGCTCCTTAGAAGCCTAAACTGGATAACAGGTCATCAACATCATCCTGACCCGATACAACGTCTTCACGTTTATCGGCATGAATCTGCGGACCTTCACCCTTGGCGAGATGTTTTTGTGGATCTTTTTCCGAGAGGATCGCTTCGCGGTCATGTTCGATACCGGCAAAACGGTCTACCTGGCCTGCCATAAGCACTAATTTGAGCAAGTTGCTTTCCACTTCGGTGACCAACTGGGTCACACGCTTGATCACCTGGCCGGTGAGGTCCTGGTAATCCTGGGCGAGCAGAATGTCGTTGAGGTTGCTGGAAACCGTGCGGTTTTCCTGCTCGCTGCGTGACAAGAAACCTTCGACCCGACGCGCCAGCTCACGGAACTCTTCAGCCCCGACTTCGCGACGCATGAAGCGGCCCCAGTCAACGCTGAGGGCCTGGGCTTCGGTGGCCATGCCATTGACCAGGGGCGTGGCATTTTCCACCAGGTCCATGGTGCGGTTGGCCGCCGCCTCAGTCAGCCTGACCACGTACGACAGGCGTTCGGTGGCATCGGTGATTTGCGAAATTTCTTCGGCCTGGGGCATATGCGGGTCAATCTGGAAATTGACGATCGCACTGTGCAGCTCGCGCGTGAGCTTGCCCACTTCCTGGTACAGGCCGCGGTCACGGGTCTGGTTGAGCTCATGGATCAACTGCACCGCGTCGCCGAAATGGCCTTTTTCAAGGCTGTCGACCAACTGGTGAGCATGCTTTTTCAGGGTTGACTCAAAGTCTCCCTGTGACGTTTCTTTATGCTCCATAGCTCCCCCGCGATGGCATTAGCCGTGGATGCGTTCGAAGATTTTTTCGATCTTCTCTTTCAAGGCCAATGCAGTGAATGGCTTGACCACGTAACCGTTAACCCCGGCTTGGGCGGCTTCGATGATCTGCTCACGCTTGGCTTCGGCGGTCACCATCAGCACAGGAAGGCTGCGCAGCTTTTCGTCAGCACGCACGTGGCGCAGCAAGTCGATACCGGTCATGCCCGGCATGTTCCAGTCTGTTACCAGAAAGTCGATGCTGCCGCTGTTGAGGATCGGAATGGCTGTGATGCCGTCATCCGCCTCGACCGTGTTAGTGAACCCAAGGTCACGCAACAGGTTTTTTATGATCCGCCGCATCGTTGAGAAGTCATCAACGATGAGGATTTTCATGTTCTTGTCCAATTCGACCTCCAAGCAGTCTTAAACGCGCCCAGCACCTGGACGCGCCATTTCATTCAACAGGCATTACACAAAAAGGACTGCCGGGGCCACCACGGGTCGAACCCGCGACGGTCAATCACCGTCGCGGTATCGTCTGCAGTGTCCCCACACTGCCTGTCAGCGCGCTCGCCACTCTCCCAAACGCCCCCGCAAGCGGGCTGCGCACTGGCTATGCAACTGGCTGACCCGCGATTCACTGACCCCCAGGACCTCACCGATTTCCTTGAGGTTCAGCTCTTCGTCGTAGTACAGCGCCAACACCAGCCGCTCCCGCTCCGGCAAATTGGCAATCGCTTCCGCCAGCGCCCCCTGGAAGCGTTCATCTTCCAGGTCGCGCGATGGCTCCATATGAGCGCTCGCGCCGTCCTCGTGCAGCCCTTCGTGTTCGCCGTCCTGCAACAGGTCGTCGAAACTGAACAAGCGGCTGCCCAAGGTATCGTTCAAAATCCCGTAGTAATCGTCGAGACTCAATTGGAGTTCGGCCGCAACTTCGTGATCTTTAGCGTCGCGACCGGTTTTTGCTTCAATTGCGCGAATTGCGTCACTGACCATGCGCGTATTGCGGTGTACCGAACGCGGCGCCCAGTCGCCTTTACGCACTTCATCGAGCATCGCGCCACGTATACGGATACCCGCATACGTCTCGAAACTCGCCCCCTTGCTCGCGTCGTATTTGGTCGACACTTCGAGCAAGCCGATCATGCCAGCCTGGATCAGGTCTTCGACCTGGACGCTGGCGGGCAGGCGTGCCAGCAAGTGATAGGCAATGCGCTTGACCAAGGGCGCGTAGCGCTCGATCAACTCGCCCTGGCTGTCACGGGCAGACTTCTTGTAAGCGTTGTAGCCGTTCGCTGTCATAGCACCGGTCCTGCGCTCGTCTGATGAACCAATCGCTCGACGAAAAACTCCAGATGCCCCCGAGGGTTGGCGGGCAACGGCCAGGTATCGACCTTCTGGGCAATAGCCTTGAACGCCAATGCGCATTTGGAACGAGGGAACGCTTCGTAGACTGCACGCTGCTTTTGCACAGCCTTGCGCACACACTCGTCGTAGGGAACTGCGCCAACGTATTGTAAGGCGACATCGAGGAAGCGGTCCGTGACCTTGGTCAACTTGGCGAACAGATTGCGCCCTTCCTGCGGGCTCTGGGCCATGTTGGCCAGGACGCGGAAGCGGTTCATGCCGTGGTCGCGGTTAAGCAGTTTGATCAGGGCGTAGGCGTCGGTAATCGAGGTGGGTTCATCGCAGACCACCAGCAAGACTTCCTGCGCAGCGCGCACGAAGCTGACCACTGACTCGCCGATCCCGGCGGCGGTGTCGATCACCAGCACGTCGAGGTTGTCGCCGATATCACTGAACGCCTGGATCAGGCCGGCATGCTGCGCCGGGCTCAGGTGCACCATGCTCTGGGTGCCAGAGGCCGCCGGCACGATGCGGATGCCACCGGGGCCCTGCAGCAGCACATCGCGCAGCTCACAGCGGCCCTCGATCACATCGGCAAGGGTGTGTTTAGGCGTCAACCCCAGCAGAACGTCGACGTTCGCCAGCCCCAGGTCAGCATCCAGCAGCATGACGCGACGGCCAAGCTCTGCCAGGGCCAGGGACAAATTCACTGACACGTTAGTTTTCCCGACGCCACCTTTGCCGCCGGTCACCGCGATCACCTGTACGGGATGCATGCTGCCCATTTTATTTCTTTACCTTGTCTTGCTTAGACGCAGGCTACATGGCTTGGCCGCATGAATCGTTTGCAGACCATCGATGTAGATACATTTCATTGCGTTCATCCTGACCTCAACCCACCCGTTTTGCGGGGCTGTGGTAAAGATCGGCGAACATATCGGCCATCGCTTCCTCGCTAGGCTCTTCTTGCATTTGCACGCTGACTGCACGGCTGACCAACTGATGACGGCGCGGCAGATGCAGATCATCCGGAATCCGCGGCCCGTCGGTCAGGTAGGCGACCGGCAATTCATGACTGATGGCCAGGCTCAGCACTTCACCCAGGCTCGCTGTTTCATCGAGCTTGGTGAGGATGCAACCGGCCAGGCCACAACGCTTGTAACTATGATACGCAGCGGTAAGAACCTGTTTCTGGCTGGTGGTTGCAAGCACCAGGTAATTCTTCGACTTGATGCCACGCCCGGCCAGGCTTTCCAGCTGCATGCGCAAGGCCGGGTCGCTGGCTTGCAGGCCGGCGGTATCGATCAGCACAACGCGCTTGCGCAGCAACGGGTCGAGAGCGTTGGCCAGGGACTGGCCCGGGTCAACGTGGGTCACCGGCACATTGAGGATTCGGCCCAGGGTCTTGAGCTGTTCCTGGGCGCCAATACGGTAGCTGTCCATGCTCACCAGCGCGATGTTCTGCGCGCCGTACTTGAGCACATAACGCGCCGCCAGCTTGGCGAGGGTGGTGGTCTTGCCCATGCCGGCAGGGCCGACCATGGCAATCACACCGCCCTCTTCCAGAGGTTCGATTTCCGGCGTGGTGATCATCCGCGCCAAATGGGCCAGCAACATGCGCCAGGCCTGGCGGGGTTCTTCGATTTCGGTGGTCAGGGCCAGCAGGTCACGCGACAGCGGGCCGGACAGGCCGATGCGTTGCAGGCGGCGCCACAGGTTGGCCTGTTGCGGCTTGCTGCCTTGCAACTGCGTCCAGGCCAGCGAGCCTAGCTGCACTTCGAGCAGTTCGCGCAGGCCGTTGAGTTCAAAACGCATCGAGTCGAACACACGCTGGTCGACGCCAGCTGCCGGGGCTGGCGCGGCAGGGCGCGGCGGTTCTTTGAAGGTCGGCTCAACCAACGGCTCGGAAGCCGTCAGCGGCAAGCCGGCGAACAATTGGCGATTGGTGGTGGCATCGCTGTCGCCACGCATGCTCAGTTCAGCCTGGGCCGAGACAATGCGCGACGCCGTCTTGCGCAGCTCGTCTTCGAGCTCCATGTTCGGCACGCGCGGCGCCAGTGCCGAGGGGGTGTAATCCAGGGCAGCCGTCAGCTCGACACCGCCGGCAATACGACGGTTTCCGATAATCGCGGCGTCGGCGCCCAGCTCATCACGAACCAGCTTCATGGCCTGACGCATATCGGCGGCGAAAAAACGCTTAACTTGCATAACCCACTACCCTCAGCCGTTCGGCCCTACTGTCGCGACGATAGTCACTTGCTTATTGTCAGGAATTTCCTGATAAGCCAAAACGTGCAAATTCGGTACTGCCAGGCGTCCAAACCGCGACAACATCGCCCGGACGGGGCCTGCCACCAGCAGGATCACTGGTTGGCCCTGCATTTCCTGGCGCTGTGCGGCGTCGATCAACGAACGCTGCAGCTTCTCAGCCATGCTTGGCTCCAGCAGGACGCCCTCTTCCTGGCCAAGCCCGGCCTTCTGAATACTATTGAGCAAAATCTGTTCCAACCTTGGTTCCAAGGTGATCACAGGCAGCTCGGAGTCAAGCCCTACAATGCTTTGCACGATTGCGCGGGACAATCCGACGCGCACCGCAGCCACCAGAGCGGCAGTATCTTGACTCTTGGCGGCATTGTTGGCGATGGCCTCGGCGATGCTGCGAATGTCGCGCACCGGTACTTGTTCGGCCAGCAGCGCCTGCAGCACCTTGAGCAATTGCGACAGCGAGAGGATGCCCGGCACCAGCTCTTCGGCGAGTTTTGGCGAGGCTTTGCCGAGCAAACCCATCAATTGCTGGACTTCTTCGTGGCCGATCAGCTCGTGGGAGTGCTTGTAGAGGATCTGATTGAGGTGGGTGGCGACCACGGTGCTGGCGTCGACCACGGTGTAACCGAGGGACTGCGCCTGGCTGCGCTGACTGATTTCGATCCACACCGCGTCCAGGCCAAAAGCCGGATCTTTGGCGGTGATGCCGTTGAGACTGCCGAATACCTGCCCTGGGTTGATCGCCAACTCGCGGTCCGGGTAAATCTCGGCTTCGGCCAGGATCACGCCCATCAAGGTCAGGCGGTAGGCGCTTGGGGCCAGGTCGAGGTTGTCGCGGATATGCACGGTGGGCATCAAGAAGCCCAGGTCCTGGGACAGCTTCTTGCGCACACCCTTGATCCGCGCGAGCAATTGGCCGCCCTGGTTGCGGTCTACCAGCGGAATCAGGCGGTAGCCCACTTCCAGGCCGATCATGTCGATCGGCGTCACGTCATCCCAGCCCAACTCCTTGGTTTCCTGGGCGCGGGCCGGGGATGGCAGCAGCTCCTGCTGACGCGCAACATCCTGCAAGGCCTGCGCCTTGACGGCGTTTTGCTTTTTCCAGAACAGGTACGCAGCGCCACCGGCAAGGGCGGCCATGCTCAGGAACGAGACATGAGGCATGCCCGGCACGATACCCATGATCGCCATGATGCCTGCCGCCACGGCCAACGCCTTGGGCGATGCAAACATCTGCCGGCTGATCTGCTTGCCCATTTCTTCGGAGCCCGAAGCACGGGTCACCATGATCGCTGCAGCTGTGGATAACAACAGTGATGGCAATTGCGCCACTAAACCGTCACCGATGGTCAGCAAGGCATAAACCTTGCCCGCCTCGCCAAAGGTCATGCCGTGCTGGAAGATGCCGACCGCGACGCCACCGATGAGGTTGATGAACAGGATCAGCAAGCCAGCGATGGCGTCACCGCGCACAAATTTGCTGGCACCGTCCATGGAACCGTAGAACTCGGCCTCCTGGGCCACTTCGATGCGGCGCGACTTGGCTTGGTTCTGGTCGATCAGGCCGGCGTTGAGGTCGGCGTCGATGGCCATCTGTTTGCCGGGCATCGCGTCGAGGGTAAAACGCGCGCTCACCTCGGAAATCCGCCCGGCACCCTTGGTCACCACTACGAAGTTGATGATCATCAGGATCGCAAACACCACGATACCGACCACGTAGTTACCGCCGATCACCACCTCACCGAAGGCCTGGATCACCTTACCGGCCGCCGCGTGGCCGTCTTGGCCGTTGAGCATCACCACGCGGGTGGACGCCACGTTCAGCGCCAGCCGCAGCAGCGTCGCGATCAGCAGAATGGTCGGGAATACCGCGAAATCCAGCGGCCGCAAGGCGTATACGCAAACCAGCAGCACGACGACCGACAGGGCAATGTTAAAGGTGAAGAACACGTCCAGCAGGAACGGCGGCATTGGCAACATCATCATTGCCAGCATCACCAGCAACAACAACGGCACACCCAGATTGCCCCGCGAGAGGTCAGTCAGGGTGGTACGTGCCGTGCCGAGCATTTGAGAGCGATCCACCACCGGTATTCCTCGTATCCCTTGAAGCAAAGTTTTGACGCCGGGAGGCGTCCTGAAGGCGTTATTGCAAGAAGCCTTCCAACTTTTGTTTTCCCGCTTAGATCGCTTCTGGCTTGAGCTGTGATGACCTCACAAGCAACCGAACTCCCAAGTGTGAATCGATTCAAATGAGGGGGCGCACGGGGCGCCGCACAGCTGATTGGGATGGCGGAGCGAGTGCTCGATGGCGCCGAACAACCGACGCTATTGATCAGCTTCACCTTCGTCCCGAGTGATAACCCCAAACCCCTTCTGCGCGTTAAACCATTTCACCGTACCGGTTGCCATTGCCGCTCTCCTGACATCTCGCTCAAGGACATTAGGGATAACTCTGGCTTCGCACGCAAAGACGCCATCGGGCCGGTGAATCATGCAAAATTCCACTCGCTGGCCCACCGCAAGCCAGATGCAGCGTGAACCCAAGAGATCCACTTGCACGTCGTCCCCACCTTCCAGGGCAATCCAACCTTTCCCAGTCTTGCGGTCATAAGATTTGACCGTGCCTCTGAACATCCTCCCCCCTCTCCTGCATCTCGTTTACAGCCTGCGCGCAGTGCTGGCTGTAGTAGAACTGCGGGAAGCACAAGATGGCTACTGTCAAATATGACAGGTAGACGGAAGATCATGAGGCGTGGTAAGGCGGAGATGATCAGGAGTCGCGGCGTAATTCAGGCGGGATTGGCAAGTCTTTCAGCGGGTCCGGGCGCTTGCCCTTGCCCGCACGGTATTGGCGGATCTGATAGACATAGGCCAGCACCTGAGCCACGGCGAGGTACAAGCCGGCGGGGATTTCCTGGTCGAGGTCGGTGGAGTAGAAGATCGACCGCGCCAACTCCGGCGACTCCAGCAACAGGATGTTGTTGGCCACCGCAATCTCACGAATCTTAAGGGCCGTAAAGTCACTGCCCTTGGCCAACAACATCGGCGCCCCCCCCTTCTCCGGGTCGTACTTGAGGGCCACGGCATAGTGCGTCGGGTTGGTGATGACCACGTCGGCGTCGGGCACCGCGGCCATCATCTTGCGCTGGGACATTTCCCGTTGCAGTTGGCGAATACGCTGTTTCACCTCGGGGCGGCCTTCCGAATCCTTGTGCTCGTCGCGCACTTCCTGCTTGGTCATCAGCAGTTTCTTATGGCTTTCCCACAGCTGGATCGGCGCATCCACGGCGGCAATGATGATCAGCCCGGCGGCCATCCACAGCGCGCTCCAGCCCACCACCTGCACGCTGTGAATGATCGCCGACTCCAGCGGTTCATGGGCGATGCGCAGCAGGTCGTCGATATCCGACGAGAGCACCATCAGCGCCACAAACAAGATCAGAATGAATTTGGCCAGGGCCTTGAGCAACTCCACCAGAGCCTTGGCGGAAAACATGCGCTTGAGCCCGGCACCGGGGTTCATTCGACTGAATTTGGGGGCCATGCTGCCGGCGGCGAAGAGCCAGCCGCCGAGGGCGACCGGGCCGATCAGCGCGGCCAGCAGCAAGGTGATCAGGATCGGCTGCACCGCCAGGAGCGCGATTTTCCCCGAGTGCAGCAGGTACTGGCCCATGGCGTCAGGGTTGAGCAGCACCTCGCGGGGCAAGGCGAAGTTGTGCTTCATCAACTCCATCAAGTCCAGCGCCAGGCCACCGCCGTAGATCAGCAAGGCGCCGGCGCCGGCCATCATGGTCGCAACCGTGTTGAGCTCTTTGGAGCGCGCAATCTCGCCCTTTTCCCTGGAGTCCTTTTTACGTTTCTCCGTGGGGTCTTCTGTTTTGTCCTGACCACTCTCGCTCTCGGCCATGGCTCAGCGCGCCCGTGCCAGATCACGTAAGAACTGCAGGGCGTCGGTCGCCAGCGGTTGATACTGATTGAGAATGTCAGCCAGGCCGACCCAGAAAATCCCCATGCCCAACACCAGGGTCAACGGGAAACCAATCGAAAAAATGTTCAGTTGTGGCGCCGCGCGGGTCATCACGCCAAACGCGATGTTGACCACCAGCAACGCAGTGATCGCCGGCAACACCAGCAATAGCGAGGCGCCCAACACCCAACCCAAGCGCCCCACGATTTCCCAGAAGTGATTGACCACCAGCCCCGAGCCGACCGGTAAGGTGGTGAAGCTCTCGGTCAACACCTCGAACGCCACCAAGTGCCCATTCATCGCCAGGAACAGCAGGGTCACCAGCATGGTCAGGAACTGCCCGATCACCGCCGCCGACACACCGTTGGTAGGGTCGACCATGGACGCGAAGCCCATGCCCATCTGGACCGAGATGATTTGCCCGGCAATGACAAAGGCCTGGAAAAACAGCGAGAGGGAGAACCCCAACATCGCGCCGATCAGGACCTGCTCGGCAATCAGCAGCAGTGCGCTGAGGTCGATGGCATTCACCGGCGGCATCGGTGGCAAACCCGGCACGATCACTACGGTAATCGCCACCGCAAAGTACAGGCGCACGCGCCGTGGCACCAGGGTCGTGCCGAACACCGGCATGGCCATCAACATCGCCGTTACGCGGAACAGCGGCAGGATGAAGGACGCCACCCAGGTGCTGATCTGGGTGTCGGTCAATGCCAGCAAAGACTGCATCGGGTCAGCCGATCAACTGCGGAATACTGCCGTACAACTGCAGGATGTATTCCATGAAGGTCTGTACCAGCCACGGGCCGGCAACGATCAGCGTGACCAGCATTACCAGCAGGCGCGGCAGGAAACTCAAGGTCTGTTCGTTGATCTGGGTCGCGGCCTGGAACATCGCCACCAGCAGGCCCACCAACAGGCTCGGGACGACCAGCACGGCGACCATCAAGGTGGTCAGCCACAGCGCTTCACGAAACAGGTCGACGGCAACTTCAGGTGTCATCGCGCTATACCCCGCCGAAACTGCCGGCCAGGGTGCCGATAATCAGCGCCCAGCCGTCCACCAACACAAACAGCATGATCTTGAACGGCAACGAGATGATCAGCGGCGACAGCATCATCATACCCATCGCCATCAGCACGCTCGCCACCACCAAGTCGATGATCAGGAACGGAATAAAGATCATGAAGCCGATCTGGAACGCGGTCTTCAACTCGGACGTGACAAACGCCGGCACCAGGATGGTCAGCGGCGCCTGGTCCGGGGTGGCGATGTCGGTGCGCTTGGACAGGCGCATGAACAGCTCAAGGTCGCTGGAGCGGGTCTGCGACAGCATGAAATCCTTGATCGGGACCTGGGCTTTGTCGATCGCATCCTGGGCGGTCATTTTCTCCGCCAGGTACGGTTGCAGCGCTTGTTGGTTCACCTTGTCGAACACCGGCGCCATGATGAACATCGTCAAGAACAACGCCATGCCGGTGAGGATCTGGTTCGACGGCGTCTGCTGCAGGCCCAGGGCCTGGCGCAAGATGGAGAACACGATGATGATCCGCGTGAAGCTGGTCATCAGCATGACAAACGCCGGGATAAAGCTCAGCGCGGTCATGATCAGCAGGATCTGCAGGCTGACCGAATACTCCTGCGCCCCGGCCGCATTGGTGCCCAGCGTAATGGCCGGGATCGACAGCGGGTCGGCGCCAAACGCCAATGGCGCAGCCAGCAACAGCATGAGCGTCAATAAAACGCGCATTACTTCTTATCCTTCTGATCCTTGCCCAGCAACTCCATCAGGCGCTGAGCGAATTCTGGCGTGGCGGGCTTGGACGGGTCCACGTTCACCGGCGTCTTGAGCACGTGCAGCGGAGTGATGCGTCCGGGGGTAATGCCCAGCAGGATCTGCTCCTCACCCACTTGCACCAGCACCAGCCGATCACGCGGGCCGAGGGCACGGGAGCCGATCATTTCGATCACCTGGCCGTTGCCCGGGCCCACGCGCTGTACGCGGCGCATCAGCCAGGCCAGCGCAAAAATCAAGCCGACCACCAGCAACAGGCCCAGCACCAGCTGAGTGAGCTGCCCGCCGACACTGCCCACGGGCGCAGCGGCGGTCTGGGCCGCCGGCTCAGCGGCCCAGGCGTCCAGGGGCAATGCGACTAACAGTCCCACGATCAGCCGTTTCATATCAGCGCAACTTCTTGATGCGTTCGCTCGGGCTGATCACGTCCGTCAGGCGGATGCCGAACTTTTCGTTGACCACGACCACTTCGCCGTGAGCAATCAGGGTGCCGTTCACCAGCACGTCCAACGGCTCGCCGGCCAGGCGGTCGAGCTCGATGACCGAGCCCTGGTTGAGTTGCAGCAGGTTGCGGATGTTGATTTCGGTGCTGCCGACTTCCATGGAGATCGACACCGGAATGTCGAGAATCACATCCAGGTTCGGGCCGTCGAGGGTCACCGGGTCGTTGTTCTTCGGCATGCTGCCGAACTCTTCCATTTGCAGGCGATTGCCGGCCGGTGCAGTGGCGGCGTCAGCGGCCAGCAGCGCATCGATATCGTCTTGGCCAACATCGCCGGTTTCTTCCAGGGCAGCCGCCCATTCGTCAGCCAGGGCCTGGTCTTCGGCGGAAGTGTTTTCGTGTTCGGTAGCCATTACATGTCCTCGGCGGAGCAAACTTTCATAAATTAATTAGGGCGAATCAGCGACGGTTGATCGGCTCGACCACTTGCAGTGCCAGGTTGCCCTTGTGGGAGCCGAGCTTGACCTTGAACGACGGCACGCCGCTGGCGCGCATGATCATTTCTTCCGGCAATTCGACAGGGATGATGTCCCCCGGCTGCATGTGCAAAATATCGCGCAGACGCAACTGGCGACGGGCCACGGTGGCGCTCAGCGGTACGTCGACATCCAGCAGGTCTTCGCGCAGGGCCTTGACCCAACGTTCGTCCTGGTCGTCCAGGTCGGACTGGAAGCCAGCGTCGAGCATTTCGCGCACCGGCTCGATCATCGAGTACGGCATGGTCACGTGCAGGTCGCCGCCGCCGCCATCGAGTTCGATGTGGAACGTCGACACCACAATGGCTTCACTGGGGCCGACGATGTTGGCCATGGCCGGGTTCACTTCCGAGTTGATGTACTCGAAATTGACTTCCATGACCGCCTGCCAGGCTTCCTTCAAGTCGATGAAGGCTTGCTCCAGCACCATGCGCACCACCCGCAGTTCGGTGGGGGTGAATTCACGGCCTTCGATCTTGGCGTGACGGCCGTCGCCACCGAAGAAGTTGTCCACCAGCTTGAACACCAGCTTGGCGTCAAGGATGAACAGCGCAGTGCCGCGCAGCGGCTTGATCTTGACCAGGTTGAGGCTGGTGGGCACGTACAGCGAATGCACGTACTCACCGAACTTCATCACCTGCACACCGCCCACCGCCACGTCCGCCGAACGGCGCAACATGTTGAACATGCTGATGCGGGTGTAACGGGCGAAACGTTCGTTGATCATCTCCAGGGTCGGCATGCGCCCACGGACGATGCGATCCTGGCTGGTGAGGTCATAACTTTTGACGCTGCCGGGTTCGGCAGCCATTTCGGTCTGTACCAGACCATCGTCGACACCATGCAGCAGCGCGTCGATTTCATCCTGGGACAGCAGGTCTTGCACGGCCATGTCGTGATCCTACTGCAATACGAAATTAGTGAAGAGCGCTTGTTCGATCACGACTTTGCCGAGTTCCTTCTGGGCCACTTCCTGCACACTGGCAGTGACCTTCTGGCGCAGCATTTCCTGGCCTACCGGGGTGGCAAGTGTGTCGAAGCTCTGGCCGGAGAACAGCATCACCAAGTTGTTGCGGATCACTGGCATATGCACCTTGAGGGCATCCAGGTCCGGCTGGTTACGCGCCAGCAAGGTGATGCTCACCTGCAGGTAGCGTTGACGACCGTTCTGATTGAAGTTGGCGACAAAGGCCGGAAGCATCGGCTCGAAGATTGCCGGTTGCTTGACGTTACTGGCGGTTTCAGCGGCGGCTGCCGGTTTGGCGGCACTGCTGTGCATGATGTACCAGGTGCCACCCACCGAGGCGCCGATGGCCAGGAGCAGGCCCACGACTATCAACAGGATAAGCTTGAGCTTACCTTTGCCTGCGGGTGCTTTTACTGCGTCGTCGCTCTTCGCCATGCCAATAATCCGTCACTATTCGGGGATTCATAGATCTACGGAAAGGCAAGAGCAAGTGTTATGCCAGAGTTGTCTGGTAGACAGGGACAGATGTCACGCTGGATATCCCATGTGGGAGTGGGCTTGCTCACGAATGCGGTGTGTCAGTTAATCCATCTGTCACTGATCCACCGCATTCGCGAGCAAGCCCGCTCCCACATTTAGGCCTGTGCAGAGTTCGAGTCAGGCGTAGTAATCGACAGCGCTGGAGCCGATCACCGTAGAGGTCACAGGCGCGACAGCTTCAGCCACGTCAACGTGAGCGCCGTTGTCGCCGCTGTCACCACGCCCGCTGCCGCCGCCCACTCCACGGGTCTGGGCCTGCGGCTGTTGTTGTTCCTGACCACGAGACTGGTCAGATACGTTCACATCCACCTGCCCCATCCCCTGCTGGGCAAACATCTCGCGCAACCGCCCCGACTGGCTTTCCAGCGCCTCACGCACCACCGGGTGGGCGCTCATGAAGTTGACCTGGGCCTGCTGGTCGGCGGTCATGTTGACCTTGATATCCAGACGACCGAGTTCAGCCGGCTGTAACTGGATCTCCGCCGACTTGAGGTTGGCGCTGGACAGGTACATCACGCGGTTGACGATTTCGTCGGTCCAGCCGCTCTGGTGCATGGCCAATGGCGCATTAGTCACCGGCGGCAAGGCATTGGCGGTTTTCGGCGTGGCGGCTTGAGTCAACGCGGCCAAACGGTTGGCGAAGTCATCGACACGGGTGTCGCTGCTGGCGTTCTTCAGGTCCTTGAGCCCGTCCTCGATCAGCCCACTGAACGCTTTGTCCCCGCCTTGGTCAGTGCTGTCCTTGGTAGCTTGCTGGTCGACCATTGTGGCCAGGCCAGCAGCAAAATTCTGCGCGGCGGTCGGCTGATCCTGGGTCGGGGCCGCTTTCGCCTGCGCCTGGCTGCTGGCAGACACATGACCGCCCTGCTCCATCGCCAGGCGCACGGCCGGCATGGCATCCAGGGGATCAGCTTCCGGGTCGAAGGCCGGCTTGGCCTCCTCGGTTGCTGCGATCGGTGCCGCGACTACCGGCTGAGCCTTGTCATCCTTGGCGGTGGTCAGGGGCGCGGGGGTTTCTACCGGTATTACCGGCACAGCCACCGGGGTGACGGTGGCAATCAATGCCGGGTCGACCACCGGATCAGCCGGAGGCTGCTGCACGAGGGTCGGGTCGGACGATGCGTCGTCGTCTTTGCTGGCAGAGTCGTCGGTCTTGGCCGGCGGGGTGGCAGGCAAGGGTTTGCCGCTATCGGCAACCGCTGGCGTGCTGGCGGCAGGTTTGTCGTTGCCCGCTGCAGGTTTGGCACTTGCATCCGAAGACTTGCCGGCAGTGGGTTTGGGCGAGTTATCGTCGGCCTTGACCGTGGGTTTGGCGCCTTGGCTGGCGAACACTTGAGCGAAGCCAGGGCCCGTGTCCCGTGGGGTCGCAACCGCTGCCGGTGGGTTGGCGACGGGTGCTTGAGGCTTGGCCGCGGGGGCAACCTGAAGGAGCGAATTCGGGGCGACTGGCATAGGTAAAGGTCTCCACTGCATGGGGATCGGGGATGCAGTATCAGGAGGTAGAGCAAGAGTTGGGCCAGGTTTCTTGTTGGACTGGTTTTATTGTGTACATATCCGTTTCTGCGGTTACGGCTGCTATTGGTTCCGCCCTTACGGCGGCTCACTTTGGAAAAGAGCCCCAAAGTAAGCAAAGGGCTCTTGCCCCAACACTCGGCACCTCGCCTAGGCTCGGTGTGCCCGTAATCCGACATTGATTTGGGGGGCCGCCGCCAAGCGCCATCCATGGCGCGGGGCGGCTAAACCGGCATCCCTGCCGGTTTACCCCCCAAATCCATGTCGAATTCCGGCCTGCGTGTTTAACGGGGCGCCTCAGATCAAGATCACAAGCCAGATCAAGAGCAGATCAAGAGCAGGTTGATATCTGCCTGATGAATGGAGATTTAAATTGTGGGAGCTGGCTTGCCTGCGATGCAGGCAACTCGGTACATCAGATGAACCAGGGTGATGCCATCGCAGGCAAGCCAGCTCCCACATTTGGACCGAGATTGGCAGTTAGAAAACCGGTCGGCCCTAAGGCCGCCGCGCTTTGCTTTTGATCTGGGGCGCCCCGTTAAACACGCTGGCCGAACGCAGGCTTTGGAGCGTGGGTAACCCGGCAGGACGCCGGGTTAGCCGCGCTGGGCCAAGGATGGCCCATCGCGGCGGCCCACGCTCCAAAGCCTTCGTTCGGGCACACCGAGCCTAAGCGAGGTGCCGAGTGTTGGGGCGAAGCGTTTTTGGTTACTTTTGGCGCTCTTCCAAAAGTGACCCGCTGTAAGAGCGGAACCAATAGTGGCCGTTACCTAAATAACGGATATGCACACACTCAACTCAAACCCCAAACCGCTGCCGCTCCGACTCATACAGCGGCTTAACCAAAGCAAACTCATAATCAATCTGATCCACGAGCGCCCCCAGATCCGTGGTGGATTGAACCGACTCAATTTCCAACCGCTGACACAACTGCGCCAACCGCACCGCCCCAAGGTTCCCACTGCTCCCCTTGAAGCTATGCGCAATCCGCCCCAACGCCTTCGCATCATCCCGCGCCTTGCGCAGCGCCTCGACACGCTTCTGGGAATCGTCGAGAAAGGTATCAAGCAACTTGGGATACTCGCCTTCCATGACTTCCTGCAAACCCGACAACACATCTGGGTCCAGATGTAGATCAATCACTTGCTCGCTCCTTGATCAAGAATCGGCAGATTATGCCAGAGCCTCCCAGCAAAACTCCACGCAGACACTGCGCCCGCCATCGGACCAGCGTACATCGCTGCTCAACTGCCGTACCAAGCTCAACCCCCGGCCAGACAGACGGTCGATGTCCCACGGCCGCGCCAGCACCTGTTCCACGTCAAAGCCCGCGCCGCTGTCTTCAATGCACAGACTCAGGCGACCGCCCCCCTGCGTCGGCACCACCTGCACATGCACCCGCACATAACCGCTGGTCAGCAGGTTCAGGCGGTCATTGCGCAGGTGGTAATACTCGGCAAACCCTTGGGCATCGCGCTTGAGCCGGGAGTCCAGGCCCAGCACGCCATGCTCCAGCGCGTTGGAATACAGCTCGGCCATCACGCTGTAAAGCGCCCCGCTCTGCTCGCGAAGGCCATGGATTTCCAGCAACAGTTGCAACAGGTACGGCAAAGGGTTGTAACGTTTTAACGTTTCGGCGCGGAATTCAAAACTCACCGACCAATCCAGCGGGCATGCCTGCCCGCTGTCGGCGTATAACTGTCCGGTGGCACGCGGCTGCTGGCCGGCTTGCAGGGTGATTTCCACCATGCTCACGTCATCCCGCGCTTCACCTCGAAACGCCGCCAGGGCCTGTTCGATATCTTCAAATAAACGGTCAGGCTCGCGATTGGCAGCGAACACCTGCTGCAAACGCTCTGCGCCAAACAGCTGGTCATTGGCGCCAGCAGTGTCCAACACGCCATCGGACAGCAAGAACACCCGGTCGCCCAGGGCCATGGGCCAGACTTCAGTGCGATCATCAAAGGCCTCCGCCGACAGCACCCCTAACGGCAAATGTCGGGATGCCAGTGACGTGCGCCTGCCGGTGGCGACTTCATGCACATACCCTTCGGGCATGCCGCCGTTCCACACCTCCACCACCCGCCGCTGCGTGCTCAGGCACAACAGCGTGGCGCAGCAGAACATGTCCACCGGCAGGATGCGCTTGAGCTTGGCGTTCATCTCGCCCAAAATTTGCGCCAGGCCGTAACCCTTGGCGGTCATGCCGTAGAACACTTCTGCCAGGGGCATGGCGCCCACCGCCGCCGGCAGGCCGTGGCCGGTGAAATCGCCGAGCAACACATGCATGTCGCCGGAGGGCGTGTAGGCGGCCAATAGCAAGTCGCCGTTGAACAACGCGTAGGGCGATTGCAGGTAGCGAATGTTCGGCGCGGCGTTGATACAGCCCGAATGCGCAACCTTGTCGAACACCGCCTTGGCCACCCGCTGCTCATGCAGGAGATAGTCATGATGCTTGGCGATCAGGTCTCGCTGCTGCAGGACCGTGGCCTGCAACCGCCGCAGACGGTCCATCGCATTGATCTTCGCCGCGAGAATAAGTTGGTTGTAGGGTTTGGGCAGGAAATCATCGCCGCCGGCATCCAGGCATTGGGCCAGGGCCTCGCTCTCACGCAGGGAGGTGAGGAAAATCAGTGGCACCAGCTCCTCACCCGCCAACTGCTTGATCCGGCGCGCCGCCTCAAAGCCATCCATCACCGGCATCAGCGCATCCATCAACACCAACTGCGGGCGCTCACGGATAAACACCTCGACCGCCTCCGCACCGTTGGTGGCCGTCAGCACTTGGTGGCCCTGGCGCCGTACGATGGTCGCCAGCAACAGCAGGTCGGCGGCGCTGTCTTCGGCGATCAGGATCGTCAGCGGTTCAAGGACGGGGGCCAGGGCGCTCAACTGATGTCGAACAGTTTGTCGAAGTTGGAGATAGCGAGGATCTTGCGCACATCGGAGTTGCTGTTGATTACCCGGACTTCCGAGTCGTCGCCCCCCGCGTGATCACGCAACAGCAAGAGCATGCCCAAGGCCGAGCTGTCCATGTAGGTGGTGTCCTTCAAGTCGACGACGTACAACTCAGGCACTTTGTAGAACGGCTCATAGGCCTCGCGAAAGGTTTGATGGCTGCTGTAATCGAACCGACCTTTGATCACGATCGTCAATTTCTTCCCATCCAGGGATACTTCTGACTCAACTGTCATGCGACTGCTTCCTTGTCATTGGCAATGACACAAGGTTTAGCAGGTGAACCGGCTATGGGCAACACAACAAATCAAATGTGTGTGGGCTATGCAATATTGTGGTGTGTAAATGCCCGTGGCCATCGCAGGTAAGCCCACGC
Organism: Pseudomonas sp. EL_65y_Pfl1_R83; assembly: GCF_963970695.1. Classification (NCBI taxonomy): domain Bacteria; kingdom Pseudomonadati; phylum Pseudomonadota; class Gammaproteobacteria; order Pseudomonadales; family Pseudomonadaceae; genus Pseudomonas; species Pseudomonas sp. EL_65y_Pfl1_R83. Next base: position 314,509 of record NZ_CAXAQI010000002.1, on the reverse strand, counting down.
CTTAATACTGTTCTTGGCGTGGAAGGCGCTGTGACAGTTCGTCCAGCAGCTTCTGCTCGCGCTTGTCTTCCAGCGCCCGCGCTTCGTCAATGTAGCGTTGCACCAGTTTGCGCAAGCCCTCGACGCGGGCAAACGCCTGCTGCCAGCTTTCGCGGGCCTTGTCGAGGTTGTTCTGGTGCCACGCCAGGCTCTGGCGTTGCTGGCCGACGGCAGTTTCCAGCTGGTTGAGAAAGCCCTGGTAGCCCATCAACCATTGGCCCGAGACACCTTGGGTGCCGCGCTCGATCCATTGCTGCTGGTACTCACCGCGAAAGCGCTCCAGGTCACCCAGTTTGCTTTGCGCCAGGCGGACTTGGCCCTGGAAATACCCCAAGCGCTGAACGGCGGTTTTTTCGGCCTTTTCGGCCATGTCCACCACCGGAGCCAGGCGCGCAGCGCGGCTGTTGGCCATGGCTTAGCCGCCCGGCGCAGGAGCGAAGATCGTCTGCAGGTGCGCTTCGCTTTCGCCCATGCTGATCTTGTCGTTGAGGCCCTGGCGCAAGTAGGTCACCAACTGCGGTTGCAGGGCGATAGCCAGGTCAGTCTCGCGATCGCCGCCGGCCACGTAGGCGCCGACGCTGATCAAATCGCGGCTCTGTTGGTAGCGCGACCACAGCTGTTTGAACTGTTGCGCGCGGGCCATGTGTTCCGGCGTGACCACCGCCGGCATCACCCGGCTGATGGACGCTTCGATGTCGATGGCCGGGTAGTGCCCCTCTTCTGCCAGGCGCCGCGACAGCACGATGTGGCCATCGAGCACGCCCCGTGCCGAGTCGGCAATCGGGTCCTGCTGGTCATCGCCTTCAGACAACACGGTGTAGAACGCGGTGATCGAGCCACCGCCGGCCTCGGCGTTACCGGCGCGCTCAACCAGCTTGGGCAGCTTGGCGAACACCGAAGGCGGATAGCCCTTGGTGGCCGGCGGTTCGCCAATGGCCAGGGCAATTTCCCGCTGGGCCTGGGCGAAACGTGTGAGCGAATCCATCAGCAACAGGACGTTCTTGCCCTTGTCGCGAAAATATTCGGCGATGCGCGTGCAGTACATGGCGGCGCGCAAACGCATCAGCGGCGCGTCATCCGCCGGCGACGCGACCACAACCGAGCGCTTGAGGCCTTCTTCGCCGAGGCTGTGCTCGATGAATTCCTTCACCTCGCGGCCCCGCTCGCCGATCAGCCCCACCACGATGATGTCGGCTTCGGTGAAGCGCGTCATCATGCCCAGCAACACCGACTTACCCACGCCGGTACCGGCGAACAGGCCCAGACGCTGGCCGCGACCGACCGTCAATAATCCGTTGATGCAGCGAATGCCCACATCCAGCGGCACGCTGATGGGGTTACGGTTGAGCGGGTTGATGGTAGGGCCGTCCATTGGCACCCAGTCTTCGGCCTTCATGCCGCCTTTGCCATCCAACGCACGACCGGCGCCGTCGAGTACGCGGCCGAGCATGCTCATGCCCATGGGCAGACGGCCGGTGTCGGCCAATGGCACCACGCGAGCGCCGGGGGCAATGCCTGCCAGGCTGCCGACGGGCATCAGGAAAATCTTGTTGCCGGAAAAGCCCATCACTTCGGCTTCGACCTGCACCGGTTGGTAGCTGTCGTCGTTGATCACCATACAGCGGCTGCCCATGGCGGCGCGCAGGCCTTCGGCCTCAAGGGTCAGGCCGACCATGCGTAGCAGGCGCCCTTCAAGGATTGGCTGGCCGGGCAACTCTGTGGCTTCGGCGTAACCGCTCAAGCGCTTGGCGAAGCTGGTGCGATCAAGGCGCATCGGGTGCGTCCAGGTCCACGCTCAGGTCAGGCTCTGCCGGGTTCAACACCTGCTCGTGGGCCTGGTCCAGCAGCTTGGCCGTGATCTGGCTGATGCGGGTTTCCACCGTGGCGTCGATCCGGCTGTGTTCGGTCTCGACACGGCAGCCACCGGGTTGCAGCGCCGCATCTTCGACGATGCGCCAGGTTTCTTCATGGCGCTCGCGCAGGGCTTTGACCTGTTCGAAATCCTGCGGGTTAATGTACAGCCGCACATTGCCGACGCCCAGGGGCAGCAGCTTAAGCGCTTCGCGCATCACGCTTTCGATATGGCTGGAGTCCAGCACCAGCTCACGCTGGATTACCTGGCGGGCAATGTGCTGCACCAGGTCGACCATGGACTTTTCGATCTGCGAATCCTGCTCGGCGATAGGCTCGAACAGGCAGCCCATCAAGCGCTCCAGGCTGGCCAGCTTGACGCTCAGCGCTACCTCGGCTTCCTGGCGTACCTTGAGCGTGGCGCTGCGAAAACCGTCTTTCTCACCGACGGCGAAGCCTTCGTTGTAGGCCTCCTGGCGGATGCTTTCCAACTCTTCCAGGGTCAGTGGCTGGACTTCATCCAGCGGCACTTCTTCCATTTCCACCGGAGCTTCTACAACCGGTTCCGGCTCAGGCTCCGGCACGTGCGGATCGAAGCTGGGCAACGACCAGATGTCGAACCCGCCGACATCCCGTGCGCGAATCAGATCGCTGGGTGCCTCATCTTTGCTCGACATGGAAAGCGCCTTAAATCATTTCTTCGCCGCCCTTCCCGCCGAGAACGATTTCTCCGGCTTCGGCCATACGGCGGGCAATGGTGAGAATTTCTTTCTGCGCGGTTTCCACGTCGCTGACGCGCACCGGGCCTTTGGCTTCCAGGTCGTCGCGCAACAGTTCCGAGGCGCGCTTGGACATGTTCTTGAAGATCTTTTCCTTGACGCCCTCGTCCGAGCCCTTGAGTGCGAGTACCAGCACGTCGGAGGAGACTTCGCGCAGCAACGCCTGGATGCCACGATCGTCGACATCGGAGAGGTTGTTGAACACGAACATGAGGTCTTCGATCTGGCCGGACAGGGTGTCGTCGATCTCGCGGATCGAGTCCATCAACTGGCCTTCGACCGAGCTGTCGAGGAAGTTCATGATGTCGGCCGCGCGCTTGATACCACCCAGGGTGGTACGCGAGGCATTCGAGTTGCCCGAGAACTGCTTCTCGAGAATCGTGTTGAGTTCTTTCAGGGCCGCCGGCTGCACGGTGTTCAGCGACGACACGCGCAGGATGATGTCCAGGCGCACTTTATGGTCGAAGTGGCCGAGGACTTCACCGGCCTGATCGGGGTCGAGGTACGCCACTACGATCGCCTGGATCTGCGGGTGCTCGAAGCGGATCACGTCGGCAACGGCGCGCGGCTCCATCCATTTCAGGCTGTCGAGGCCGCTGGTGTTGCCACCCAGCAGGATGCGGTCGATCAGGCCGTTGGCTTTGTCTTCGCCCAGGGCCGAAGTGAGCATCTTGCGGATGTAACTGTCGGAGCCGACGCCCAGGCTGGTCTGGTCGCCGACGATCTCGACGAACTCGCTCATCACCTGCTCGACTTGCTCGCGGTGCACATTGCGCATTTGCGCCATGGCCACGCCGACTCGTTGAACCTCTTTGGGGCCCATGTGGCGCAGCACTTGGGCGGCGTCGGTTTCACCGAGGGACAGCAGCAAGACTGCGGCTTTATCGACCTTGGTGAGTTTGGCAACAGCGGCTCGATCACTCATCTGCGTTAATCCACTCTTTCACGACCTGGGCCACACGGCCCGGGTCTTCTGCTACCAGACTCTTGATTGCGTTCAACTGAGCGTCATAGCCTTCGCTCGGGCTTGGCAACAGAATGCTTTGCGGGCCGCCCAGGCTGACGCGGTCGTTGGCCAGTTCGCCGTCCAGGCCGCCCATGCCACCCAACTCGACATCGCTGCCACCGAAGGGCGCCAGTTGTTTCTTGCCATTGCCGGTGATGTTGTTGAGCACCGGGCGCAGCACGCCAAACACCAGTACCAGGATAAACAACACACCCAGCACTTGCTTGACGATGTCCCAGAACCACGGCTGTGTGTAGAACGCGGCCTCGGCGATGACTTCGCCACGTTCGGCGGAGAACGGCATATTGATGACGCTGACGCTGTCACCACGGCTGGCGTCGAAACCGACCGCGTCCTGCACCAGGCGAGTGAAGCGCGCCAATTCGTCGGCGCTCCATGGGGCGCGGGTTACCGCACCGTCAGCAGCGTTGACCTTGACTTGATCATCGACCACCACCGACACCGACAGGCGATTGACGCGACCCTGTTGTTGCTTGGTGTGGCTGATGGAACGGTCAAGCTCGAAGTTCTTGGTGGACTGGTTACGCTTGTCCGCCGGGTACGGTGCGAGCATCGGCTGGCCGGTGGCCGGGTCCATGATCTGCTGGCCGTTGGCATCCAGCAATGGCTGGCCAGGCTGAATCGCACCCGCAGTAGCGGCAGCGCCACCCGTGGTTTGCGGGGCCGACGCCGGGGCCGGTGGCTGGTTGCTCAGGGCACCCGGCACGCCTTGCGGCGGGCCATTGGCGGCGGTGCGTTGTTCACTGGTCGACTGCTCGCTGCGCAACGCCGGTTGGTCCGGGTTGAACTGCTCGGAGGTCGACTCGACGGCGCTGAAGTCGATGTCGGCGGACACTTCAGCCTTGTAGCGATCATTGCCCAGCACCGGTTGCAGAATGTTGTGCACACGCTGGGTGAGCATGCTTTCCATGCGACGGCTGTAGTCGAACTGCTTACCGGCCTGGGTCAGCGCGGAGTTTTCGGCCATGTCGGACAGCAGGTTGCCCTTCTGGTCAACGACGGTGATCTGTGACTTGCTCAGCTCAGGAACACTGGTGGCTACCAGGTTGATGATCGCCAGGACCTGGCCAGGCTCAAGGGAGCGGCCAGAAAACAGCTCAACCAATACCGAAGCACTGGGTTTGCGCTCATCGCGCACAAACACCGAGCTTTTCGGAATGGCCAGGTGCACGCGTGCGCCCTTGACGTTATTCAGGCTGGAGATGGTGCGCGCCAGTTCGCCTTCCAGGCCACGACGGTAGCGAGTGGCTTCCATGAACTGGCTGGTCCCCAGGCCCTGGTCCTTGTCGAGGATTTCAAAACCGATATTGCTGTCTGACGGGGTCACGCCGGCCGCCGCGAGCTTCATGCGCGCACGGGCCACATCGTCGGCCTTGACCAGCAGGGCCCCGGAGTTGGGCTCAACGGTGTAGGCGATGTCGGCGGCGGCCAGGGTTTCCATGATCTGCTTGGAATCCATGCCCGCCAGGCTGCCATACAGCGGCCGGTAATCAGGTTGCTGCGACCACAACACCACGGCAAAACCAATTGCCACGCTGGCAGCCAGGCCGACCATCAGGCCCACCTGACGCAGCATGGTCATTTCAGAGAGGTTTTCCAGGAACGACAGGCCAAACAGGGGCGGCTTGCCGTCTGCCTTGGCGGGTGCGTTGTCCACGACTGCTTCTGCCATGACTTAAATCTCGTCCTTAAACCGGCATCTGCATGATGTCTTGGTAAGCCTGAACCAGCTTGTTACGCACTTGGGTCAGCGCCTGGAACGAAACGCTGGCCTTTTGCGAAGCGACCATCACGTCGGTGAGGTCCACGCCGCTTTTGCCGATCTCGAACGCATTCGCCAACTGGCTGGAGGCTTGCTGGGTGCCACTGACTTTGTTAATCGCCGAACCCAGCATGTCGGCGAAACTGCTTTGGCTCAATTCCGGCGCTGGCGCGACGGATTTCGGTTGAGCCATGGCGTCCATTTGCATGGAGCGCATATCCAACATCAACCGATTGAACTCAATACCCTGGCTCATGAACTTCTCTCTCCGACAACCCGCAGTTTTTTGACGCTACGCCGCAATTACTAGGGGAAGTAGCAACAAGGGTGCCAGCTCTGTATCAAGTCGTAAGAAAAGGCGACAAAGCTTGTCGGCCTCGATACAGATCAGGTGGCGAATAGGTACGCTTCCACGTCCATGCCGGCGTCGCGCATCTGCGCCAGCTTGTAACGCAGGGTGCGCGGGCTGATGCCCAGGCGCTCGGCGGCCTCTTTGCGGCGGCCGCGTTCGGAACGCAGGGTGTCGATGATCATCTGGAATTCGCGGCGACGCAGGTCGTCGCCCAGGGCACCGGCAGTTTCGATTTCAGCCACCACGGGCGCGGGCGACAAGGTCGGGAGCGGCGCCACACCGCTGCCCATGGCCAAACAGAAATCCTGGGGCTGGATCAGCCCGCCCTGCTGCAGAATCAGCGCGCGCTGGATGGCATTGTCTAATTCCCGCACGTTGCCCGGCCACGGATAGCTGATCAGGCAAGCCTGGGCCTCAGCGGACAGGCGTGCCTGAGCGTGCTTCATTTTTTTGACGTGGTTGTTCAGCAGGCGTTCGGCCAGCGGGATGATGTCCGCCGGGCGCTCGCGCAACGGGCGCCAGGCCAGGGGAAATACCGACAGACGGTAGAACAGGTCTTCACGGAAGCGCCCCGCCGCCACTTCGCCCGCCAGGTCGCGGTTGGTGGTAGCGACCACGCGGATATCCAGCTGGATCGGCTTGCGTGCGCCGACACGCTCTACTTCACGTTCCTGCAGGACCCGCAGCAACTTGGCTTGCAGGCCCAGAGGCATTTCCGAAATCTCATCGAGCAGGATGGTGCCGCCGTCGGCCTGTTCGAACTTGCCAGCCTGGGCCGCGATGGCGCCGGTGAACGAGCCTTTTTCGTGACCGAACAGAGTGGCTTCGAGCATGTTGTCGGGAATTGCCGCGCAGTTGATCGCGATAAACGGTTGCTTGGCGCGGGTCGATTGCTGATGGATGTAACGTGCCAGCACTTCTTTGCCGGTGCCGGACTCGCCGGAGATCAACACAGTGGAATCACTGCGCGCCACGCGGGCCGCCAGTTCCAGCAACTGAGCACTGGCCGGCTCGAAGGCAATCGGGCCCTCGCCTTCGCTGGCCGAGATCACGCCGAGGGCATGCCGAGCGACCAATTCGATCAGTGCTTTAGGCTCGAATGGCTTGACCAGGTAATCCGCCGCACCCTGGCGCATCGCGTCGACCGCGCGCTCCACGGCGCCATGGGCGGTCATCAGCAACACCGGCAACTGCGGCTGGCGTGCACGCAGCAGGCCGAGCAACTGGTGGCCGTCCATACCGGGCATGTTCACATCACTGACCACCAGGCTGAAGGACTCCTGCTCCACCGCCTCCAAGGCGTCCTCGGCAGAACCGACCGCTCGGTAGTCGTGGCCCGCCAGCAGCAGCGTGTCAGCCAATGCTTCACGCAGGGCGCGATCGTCTTCCACCAACAGAACCTTGATAGCCATATCCTCTCTACTCCGCGCTTGCCGCGCATGAAAACAGCGGCAAGGTCATCAATGCACAAGTGCCACGCCCCAGACGGGAATGCAGCTGCAATTCCCCCTGATGAGCACGCGCCACTGCCTTGACCACGGTCAGGCCCAGGCCCGTACCGTTGGTCTTGGTGGTGAAAAAGGGTTCGCCCAAACGCTGCAAAACGGCGGGCTCGATACCGCTACCGCTGTCACTGATGCACAGGCGCAGGGTTTGCCCACGGCTGTACAGGTGCACCTTGAGCCGCGCACCGGGACCACTGGCCTGGGTGGCGTTTTCGATCAGGTTAAGCAGCGAACCTACAAGCGTGTCGCGGTTGCACAGCAGCTCACCGAGGTGGCTGTCGCATTGCCAGCGCACCTGGACGTCTTGAATATGGGTGGCGGCCGCCGCTTGCAGGGCCTGCATCAACTCGGCCGGCGTAATGCGATCGGTCAGCGGCAATTCACCGCGGGCAAACACCAGCATGTCACGCACCTGATGCTCCAACTCATGCAGACGCTCTTTAAGGCGCCCTGCAAAGCGCTGATGGGTGGCAGCGGGCAATTGCTCATCAGTCAAATGACTGGCGTAGATCAACGCTGCCGACAGCGGCGTGCGGATCTGGTGCGCCAGAGACGCGACCATGCGCCCCAGCGAGGACAAACGCTCGTGGCGCGCCAGCTGATCTTGCAGGTGACGGGTTTCGGTCAGGTCGTTGAGCAGCACGAGTTGGCCCGGCTCCGCGTCAAGAGATCGGGTAGCAATGGACAGGCGACGGCCGTCTTTGAGGGAGATTTCGTGGCCATCGTCTTCACGCGGCGCAAAGCAGCGAGTGATGACGTGGCGCCACAATTCACCTTCCAGCGGCAGGCCAAGCATGTCGCAGGCGGCCGGGTTGGCTTCGCGCACGCGGCCGTCTTCATCGATGACGATCACGCCACCTGGCAACAGCGACAGCAAGTTTTGCAGGCGGTTGGCCAGGCGCTCTTTCTCGGCCAGCTCTTCCATGCGCTGGGCACTGACCACGGCCAGCTCGCCTTTTAGCTCGGACACCCGGGCTTCGAGCAGGCTGTAGGAATCGGTCAGCTGGCTCGACATCTGGTTGAACTGCGAGAACGCGTGCTCAAGCCCCTGACGGGACAGCGGTTCTACAGGCGGGATCAACCCCTGGGTAAAAGGGGCCGAAGATAGTTGGGCGGCGTGGGGCATCATGCTCTCTCGCTTGGCTGACCGTCAGTTAAACGGAACGTTGCGAGGGCTTTTGCAATACTTGTGCCGAAAAAAAACCAAGGTGCCCGGCCTCGCCAATACAGTTTCGTTTTGACGAGCGGCTGTTGCCGTCAGACAAGGCGCAGCGACGACTCATAGCTGGCTATGGGGATGAGCTGCAACGCAGTATGACGGCAACAGACGCCGTCAAAAACGGAACAGTATTGGCGAGGCCGGACACCCAAAATCAGCGGCTTGAAAAACAGGCGTCAATCATCTGCCTGTTCATCACCTTCTTTGCGGCTCATACCGTACTTACGCATTTTCTCCACCAGGGTGGTTCGACGGATGCGCAGGCGCTCGGCGGCACGGGCGACGATGCCGTTGGCGTCGTCCAGGGCTTGTTGAATCAAGCCTTGTTCCAGGTTGCCGAGGTAGTCCTTCAGGTCCAGGCCTTCAGGCGGCAACATGGCGGTGGAACCGAAGTCCGGGGTATGGCCGTTGATGGCTACGCGCTCTTCCAAGTCACTACGTAGGCTGTCGACCAGTTGCTCGTCTTCGTCGTCGACGTAGCGGAATTTCTTCGGCAACTCGACCACGCCGATCACGCCGTAGGGGTGCATGATCGCCATGCGCTCCACCAGGTTGGCCAGCTCGCGCACGTTACCCGGCCAGCCGTGGCGGCACAGGGACATGATTGCAGCGGAGTTGAACCGGATCGAGCCGCGCTTTTCGTGCTCCATGCGCGAGATCAGTTCGTTCATCAGCAGCGGGATGTCTTCCACGCGCTCACGCAGCGGGGCCATCTCGATCGGGAAGACGTTGAGGCGGTAGTACAGGTCTTCGCGGAAGCTGCCGACCTCGATCATGCTTTCGAGGTTCTTGTGGGTGGCCGCGATGATGCGCACGTCGACGCTCTGGGTCTTGTTGCTGCCCACACGCTCGAAGGTGCGCTCCTGCAACACGCGCAGCAGCTTGACCTGCATCGGCAGCGGCATGTCGCCGATTTCATCAAGGAACAAGGTGCCGCCGTTGGCCAGCTCGAAACGCCCGGCACGGCTGGTGATCGCCCCGGTAAAGGCGCCCTTCTCGTGGCCGAACAGTTCGCTTTCGAGCAACTCTGCCGGGATCGCCCCGCAGTTGACCGGCACAAAAGGCCCGTCGCGGCGCTTGGAGTGATAGTGCAGGTTGCGCGCGACCACTTCCTTGCCGGTGCCCGACTCGCCGAGAATCAGTACGCTGGCGTCGGTGTCGGCCACTTGCTGCATCATCTGGCGCACATGCTGGATGGCACGGCTGGTGCCGACCAGGCTGCGGAATAGGTTGGGTTCGCGATGACGACCGCGCTCGCGCGCCTGGTCATACATCTCACGATAGACCTGGGCACGGTGTAGGGAATCCAGCAGTTTGCTGTAGCTGGGCGGCATTTCCAGGGTGGAAAGCACGCGGCGGCGTTGGTCTTCTGGCAGATCGACAGAAGAAATATCGCCTATTAGCAACACAGGCAGGAACTCATCCCAGGTGGACAGTGTCTTTAACAAGCCCAAAACAGCGCCAGGAGCGTTTACCGTCCCGATCAGCACGCATATGACTTCACGGCTCGACGACAACGAGCTGACCACCTGCTGCCAGTCATGGCTGCCGCAGGGCAAATTTTCTTCACCGAGAAAATTTAAAATCACCGCCAGGTCGCGGCGGCGGACGCTATCGTCATCGATCAGCAGAATTTTGGTTTCACGCCACATGCAATAGCAACTTCCCTAGTAAAACTTCCTGCCCGGTGTGAGGGCAATCAAGACGGCTGTAGGAATTCTTACTCTATAGACGTCTGAAATCTGAAAACAGCACTAGTTAAGTCAAAAATGCTGGCACAGTCAAATATATGACGCGCCGCTCGGATTAACTAAGCGCATTCACCCGAACAGATGGTAGACCTTCGACGCATTTTTCGCTTGGTTGATCTGCGACATCTCTTCGAAAATCGCCTGGCGCTCGCCAGTCGTCACCTCAAGCAATTGCTGGTAAACCGCCAACAGGCTCTCAAGCTTCTCACGCAACGCATCCTCGTCCACTGGCGCTTCACTGAGCACCTCATCGATCACGTGACGGCAGCCCAGGTCCAGTTCGCCGATGGCGTCCCAGTTACGGTCCGCCAGCGCGCCCATCAGCGCCTCACGGGTTTCATCAATGCGTTGCAGTGCTTGGCTCATGACGTGTTCCTCAAGGCCGGTGGCCTTATTCTGCTGCTGCCTGTGGCGCCGCAATAGCGTCCCAGCCTTCTTTTACGGTGATCAGCAAACGCGCCACTTCGTCGATCATGTCGGCGTCGTTATGCAGGTTCGCTTCCATCAGTCGGTTGGTCATATATGCATACAAACTTTCCAACTGCTGGACGTAAGCCGGGTTATCACTTTTTTGCGCATCCAGGCCGTCACGCAGGCCGATCACGATATCAATCGCCTTGCCGAGCATCAAACCCTTGGCCGCGATGTCACCACGCGCCAGCGCACCTTTGGCTTGGGCCATGCGGTCAAGGCCGCCTTCCATCAGCATCTGCACCAGGCGATGCGGGCTGGCTTCGGAGATCTGAGCATGGGAATTGACCTTCTGGTATTGGCGAAGGGCTCTCATGGGATTCATGTTTCTACCTCGTGACAGGCGACAGCGAAAAGGAATTCAGTAACCAATATGTCGACTGGCCCGCAAAAAGCTTTAGGCCAGTCGTCAATGATAAAAAAAGGCCAGACAAGTGTCTGGCCCGTATCCACTGAAGGGATCAATTATTGGTTTTTGGGTTGTTCAATGCATTGAGCGTGGTCATGACGCTGGTGCTTTGCTGGCGCAATTGGGCGACCAGGGTGTCCATGGCATTGTATTTGGCGGAGAGGCTGCTGGTGAGCAGGGTCATGCGCTCATCGAGCGTGGCCTGGTCCTTGGACAGATCTTTCAACGTGTCCGACAAAGAAGCCGTGCGCGTAGCCAGTACGCCGGTGCTTGCCCTGGCGTAATCATCCGTGGCACTTTTCATGCGCGCCAGCATGCCGGTTTTGCCGGAAAACATGCTGCTGATGTCGGCTGCGTTGGTCTTGACCGCCGCGTCCCATTTTTTATCGTCCAGCGCCAGCATGCCGGTTGTCGAACTCGTACCTACGCCGAATTGAGCCAGGGACTTGAACGTACCAGTGCCGGACAGCTTGTTGAACTCGTTGCGGATAGCGTTCTGCAGCGCACGCATGCTGGAGTCGCCCGTCAGGGCCGCCGCCGTGGTGCTGCCATCGAGGTTGGTAGTGACCTTGGTCTCGGCGGTCATCGCAGTCATCAAGGCGTTGTAAGTATCGACAAAGCCCTTGACCCCGGATTTGAGGGCCGCGTTGTTAGTGCTGACCGTAATCAGCGTAGCGTTCCTCGTCGCATCTGGGGAAACGTCACCAGCCGGCACGGTAGCCGAGACCGAGACCAGCTTGATGTTCACCCCACTCAGGGCGCCTTCGATGTTATTGGATTTGGAAACGGAATTGACCCCATCAATGCTGTAAAGCGCATCTGTGGGGTCATCGACCACTGTGGCGCCGACATCCAATCCCGAAGTCCCCGACAGCGTCAGGTCCGAACCCGTCCCCATGGTGGTCGAGGTCAGGATCAACCGCGAACCATTGGCGTCGGTCTGGATGTTCGCACTCAACCCCGAAGTACCGAATTGGGTATTGATCGAATCACGCACCTGCTGCAGGGTCGCACCAGCCGGGACGCTCAGGTCGTAGCCCTTGCCCGACTGCGTGATGGTCAACGTCGTCGGCTTATCAGTGGCGTTTACCACCGCATTGGCACCCGCGGAGAACGTTGTACTGGACAACTTGGACGCCTGGGCCAGCTGAGTCACGATCAAACGGAAACTACCGTTTGACGCCGTGTTGCTCGCCGTCATGGTGGCGACCTTTTCATCCGAGGATGAGCCCGTCAAGCCGGTGAAGCTGTTGCCGGTGGACATTGTGTCCAGGGCACCACGAAACGCATCCAGCGCCGCCTGAATCTTGCCGATCGAAGACAGCGTGGTGGTCGCCTTCTGGGACGCGGTATTGATCTGCGTCTGCTTGGGCACCTTTTCGGCGTCCACCAAGGACTTCACGATCGCTTGCGTATCGATGTTCGAACCGATACCACTTACCGTTGAACCCGCCATCATCTATCTCCTGTTCGGTGGCTGCCGTTATCTTGACTTATTACGCTTCAAGACAGGACAGCAACAAGTTTCATGCCAGCTCAGACCTTGTCGTCAAACAACAGGTGGCTTGCGCTGGAAAGGTTCTGTGCCAGCTTCAGCGCCGTTTCCGACGGAATCTGGCGAATCACTTCACCGCTGTCGGTGGCGATCACCTTGACCACCACACGATGGGTGGAGTCATCAATTGAAAAATCCAGCTTGCGCTCGGACGCTTGTACGAATTCGCGAATATCGGTAACTGCTTTTTCCAGGTCCGCACGCTCAGGCTCTTTGCCTGTAGCCGGGGTTTCCTGGACTTTAGTGACGCTCTTGTCGGCGGCCACCTGCACAGGTGCGCCTTGAGGGGCAACCGGCGGATAAGACTGGTTCAGCTTTACACTTATGTCCATGTCCAATCTCCTCTAAACCGAAAAAACGGAAGGGCACTCAGCGCGCCCTTCCGTTAGTGACCAAGCGCTGGAGTTACTGAAGCAGCTTCAGTACAGCGGATGGCAGCTGGTTAGCCTGCGACAGGATCGCGGTGGAAGCCGATTGCAGGGTTTGTTGCTTGGTCAGCTCGGCGGTTTCGGAAGCGAAGTCGACGTCCTGAACGGTGGAGCGTGCAGCGGTGGAGTTCTTCTGAATGTTCTGCAGGTTGTCTGCAGTAGTAGTCAGACGGTTCTGGGTAGCACCCAGGCCCGAACGAACGCCGTCGATGGTGCCGATGGCCTTGTCGATTACCGCCAGGGCGTTTTGGGCCTTGGTGGCGTCGGTCACGTCGGTTTGAGCAACGGTGGTCTTGGTCGCAGCAGCTTCGGTAGCAGCACCGGCCGCGAACAGACCAGCAACACCAGCACCACTCAGGGAGTAGCCTTTGGCGGAGTCCAGCGACACTTGACCGGTAACGATCAGGGCGTCAGCCAGTGCAACTGCAGTACCGTAAGCGCCTGCGCCGTCTTTGGCAGCAACAGTTACCGAGCCAGGATCAGTCGAACCGCTGACCACGATGTTCTCACCGGTGTCGGACTTGACTTCCAGAGTCTTTTTGCTTTCGTCGTAGCTGACGCTGATACCCAGTTTGGCGGCGTTGGATTTCAGCTGGTCGGCCAGGCCGGCTTGGGTGGTAACGCCCTTGAAGTCAACGGAAGCGCTGCCGACGGTCAGGGTGAACGAAGCAGGAGTAGTAGTGGCAGTCGCTTCGTCTACAGAGAACTTGGCTTCGGTGCTGGCAGTTGCAGTCAGGCCACCGATGAGGCCGTTCAGGTTGCTGGCGATGGTTTTAGCCGAGTCGCCGGCACCGACAGTGTAGGTACCGGTCTGGCCGTTACCAGTGACGTTGATCGCGCCGGCAACAGTACCGGTACCTGGAGCGATGGCAACGCTTTTCAGCTGCTGGGAGCCGATGTTGTTGGCCGAAACGTTTTCCAGGCTCAGGTTGATGGTTTCGTTAGCGTTTGCGCCAACCTGAATGGCTTTGGTACCGTACGAACCGTCCAGCAACTTCTGGCCACCGAAGGTGGTAGTAGTAGAGATACGGGTCAGTTCCGAAGTCAGAGCCTGGTATTCGTCGTTGTTCGACTTACGGTCGTCAGGGCTGAGCGAGCCAGTAGCGGAAGACAGAGCCAGGGTACGCATTTTTTGCAGGATGTCGGTCGAAGCCTGCATCGCGCCTTCAGCGGTCTGAGCGATCGAGATACCGTCGTTCACGTTTTTGACTGCTTGGCCCAGGCCGTTGATTTGGCTGGTCAGACGGTTAGCGATCTGCAGGCCAGCAGCGTCGTCTTTAGCGCTGTTGATACGCAGGCCGGAAGACAGGCGCTGCATGGAAGTGGCCAGGGCGCCGCCAGCTTTGTTCAGGTTACCCTGAGTAGTGATCGAAGCAATGTTGGTGTTTACTGTTAAAGCCATGACGAAATCCTCGTTGGATGGATACTGCGGCTTCCGGCCCTGGCAACCGCCGGGTGTGGCCTGAGAACCTACGTAATAGTTATCGTCGTGGTAGCCGGATGCTTGAGGATTTTTTTGAAATTATTTACTGGCGTCGTGCCACCCCTTGTAATTCAAGGGTTTACGCAGGCTCGAAACCCAGATTTTATTGGGTTTTCTGGCGCCAAATAAAAAACGCCGATGATCTTTCGATTATCGGCGTTTTTTTATTGAAGCTATTTAAGCATCACGGGCGATAGAGAATCGCCGAACCCCACGACAGGCCCACACCAAAACCACTGATGGCCACACGCTTCCAGGTGGCGTCCATCACGTGTTTTTCCAGCAGCAACGGAATGCTCGATGAAACGGTGTTGCCGGTCTCGACCATGTCCTTGATGAACTTGTCCACTGGAGCGTCTTCAAAACGGCGCGCCACGGCGTCGACAATGGCCGCACTGCCCTGGTGAATGCAGAAGGCATCAATCTCATCAGCCTTGAGGTCCGACTCGTTGAGCAGCTCGTGCAAATGCGCCGGCACTTTAAGCAGCGCGAAGTTGAACACCTGGCGGCCATTCATAAAGAACACGCCGTCGCTGACCTTAAGGTGCGGTGCGCCGGAACCGTCGGTGCCGAACTTGGACTTGCCGAGCAACCACGGCGCGTCTTCGCCCATCCAGGTGGCGGTGGCGGCGTCGCCGAACAGCATGGTGGTGTTGCGGTCTTCCGGGTCGACGATCTTCGAGTACGGGTCGGCGGTGACCAGCAGGCCGTTTTTCAGGCCGGCGGCTTCCATGAAGCCCTTCATCGCATAGATGCCGTAGACGTAGCCCGAGCAGCCCAGGGAAATATCGAACGCCGCAACGTGAGTCGGCAGGCCGAGTTTGTCCTGGACGATGGCGGCGGTGTGGGGCAAGCCCTCTTCATCACCGTTCTGGGTCACGACAATCAGTGCGTCGATGGACTCGCGCTTCAAATCCGGGTTGTTGGCAAACAAAGCGTTGACCGCTTCGACACACAGGTCAGACGTTTCCTGCGCGGCATCCTTGCGCGGCAAAAACGCCGAACCGATCTTGCCAATGATGAACTCTTCATCCTTGGCGAATTTGGCACCCTGGGCGTAGTTATCGATCCCGTCTGCCGGCACGTAACTGGCGATGCTTTTTATGCCAATCATTGTGGCTTCCCAATACTAAATAGCTGGAGAACACCCCTGGGACTGCGCCCGGAGTGCTGACAATAAAGGGGATAACCCCATAAAAATCTCGCTGAAAGCCGCCTCGCAAGGACCCTGTGACGACTTATCCTTTTCACACGATACAGTGAAGATGCGCTTTATGACTCACAGGTCACTCAATTTTGTGTGCTTTGTGCAAAACCTTCAAACAATTAAACCCCATAAACAACAACGGCCCGTCCTGTTTCCAGAGCGGGCCGCTTGACGTCACGCCACTTACATCTTGTTGAAGAGGCTCAACTGCGAGACTTTTACAAACGCCAGCTGCGAGGCTTCCAGCATGGTCTGCTGCAGGGTCAGGTTGATCGCGGCTTCGCCCATGTCGATATTGGCCAGTGCACTCATGGTGGTGGTATTGGCCAGGCCGATACTGGCGTTTGCGTCAGCTTGCACATCGAGCGCGTTTTCGCGCGCACCAATGGAGCCAATCACATTGCCCAGCTGGGTGGTCGAGTTGGTCAGGTTACTGACCGCAGCGTTCAGCGCGTCCTGAAGCTTGACCCGCGCGCCCGGGATGCCATCGGCCGGCTTTTCCAGGGCTTGGCGCAGCTGGCTCAAGGTGTCGAGGGCGTTCTGGGTTTTCTGGGTGCTGGCACCGGCGGCAAACTGGTCGCCGGTCTGCGGCGTACCGCTCAACCCAAAGGTCACACCGGCCGCAGTGATGGTATTCGGCGTCGTGGCTGTGTCGATAACGCCCGAATCGATCTCTTTGCTGTCGGCGGTATACGGCTGGGCAAATACCTTGAAGGCCGTCGGGTCGGTGTCACTGAACTTGATCAGCACCCCGCTATTGCCGGGAAAGGTGCTGGAATAGTCCGCCGCGCTGCTGACGTTGCCGTTGGTCAGTTGTGCGGTCGACTGGTTGCTCGCGGTACGCGAGACATTGAACGCATCCGGCTTGGCAGCCAGGCTGAACTCGCGGCCCTTGACCAACGCATCGGCATTCGGCCCGGTGGCGGTGTCGGTAAGGTCGATGGTGATGTCGAACTTAACCCCGCGTAGGTTCACGCTGCCGCTGCCTTCCTTGGTGGAATCGAACGTGCCATTACCCGCAATCTCTGAGGTAATGTCATTGTTGTCCTTGTCCGTCACCTTGTACTGGGTGCTACTGGTGAAGGTCAGCTTGTAAGGTTGGCCGTCGGCAAACTGCTTGGTGTAGTCGATACCCGAAGTCACCAGGCCGGCCGAAATCGCAACCTTTTTATCATCGACCAAAGGCGGAGAAATCGCTGGCGGAAGAGGCGCAGCCGCAGGTGCAATGTAGGTGGACTGGGTGCGACTGCTGTTGGCCGCCCCTCCCAGAATGGTTTTGCCGGTATCGCCAGTGCGCACCGTGAGCGTCTCGGAAACCTGCAGGCTCAGTTCGTTTTCGTCGCCCTGGTAGCTGTAGGTGCCATCGCTGTTGCGCGAATACGGGGGGGTTTGGGTCTTGGAGCCGGAGAACAAGTAATTGCCTGCCGCATCCTTGCTGTTGAGCAAACCCAGTACCTGCTCTTCCAGGGCCCCCACTTCGACCGAGATTGACTTGCGATCAGCATCGCTGGTCACACCGCCAGCCCGCAGGGCCAGCTGCTTGCCAGCCTGCATCGCCTTGTCGAGCGCATCCAGGATGCTCTGCTCGTTGGTCAGCGAACTTTTCAGGGAGCTGATATTACCGCTGGACTGCGCCAGCATATCTTTCTGCTGCTGCAACATCAGCAAACGCTGCGCGGCCACCGGATCATCGCCAGCGGTCTGTACACGCACGCCGGAACTCGCCTGCTCCTGGGCCTTGACCACGCTGGAGTAGTTGTTTTGATACTTGCTCGCACTGGTGTCGAAATACTGCTGTGTAGAAATGCGCATCGTCCCAGACTCCCTTAAAGACTATTAATCAGCGTGCTGAAGGTTTCTTGCGCAGCCTTGATGATCTGCGACGACGCTGTGTAGTACTGCTGGAACTTGATCATGTCGCCCGCCTCTTCGTCCAGGTTGACCTGGGACACGGAGTTGCGCGCATTTTTGTTAGCCGTCAGCAACGCATTGGTGGCCGTGGTGTCAGTGGTGGCCGCAGCGGCCTTGGCGCCAACGGTGGACACCAACTTGCTGTTGGCCCCGACCAGGCTCGTGCCGCCGGTGCCATCTGTCGCCACGCCCACGGTGGCCTTGGTTTGCAGATTCAGCAGTTGCTGGGCATTGCGGTTGTCGGATACGCCCGTGGCGTTAAACGAAAAGGTGGTGCTATCCCCATCGGTCGGCGAGCCCGCAACCGTGGTGTCAAAACCAAAACTCTTGGCCGGCACCACCAGGGCACCGCTGGCATCACGCATCGGCACGTTGACGGTGATTTTATTGGCCTGCCCCGGAATGATGGTCCCCGAGCCGATAGGATCGCCCTTGGCGTCGTTAAGGGTATAGCTCTGAGTGCCATCAGCCGCCGGCTTGCCGAACACCATCTTCACCGGCATCGAATTTTCAATGCCAACGCGCAGTTGCGCGGTAGTAGCGCCACCCTGGATATCCAGGGGCAGGGTCAGGGTCGGCGGTGTGAAGCTACCGGTACCCTGGTTGGTTTTGCTGGCCTCCCCGTTCAGCGGCGCGGCAAACGCAATCTTGCTCGGGTCGTTGAGGACAGTACCGATATCCTGGGCGCCACTGGCGGTCGGGCTGACTTTAAAGCTGTCACCCGCCTGCATCGGTCCGTTCTTGAGTTCCAGGGTGAAACCATCGATCACCGAGGGCGGTGTAGCCGTGATATCAAACGTGCCCATGGCTTTGCCATCAGAGCGCTCGACGGTGACTTTGTTGAGATCGACAGGGTCGCTGAAGGTGACCTTGTAATCGAAGTTGGTCAGCTTGCTGGTGTCCTTGATCGTAACACCCAGGCTACCAACGCCCTGATTACCTTGAGCGGAAAGGCTACGCAGCGCGACAGACGCAGCGCTGTTGATGTCTTTGAACATCGACGAGCCGAATTCGCCGTTCAGGTCGATACCCTGGCCCAGTTGACTGTTGATCGTATCGGCAGTGACGATAGCAATGCGACCCAGGTCATTGATGGCCGGCATCAACACATCGCTGCGATAGCGCAACAAGCCACCGATGCTGCCACCACTGATCACGTTGCCCAGGTCCATCGTCGTCCCGCCAGCCGCATTCATCTGAATCGTGTACTGGCTGGTGTCGCTCTTGCTCGGTACGGCAGAAAGGGTGTTGGACCGATCACCCAGCACCAGGGACTGGCCGGTACCGGTACTGACGCTGAACACACCGTTCTTCTCGCTGGCGTTCACGCCGATCAACTCATTGAGCGAACGTACGGCTTCGGCGCGCGCGTCCAGCAGGTTGGCCGGGGTGGTGTTCGAAGACCCCTGCACCTGGGTGATCTGCTTGTTGAGCGAAGCAATCGACGAGGTCAGCTGGTTGACCTGATCGGTCAAGGAGGTCAGCTGGCTGTTAATGGTTTCTTTCTGCTGGCTCAACTGGCTGGAGATCGAGTTGAAGCGGTTGCTCAATGTCTGGGCGCTGGTCAGCAGTATCTGGCGAGCCGAGGTATCACTCGGGTTAGCCGAGGCGGTCTGAACAGCGGCAAAGAACGAACTGAGCACGGACGACATGCCCGTAGTCTTGTCCGACAACGTCTTGTCCACGGCGCTCACTTGATCCAGGTAAGCCTTGGCATCGCTGTTGAGCGAGGTGCTGTTCTGGTACGCCGTGTCCAGGTATTCGTTGTACACCCGGCGCACGTCGGCCAAGGTGGTACCGCTGCCGATAAACACGCCGCCGTACTGGTTCGACGCATTCGCGCTCTGGGTAGTCTGCTGACGCGAATAGCCCGCCGTGTTGGCGTTGGCAATGTTGTTACTCAAGACCGACAACGATCCTTGAGCAGCGTTAAGCCCCGACATCCCGATATTGAGCAAACTCATGGTTCAGACCTTATAAATGTGTGGTTGCGCCAGCGGCAGCGTAGTTCTGGTAACTGTCCATCGTTTTAGCGATCTGCGAAATCTTGCTGGCGTAGGCCGGGTCGGTTGCGTAACCGGCTTTTTGCAACTCGCGTACAAACTGTTCCGGGTTGTCGGCCGACTTCACAACTTCTTTATAGCGATCATTGCTTTGCAGCAATGTCACCAAGTCATGGAAGCTGTCCTGGTAAGAGTTGTAGGAACGGAACTGCGCCGTTTCCTTGACCATTGCCCCGTCACGGAACTCGCTGGTGATCGCACGCGCTTTCTCGCCCTGCCAACTCTGGCCGGCCTTGATGCCAAACAGGTTGTGGCTGCTGGTGCCATCCTGGGCGCGCATCACCGATTTACCCCAACCAGTTTCCAGGGCGGCCTGGGCCACCAGGTACTTCGGATCGACACCAATGCGCGCGGCGGCCGCCTTGGCCATTGGCAACATGGTTGCGACAAATTCATCCTGCGAACTGAAGGCCTTCTTCGCCGGCGCCAACGGTGGCTGGGCCACGGCACGGCCGTAGACCTGCATGCGGTCGCCGGGCACCGCGAAAGTGCGCGCCGTGCTGTTGACCACGTTGTCATCGGCCGCGCTGTTACGCAGTGGCGCAGACTTGGCGACGGTGGTTGCATCGGTACTCGGCACGATGCCGGCCAGCAGGCGATCAGTCAGCCTGCTCGGCAAGGCAATCCGGCGCTGGTTCATCAATTCCATGTCATTGCTGTGCGATGCAGCAGCCCCAGCCTGTGGCTCTGCCACGCGGTAAGCCCACAGCGGACGCTGGCCATTGGAACGGCCCAACGGACCTTCGGCCTGGGTGCCGGCGGCAATTTCCGTCGGCACGTTGACCTTCTTGGCAGCCTCAGCCGCCGCCGGGCCTTGCAGGGTGGCGGCCTGAGCCTCCACCGGCTTGTTCTTCTGCATCTGACGCATCAGCACATCGGCCAGGCCGATACCCCCGCCTTCGCGGGACATCGAGACCGCCAGTTGCTGGTCGTACATTTCCTGATATTGCTTGGCGGCCGGCGTGTTCAGCGGGTTGTCTTTACCCAACGCCTCGGTGGCCGAACGCATGGACTTGAGCATCTCGCTCAAAAACAGCGACTCGAACTCCTGCGCGACCTTGCGCATGTTGCCTTCGCTGTTCTTGTCGTCGCCGACCTTGAGCTGGTTAAGCCGGTTCAAGTCGGAGTAAGACCCCGAGTCCGCCGTGCTGCTGATACCGCTCTTGCGCATGTCCATGACCATGGCCTCAGATCACGATCAGGTCGGCTTGCAAGGCGCCGGCCTGTTTCAGTGCTTCGAGAATCGCCATCAAGTCGCCGGGCGCCGCGCCCACCTGGTTCACTGCACGGACAATCTCATCCAGGGTGGTGCCGGGACCGAACTTGAACATCGGCTTGGCTTCTTGCTGGGCGTTGACGCGTGAGCGTGGCACCACCGCCGTCTGGCCGTTGGACAAAGGCCCAGGCTGGCTGACGATCGGGTCTTCGGTGATGGTCACGGTCAGGCTGCCGTGGGTCACCGCTGCCGGCGATACCTTGACGTTCTGGCCGATCACAATGGTACCGGTACGCGAGTTGATGATGACTTTGGCGACAGCCTGGCCCGGGTCGACTTCAAGGTTTTCCAGGATCGACAGGTAGTCGACGCGCTGGCTGGGGTCCAGCGGGGCGGTCACACGGATCGAGCCGCCGTCGATCGCCTGGGCCACGCCAGGGCCGAGCATGTCGTTGATCTTATCGACCACGCGCTTGGCGGTGGTGAAGTCGGAGCGGTTGAGGTTCAGGGTCAGGCTGTTGCCCTGGTTGAAGCCGCTCGGCACAGTGCGTTCAACACTGGCACCGCCTGGGATACGACCCGCCGATGGCACGTTGACGGTGATCTTCGAACCGTCGCGACCTTCAGCATCAAACCCGCCCACCACCAGGTTGCCCTGGGCGATGGCGTAGACGTTGCCGTCGATACCCTTGAGCGGTGTCATCAACAAGGTGCCGCCACGCAGGCTTTTCGAGTTACCGATCGACGCCACAGTGATGTCCACCAGTTGGCCGGGCTTGGAGAACGCCGGCAACTCAGCACTGATCGACACCGCCGCGACGTTTTTCAGCTGCACGTTGCCCGAACCGGCCGGCACCTTGATGCCGAACTGCGAGAGCATGTTGTTGAAGGTCTGCAGGGTGAACGGGGTCTGGGTGGTCTGGTCACCCGTACCACTGAGCCCCACCACCAAGCCGTAGCCGATCAACTGGTTGGAACGCACACCGGAAATGCTCGCGATGTCCTTCAGGCGTTCGGCCTGGGCGACAGCGCTTAAGCAAAGCAGGAGCGCGGCCGCCATCAGCTGTTTGAAGTTCAAAGTGGCCACCTAGAAAGGGAACAGCGGGCTAAGGAAGAAACGGTCGAACCAGCCCGGCTGACTCGCATCAGCAAACGAACCCGTACCCGAGTAGGTAATGCGTGCATCGGCAATCCGCGTCGAAGGCACGGTGTTGTCGGTGGTGATGTCATCGGCGCGAACCATGCCTGCAATGCGCACCAGTTCGTCACCGGTATTGAGCGTCATCCACTTTTCACCGCGTACGGCGAGGATGCCGTTGGGCAATACATCGGCCACGGTCACGGTGACCGAACCGGTCAGGCTGTTGCCCTGCCCTGCCGAACTCTTGCCGTTGGTGGAGCGGTCACCGCTGTAGCCGGCGCTGAGGCTCAGGTCGCCATCACCCAATGGGTTGTTGACGTTGGGCACGGCGCCGAACAACGACGTCAGGCCGATGCCAGCCTTACTGGTTTTGCCGACTTGAGAGTTGGCGTTTTTGCTGGCCTGGGTGCGCTCGTTGAGGGTGATGGTGATGATGTCACCGACCCGGAACGCCTTGCGGTCGCTGTACAGGTTCTGTTCGAAGCCAGCCTGATAAATCGAGCCATTGTTGGCAGCCGCCGGCAACGGCGTGCGTGGCAACACCGGCGCGTAATACGGGTCATTGGGCTTTGGCGTCGGAGCGACACAGCCCGCGAGCACGGCAATCCCACTCAATGCCAGAACAGAAACATAGCGATTCATGACCCTTACCTCACGGTGTTGCAGGCGACCTCAGGGGCGCCCCATAGACTTGATTACAGATTCTGCGTTACGAACGAAAGCATCTGGTCGGCGGTGGAGATCACCTTGGAGTTCATCTCGTAGGCGCGCTGGGTGGTGATCATGTTGACCATCTCCTCAACGGTGCTCACGTTGGACGTTTCCAGGGTGCTTTGCAGCGTGGTGCCAAAACCGTTCAGGCCAGGGGTGCCGATTTGCGGTGCGCCGCTGGAGGCGGTTTCCAGGAACAGGTTGTTACCCATGGCCTGCAGGCCGGCCGGGTTGATGAAGTCGGCGGTTTGCAGGTTACCGATCACTTGCGAAGCCGGGTTACCGGCGACGGTGATGGACACGGTGCCGTCGTTGCCGACAGTGAACGTCTTGGCATCAGCCGGTACGACAACGGCTGGCTCCAGGGAGAAACCGTTGGCCGTCACGATCTGGCCGTTGGAATCCAGGTGGAAAGTACCGTCACGGGTGTAGGAAGTGGTGCCGTCCGGTTGCAGGATCTGGAAGAAACCACGGCCGTTGATGGCCATGTCCAGCGGCTGGCCGGTCTGCTGCAGGTTGCCGGCGCTGAAGTTCTTCTGGGTGCCGACGATCTGCACACCGGTACCCAGTTGCAGGCCCGACGGCAGTTCGCTGTCCTGGGTCGATTGGGCGCCTGGCTGTTTCTTGATCTGATAGAGCAAGTCCTGGAACTCGGCACGGTCACGTTTGAAACCCGTGGTCGACACGTTGGCCAAGTTGTTGGAAATGGTGGTCAGGTTGGTGTCCTGGGCGGACAGACCTGTTTTGGCAACCCATAGAGCCGGAAGCATGCTGTTCTCCTTCGTGCGCCTGTTTGTTGGCGCCGCGTTGCAAATTAGTTAAGGGCTATCAGCTCATCTGCATGACGCGAGTCATGGCCTGATCGTCTTCTTTAGCGCTGTTCATCATCTTGATGTGCAGCTCGAACTGCTTAGAAAGCGCCAGCACCGCTGTCATTTCTTCTACGGCATTGACGTTGCTCGCCTGCAGAAAGCCCGAGGTCAGCGTGACCCTAGCGTCGGCTTGAGCCGGCTGGCCATCCTTGGTGTGGATGGTGCCGTCCAGGCCTTTGCTCATGTTCTTCAGGTCCGGCTGGACCAGCTTGATGCGGTCCACTTCAGCCATCACACGCGGGCCTTCACCCATGGCGCGGATGCTGATGGTGCCGTCGGCACCCACTTCGATTTTCTGCTGGGGCGGCACGGCAATCGGGCCACCGTTGCCCATGATCGGCATGCCGTTGCCGGCCCGCAGCACGCCCAATGCATCGACGTTCATGCTGGCGCTGCGCACGTAGGCCTCGCCGCCATCCGGGGTTTGCACGGCCATCCAGCCATCGCCGCTGACGGCAACGTCCAGGTCACGGCCGGTCTCAATCATCGCGCCAGGGGAGAAGTCGGTGCCTGGGCGCTCGGTCAAGGCAAACGCCCGCGCCGGAAAGCTGTCACCGAACACCGGCATCGAACGCGCCTGCTCCAGGTCGCGCTGGA
This sequence comes from Pseudomonas sp. EL_65y_Pfl1_R83, assembly GCF_963970695.1. NCBI lineage: Bacteria > Pseudomonadati > Pseudomonadota > Gammaproteobacteria > Pseudomonadales > Pseudomonadaceae > Pseudomonas > Pseudomonas sp. EL_65y_Pfl1_R83. The sequence goes on along the minus strand of NZ_CAXAQI010000002.1, from coordinate 290,160 downwards.
AACCATTGGTGGAAATGTTCGCCAGGTTGTTGGCATGGGCCTTCTGCGCCAGAGCATTCTGGCTGGCGCCGGTCATTGCCACATAAAGGTACTTGTCCACGCTCTTTCCTCTTTCTGACGGACGCTTGCCGCCCACCGCTGTACTGATAAGGCTTAAGCAATTTGCGAACCAACTTTTGAAAAGAAGGAGAAGTGCAGGCGGGACGGGGGTTTGGCGGGAGATGGGTGGATTAGGCTGCCGGCTGAGAGTCGAAAAAACGGCGGACTACTGCCGCGTGCGGCAAACACCCGTATTACAGGCGACAAAAATTCAAATGATGCGGGAGCGAGCAAGCCCGCTCCCAAAGTTTGCCCCTGTTTAGTCAGTGGGTTATTTGTCGGTCTTGAGGACTTCGTAATCGCGCAATTTATTGGCGATGGTGGTGTGCGACACCCCCAACCGCTTGCCCAGCTGCCGACTGCTCGGGTGCTCGGCGTACAAACTTTCCAGCACCGCCTTCTCGAAGCGCCCGACAATGTCCTCCAAGCCGCCCTCCAAGGAAAAATCGCCAAGGGGCTGACGCACGCCATAGTCCGGCAGCCGAATATGCTCGGCCTTGACCATCCCGCCATCGCACAACGACACCGCCTGGAATAGCACGTTTTCCAACTGCCGTACGTTGCCTGGCCAGTGGTAGTGGCTCAGACGATCCATCGCAGCCGTCGCGAGCTTCGGCAGCGGGCAGCCGATCTGCCGGCTCGCCTGATCAAGGAAGTGATCCACCAGCGGCGCCAGGCCGTCGAGGCATTCGCGCAGCGGCGGGATGTGCAGGGACAGCACATTTAGACGGTGGTAAAGGTCCTGGCGGAATTCGCCACGGGCGCACAGTTCAGACAAGTCCACCTGGGTGGCGCAGATCACCCGCACATCCAGGTACACCTCTTCATCGCTGCCTACGCGGCGGAAGCAACCGTCCTGCAAAAAGCGCAGCAACTTCACCTGCAAGCGCGCGCTCATTTCCCCCACGCCGTCGAGAAACAGCGTGCCGCCCGCCGTCAACTCCAGCAGCCCCAGCTTGCCTTCGGCGCGCGCGCCTTCGAACGCGCCGGGGCCGTAGCCGAACAGCTCGGTCTCGGCCATCGACTCCGGCAAACCGGCGCAGTTAAGCGCCATCAACGGCGATTGACCACGCGGGCTGGCCAGATGACAGGCACGGGCCAGCAGTTCTTTGCCGGTGCCGGTTTCGCCTTCTATTAATAGAGGCGCATCCAGCGGCGCCATGCGTCGCGCTTCGCGAACCACGGCGGCCATGACCTTGGAACTCTGGAAAATGCTGTCAAAGCCGCGCAGCTCCTGCTTGCGCACGTTGTAGATGCGTTCACCGACGCGGTCGGCGCGGTGCAACGTCAGCACGGCGCCGGCCATGGCCTCGCTGTCATCATGTTCGGACGATTGCAGTGGCGCGATGTCCGCCAGGAACACGTCACCCTTGACCTTGACCCGCAGGCCGTTGATCCGCGATTTGCTCGCACGCACCAGCTCCGGCAAGTCGAAGTCCTCGGCATACCGTGACAGCGGAATGCCCGGCACTTCATCCACCCGCACCCCGAGCAACTGGGCCGCCGCGCGGTTGGCGGCGACGATGGAACCGCCCATGTCGATCGACAGCACCGGAAACTCCAGGGCGCCGAGCAGCGCATTGAGTTCCATGTGCCGGCGCTCGCTGGGCATCAGCCCTACCCTTTTCACCCCAAACACTCCGGCAATCGCCTCGAACTGCGGGCGCAGCGCCTGGAACTGCATGTTCACCAGGTTCGGGCAGTACAGGTAAATGGCATTGCCATGCTCACCGCCGACCTCGCCCTTGGCGACGTTGACGCCGTACTCCACCAACAGGTTGAGGATGTCCCGCAGGATGCCGATACGGTTCTGGCAGTGCACTTTGATACGCATGAAAAGGCCCGAAAGTTGGGTAAGCGCCGCGTCTTTTTTGTCGCTGGGCGCAGATAGTCGTCAAGATTATGTGACAGCTTTGGGGGTTTTCCCAGCCCAACCCAGCAGCAAACGCGGCATCCGTAACGAATACTTTACGAAAACTGGTAAGTTTTCCTACTCAGAGGCGTTTTAAACAGATGGAATCCCGGCGCGCACGGGTTATCAATAGGCTCAACGCAGGACATAACAAGAACGAATGCCTAGCAGGAGAGCCGTATGAAACAGACGCAGTACGTGGCCCGCGAGCCCGATGCGCAAGGTGTTATCCATTACCCGCCAGAAGAACACGCGGTGTGGAACACCCTGATCACTCGTCAATTGAAAGTGATTGAAGGGCGCGCCTGCCAGGAATACCTGGACGGCATCGAAAAGCTCGGCCTGCCCCTGGACCGAATCCCGCAATTGGGCGAGATCAACAAGGTGCTGGCCGAAACCACCGGCTGGCAAGTCGCCCGCGTGCCGGCGTTGATTCCCTTCCAGACGTTCTTCGAATTGCTCGCCAACAAGCAGTTTCCGGTGGCGACTTTTATTCGCACCCGCGAAGAACTCGACTACCTGCAAGAGCCGGACATTTTCCACGAGATCTTTGGCCATTGCCCGCTGCTGACCAACCCCTGGTTTGCCGAATTCACCCATACCTACGGCAAGCTCGGCCTGGCGGCCACCAAGGAGCAACGGGTGTACCTGGCGCGCTTGTACTGGATGACCATCGAGTTTGGCCTGGTGGATACGCCCGAAGGTCGGCGCATCTACGGTGGCGGTATTCTGTCGTCGCCCAAGGAGACCGTGTACAGCCTGTCGTCCGAGCCTGAACACCAGGTGTTCGATCCGCTGGAAGCCATGCGCACGCCGTATCGCATCGATATCCTGCAACCGCTGTACTTCGTGCTGCCAGAGCTCAAGCGCCTGTTCGACGTGGCGCAGGAAGACATCATGGGCATGGTGGAACGCGGGATGCAGCTGGGATTGCATGCACCAAAGTTTCCGCCCAAACCCAAAGCTGCATGATCCTTACATCTTGAGGCCAGGTGAGTCTGTTCCCTGGCCCCGCGTTGCTTTAGGGTGACGCTACTGACCTTCAAACATTCGAATTCAGGACACCTCCATGACCACCTTGAACCAAGCCCACTGCGAAGCCTGCCGCGCCGATGCCCCGCAAGTCAGCGATGAAGAACTGCCGGTGCTGCTCAAGCAGATCCCCGACTGGAACATCGAAGTCCGCGACGGCGTGATGCAGCTGGAAAAGGTTTTCCTGTTCAAGAACTTCAAATTCGCCCTGGCGTTCACCAACGCCATGGGTGAAATCTCCGAAGCCGAAGGTCATCACCCAGGCCTGCTCACTGAGTGGGGCAAAGTCACCGTGACTTGGTGGAGCCACTCCATCAAGGGCCTGCACCGCAACGACTTCATCATGGCCGCACGCACCGACGAAGTGGCCAAGGACGCCGAGGGCCGCAAGTAATGCACTTCGATGCCATAGGCCGCGTGCCCGGCGACCCGATCCTCGGGCTGATGGACCTGTATGCCCAGGACACCAACCCGAACAAATTCGACCTGGGCGTGGGCGTCTACAAGGATGACCAGGGGCTCACGCCCATTCCGCACGCAGTGAAACTGGCCGAGCAGCGCCTGGTAGACACCCAAACCACCAAGACCTACATCGGCGGCCACGGTAATACTGCCTTCGGCTCGCTGATAAGCGAACTGGTGCTCGGTGCCGATTCGGCGCTGATCCGCGAACGCCGCGCCGGCGCCACCCAGACTCCAGGCGGCACCGGCGCTCTGCGCCTGAGCGCCGACTTCATCGCCCACAATCTGCCCGGCCGTGGCGTTTGGCTGAGCAACCCGACCTGGCCAATCCACGAAACTATCTTCGCCAAGGCCGGGATTAAGGTCAGCCATTACCCCTACGTGGGTGCTGACAATCGCCTGGACGTGGCGGCGATGCTGGCTACTCTGTCCAGCGTGCCAGAGGGCGACGTGGTGCTGCTGCATGCCTGCTGCCACAACCCGACCGGTTTCGACTTGACCCAGGATGATTGGCGCCAGGTGCTGCAGATCGTGCGCGAGCGCCAACTGCTGCCGCTGATCGACTTCGCCTATCAGGGCTTTGGCGATGGCCTGGAGCAGGACGCCTGGGCCGTGCGCCTATTTGCGGCCGAGCTGCCGGAAGTGCTGGTGACCAGTTCCTGCTCGAAGAATTTTGGCCTGTATAGCGACCGTGTTGGCGCGTTGATCGTGTGTGCGGCGGATGCCGAGAAGCTGACGGATGTGCGCAGCCAGCTTGCTAACACGGCACGCAACCTGTGGTCGACGCCGCCGGATCACGGCGCAGCCGTGGTGGCCACGATTCTGGGCGATGCCGAGCTGAAAAAGCGATGGAGCAATGAAGTAGAAGCCATGCGCTCGCGGATCGCGCACTTGCGATCCGGGCTGGTGGAGGCATTGGCGCCCCACGGTTTGTCGGAGCGGTTTGCCCATATTGGGGCGCAGCGCGGGATGTTTTCCTATACCGGCTTGAGTGCCGAGCAGGTCAAGCAACTGCGGGAGGAGCACAGCGTGTACATGGTGAGCTCGGGAAGGGCTAACGTGGCGGGGATTGATGCGACGCGGTTGACGTTGCTGGCTCAAGCCATCGCCGACGTCTCTAACTGAAGAAACCGGGATCAAATGTGGGCTGGCTTGCCTGCGATAGCGGTATGTCAGCCCCACATTTTTCACTGACAGATCGCTATCGCAGGCAAGCCAGCTCCCACATTTTTGACCCAGTGCAGCCTCTAGCCCGCAACCATCTCAGCCTTTAGCAGTGCCTCTTTCGCCTGCGCATCCGCCAACCGATACAACTCGATACTCCCGTCCCAGTGCTCGATCAACGCCGTGCACGACTCCACCCAATCCCCACAGTTGAGGTAATCCACCTCGCCCACCTTGCGAATCTCCGCATGGTGGATATGCCCGCACACCACGCCATGCAACTCGCGCTTAGTCACTTCGTGGGCGATCGCTTCTTCGAAATCGCTGATGAAACTCACCGCCGTCTTGACCTTGTGCTTGAGGTACGCCGACAGCGACCAATAGCCATAGCCATACCGCGCACGCCAATGGTTCAGCCAGCGGTTCAGCGTAAGCGTGAACTCATAGGCCGAGTCACCGAGGAACGCCAACCAACGGTGATAGCGGGTGATCACGTCGAACTGATCGCCATGGATCACCAACAGATGACGGCCATCAGCAGTCACGTGCACCGCTTCATCCACCAGTTGAATATTGCCCAGGATCAGCTTGGAGTAGCGGCGCAGGAATTCATCGTGGTTGCCGGTGACGTAGATGACCTCGGTGCCGCGCTTGGCCATGGTCAGCAAGCGGCGGATCACGTTGGTGTGGGCCTGGGGCCAATACATGCCGCCGCGCATTTTCCAGCCGTCAATGATGTCGCCTACCAGGTAGACCTTGTCGGCGTGGTAGCCCTTGAGGAACTGCGACAAATGTTCGGCCTGGCAATCCCGGGTGCCCAGGTGCACGTCGGAAATCCACAGGGTACGAACCCGTTGCTTACGGCTGGGTTTGACGAACTCGGCACTGGTCATGGGCATCCCTCGACGCTGTTTTCGCGAGCTTGCGCCTCGACGGTTAATAGCCCATGACAGCTGTGCGTCAGTCTGATGACAGCGCCGGCCGACCGAGAAGCGTTGTAGACTGCCGGCTTGCAGCCCAGGAGACCGCGATGAGCCCCACTCTCACGCTACGCCATTACCTCGAAGCGCCCATCGCCCACAGCCATGATCATGCGCAGTTGGTGTTCGGCCTGTCCGGGCACCTGGATTTCGAAGTGGAGGGCCGTGGCAGCCAGGTGCGCGAAAGCAGCGTGATGGTGCTGCCCTTCTCCGCCCATCATGCCTGTGGCAGCCGCGATGGCAGCCGCTGCCTGGTGCTGGACGTGCCCACCGAGCACTGGGTACTGCAATCGTTGGGCGAACATGCCGATGCCAGTCGCCGGCTGCTCGATCAACCCACGCGACTCGCCCTGGATTCGCGGCAAAGCCAACTGGTGCATTGGCTGGCGCTGAGCCCGGTGGATGATCCGCTGATCGTCCAGCAAGGCGCGGTGCTGTTGTTGGCCAGCCTCAATCACCCGCTGGCTCAACCGCTGCCGGGCCGGCGCCTGCCGTACGAGGCATTCAATGCGCATATCGAGCGCCACGTTGCACACCCGCTGCAGGTAGCCGACCTGGCGCGCATCGCAGACCTGTCGGTGGCGCGCTTGCACGCACGGTTCATGGCGGAATGCGGGCAGACGCCGATGGACTATATCCGCCGCCGTCGCCTGCACATGGCCTTGGACCTGCTGCGCAAAACGCCATTACCCATTGGTGAAATCGCCGATCGCGTCGGCTATACCTCGCAAAGCGCATTTGCGGCCGCGATGCTGCGTGAGTTTGGCGCCTCGCCGGGCGCATTGCGGCGCAACGCGTAGGACGAGTCTCGCGATAAAAATCGCGAGCCGGACGACAGACGCCTACACGGCAGCCCCACTAGACTGCGCTTCTGTCACCCGCTTGATTCAAGGATCGCAATGACTCCCCGCTCAGCCCTCGGCGCCCTGCACATCGGCGCATTGATGTTTGGCCTTACCGGTGTATTCGGCAAACTGGCGGCCGCCTCGCCCGCCATCATCGTCTTTGGGCGTGCCGTGTTTGCCGTGATTGCCCTGGCGCTATTTGCACGGTTCGCGAGCAACACTGCCTGGAAAAAGCTGGAACTGCGCGACTGGCGCCGGCTGCTGGTCAGCGGCGTATTGCTGGCCGCGCATTGGGTAACGTTCTTTATTGCCGTCAAGGTGGCCGGCGTGGCCGTCGCGACCCTGGGGTTTACCGCGTTCCCGGCCTTTACCGTGATCCTCGAAGGACTGATTTTCCGCGAGCGCATTCGCGCCAATGAAGTGCTGTTGGTGGTGCTGGTCAGCATCGGCCTGGTGCTGGTCACGCCGGACTTCAATCTTGCCAGCGAAGCCACCGGCGGGTTGCTCTGGGGGATCGCCTCGGGGCTGCTGTTTTCCCTGCTGTCACTGAACAATCGCGCCAGTTCCGGGCGCATCCCTGCGGTGCAGGCGGCGCTGTGCCAGAACGTGGTGGTTGCAGCGTGCCTTTTGCCGGTCGCGGCGCCTGGGGTGGCGGATGTGCAAGCGATTGACTGGCTGTGGATCGGTTTGCTCGGCGTGTTCTGCACGGGCCTGGCCCACAGCCTGTTTGTCGCCAGCCTCGCGGTGATCAAGGCACGCACGGCTTCGGTGGTGTTTGCCATGGAGCCGGTCTACGGTATCACTGCGGCCTGGCTACTGTTTGCCGAAACCCCGACACTGCGCATGCTGCTCGGCGGCGTGCTGATCATCGTCGCGATCGTGCTGTCGGGGTTGATGGGCGGCGCCAGCCAGGCCAAACAACCTGCGGCAACGGCCTGATCTCTGACGCTCACTGCGTGCGGTCGTTGTGCCCTAGATCCCGTTGCGGGTCGATCTGGTCGCGCACGCGCTGCTTGAGCACCTTGGCTTCAGGGAAACCGCCGTCGGCCTTGCGCTCCCAGATCTGCACGCCATCACAGGTGATGCGAAACGCGCCGCCGGTGGCGGGCGCCAGTGACACTTTGCCCAGGTCATCGGCAAACGTGCTCAACAATTCCTGCGCCAGCCAGGCGGCGCGAAGTAGCCACTGGCACTGAGTGCAATAGGTGATAACGATCTCGGGTTTGATCGACGACATAATTTGAGAAGCTCCAGGCGTAACGGGCTTGGCGGATCGAGTGGCTATAATACCGGCCTTTATCGCCCAGCCTTGAGATTCATGATGCGCCGCCTGCTGTCCTGCCTGTTTCTGTGCTTGCTTCCCCTTGTTGCCGACGCCATTGAGCCGCCACGCCCGAAAATCGGCCTGGTGCTGTCCGGTGGCGCCGCCCGTGGCCTTGCGCATATCGGCGTACTCAAGGCGCTGGAGGAGCAAGGCATCCAGATCGATGCGATTGCCGGCACCAGCATGGGCGCGGTGATCGGTGGGCTGTACGCGTCGGGCTATAAAATCGATGAGCTGGAAAAGCTGGCGCTGAGCATCGACTGGCAGCAGGCCCTGTCCGATGCGCCGCCGCGGGAAGACGTACCGTTTCGGCGCAAGCAGGATGACCGGGACTTCCTGGTCAAGCAAAAACTCAGCTTCCGCGACGACGGCAGCCTCGGCTTGCCACTGGGCGTGATCCAGGGCCAGAACCTGGCGCTGCTGCTGGAAAGCATGTTCGCCCACAGCAGCAACACGCGTAACTTCGACAAGCTGCCAATCCCCTTCCGCGCAGTAGCGACCGATATCACCACCGGCGAAAAGGTAGTATTCCGCAAGGGCCACCTGCCCCAGGTGATCCGCGCCAGCATGTCGATCCCGGCCGTGTTCGCTCCGGTTGAACTGGACGGAAGATTGCTGGTGGACGGCGGCATGACCGATAACATCCCACTGGATGTGGCACGGGAAATGGGCGTGGATATCGCCATTGTCGTGGACATCGGCACCCCGCTGCGCTCGCGCAAGCAACTGGCCACGGTGGTGGACGTGCTTAACCAATCCATCACCCTGATGACCCGGCGCAACTCTGAAGAGCAACTCAAGGACCTGCACCCCAAGGACGTGCTGATCCAGCCGCCGCTCGCTGCCTATGGCGTGACCGACTTCGGCCGCGCCAAGGACATGATCGACGCCGGCTACCGCGCTACCCGCGCCCTCGATGCCCGCCTCGCCCATCTGCGCCCCGCCGAGCCAATCGACCCGCAACTGGTGGCCGCCCGTACCCCAGGGGAACGCACGCCGATAATCACCGCCATCAGCGTGGAAAACGACTCGAAAGTCAGCGACGACGTGATCCGCTACTACATCCGCCAGAACCTGGGCGAGCCGCTGGAACTAGGCCGCCTGCAAACCGACATGGGCACCCTGTATGGTCTGGATTACTTCGAACAAGTGCAATACCGCGTAATCAAGAAAGGCAAGGAAAACACGTTGGTGATCAGCGCGCGCGGCAAGCGCAGCGGCACCGATTACCTGCGCCTGGGCCTGAACCTGTCGGATGACATGCGCGGCGATAGCGCCTTCAACCTTGGCGCGAGCTACCGCGTGAACGGTATCAACCGCCTTGGCGCCGAATGGCTGACACGGGTGCAAATCGGTGATCGACAAGAGCTGTACAGCGAGTTCTACCAGCCGATGGACACTGGCTCGCGTTACTTTGTCGCCCCTTATATCAGCGCCCAGGCGCAGAACGTCGAACTGATCCTGGACAACGACCCCATCTCCGAATACCGCCTGGAACGCTACGGTTTCGGCTTGAACGTAGGGCGCCAGATTGGTAACAATGGCGAGATCCGCTTCGGCGTCGGTGAAGCCTGGGGCAAGGCGGACGTACGCATCGGCGACCGCGACCTGCCCAGCGTGAGTTTCAGCGAGGGCTTCTATGAGCTGAAGTACTCCTTCGACACCCTGGACAATGTGTACTTTCCCCACACCGGCGAAGACATCGGCCTGGCCTACCGCGAATTCGAACCGGGGCTGGGCTCGGACCAGCGCTACCGCCAATGGGAGTTCAAGTTAGACAAGGCCATGAGCCACGGCCCGGACACACTTGTGCTGGGGGGGCGCTATGGGCGCACGCTGGATGATTCGGATGTGGTGATTTCCAGCTTCCTGCTGGGGGGCGCGCGGCAGTTGTCGGGCTTCCGCCAGGATGCGATCTCGGGCCAGAACATCAGCTTGATGCGGGCGGTGTACTACCGCCGGCTCACGCCACGCTCGTACCTGCCACTGGATTTCCCGTTGTACCTGGGTGCGTCACTGGAACGCGGCCGGGCGTGGAACAACGACAATGAGTTCGACAGCGGCTATATCAACGCGGCGAGTATTTTCCTGGGCTTTGATACACCGTTGGGGCCGCTGAACTTCAGTTATGGGTTCAATGATGACAACCAGAAGGCGGTGTATTTGAACCTGGGGCAGACGTTCTAAATGATGCGCGAGGCTTCGTAGTGAGCGGGCTTGTCGAATCGTCGCACCGCCCGCTCATACAGTTCAGGACTTTTCCAGGTTCGCCAGGATGCGCCCGTGCACGCGCATGCACACACTCAAATCGGCTTCATCCACACCCACAAATAACTCGTGACGCAACGCCGTGGCGATCGTCTCGATCTGCTCGATCAGTGGCCGGGCGGTATCACACAGCAGGATGCGCTTGGCACGACGGTCTTCCACCACCGCCTGGCGTTGCACCAGGCCCTGGCCTTCAAGGCTGTCCAGCAGCCGGGCCAGTGTCGGCCCTTCGACGCCAACGCTTTGCGCCAACTCACGCTGGGTGGGCGCTTCTTCGAAACGGGCCAGGTGCAGCAGCACCAGCCACCGAGCCTGGGACAAGCCAAGCCCCGCCAAACGGCGGTCCAGCTCGGCGCGCCAACCACGAGACATCTGCGCCAGTTGCATGCCAAATCGGTGTTGATCGGTTAACGGCATAAAAAACTCTTGTTTTAGACTGAAAATAAAGCGTGGCTAATTATTAGTCAGCTAAGCATGAGCGTTGCCAGTAGGCAAGAGTTGCTACGTACTGATCTATTACATTGTCGTAATTGGCGCACTAAATCTCGAACTCAGACTGCAAAGCCGCCCGCACGCAGTACAAAACACCCTCAGGAACACGCCCGGTGAACAGCGGCGCGATCTCCGCCACAGGTGGCAATTCGCCCTCCCCGTCGAGGAACGCATCCTGGATTTCGCCGAGCAGATCCTCTGGCAAATCAAGCGCCTGCTCCAACGACAGCTGCTGCTTGCCGATGGATTCCGCCAGCAAGGTGTAGACGTTTTTCTCCGAGCACTGCAACTGACCGGCGATCTGGATCGGGGTCATTCCGGCGCGTGCCAGGCTGATCAGTTCGTGGCGGATATCGGCGACTTCCTTCGGCGCTTCGGCCTGGCCGCCGAGCACTTCAAGAAAGGCCTGGCCGTAGCGCTCCAGCTTGCGTGCGCCCACGCCACTGACGCGCGCCATCTCGGCCATGCTGGTGGGTTGCTCGCGCAACATCTCCAGCAGGGTGGAGTCGGGGAAAATAACGTACGGCGGCACGCTGTGTTCCTGCGCCAGTTTGCGGCGCAGGGTGCGCAAGGCTTCCCACTGCTCGCGCTCTTCACCACGCACCAGTTGGCTGGCCTGGCTGGTGCTGCTCTTGGCGGTGGTCTGCGGTTTGAGGTCGCGGCGCAACTCCAGGCTCACTTCGCCCTTGAGCAACGGCCGGCAACTGTCGTTGAGGCGCAGGCCGCCATAACCTTCGATGTCGATGTCCACCAGCCCGCGTGCAACCATCTGCCGGAACAACGAACGCCACTCTCCGTCGGCGCGGGCCTTGCCGACGCCGTACACCGAAAGTTTCTCGTGGCCGAAGCTGCGCACTTTCTCGTTGTCCTTGCCCAGCAACACGTCCACCAAATGACCGACGCCATAACGCTGGCCCGTGCGATAAATAGCGGACAGAGCCTGACGCGCCGGCTCAGTGGCGTCCCAGGTCTGCACGCCATCAATGCAGTTGTCGCAATGGCCGCAAGGCTCAGGCATGTCTTCGTCAAAATACGCCAGCAAGGTCTGGCGACGGCAACGAGTCTCTTCACACAGCGAGAGCATCGCGTCGAGCTTGTGCTGCTCCAGGCGTTTGTGACGCTCGTCGCCTTCGGAGTTCTGCAGCATCTGCTTGAGCATCACCACGTCTTGCAGGCCGTAGACCATCCAGGCATCCGCCGGCAGACCATCACGGCCGGCGCGACCGGTTTCCTGGTAGTACGCCTCAAGGGATTTGGGCAGGTCCATATGCGCGACAAAGCGCACGTTGGATTTGTCGATGCCCATGCCGAACGCGATGGTAGCTACCATGATCAGGCCTTCCTCATTGAGGAAGCGCTTCTGGTGCGCAGAGCGCGTTTCGTTGGGCAGGCCGGCGTGATAAGGCAGCGCCGGGTAGCCTTGCTCGCAGAGGAACGCGGCGACTTCATCAACCTTTTTACGCGACAGGCAGTAAACGATGCCCGCGTCGCTGCGCCGCTCGGACAGGAACGCGAGCAACTGCTTGCGCGGCTGCTCCTTGGGTACGATGCGGTAGAAAATATTCGGCCGGTCAAAGCTCGACAGAAAGCGCTCGGCGTTCTGCAAGTGCAGCCGCTCGACGATTTCTTCGCGGGTGCGCTTGTCGGCGGTGGCCGTCAGGGCGATACGCGGAACGTCGGGGAACAACTCAGCCAATTGCCCCAGTTGCAGGTATTCGCGACGGAAATCGTGGCCCCATTGCGATACGCAGTGGGCTTCGTCGATGGCGAACAGGGCGATTTCCAGGCTCTGCAGAAAGGCCAGCATGCGCGGCTGCACCAGGCGCTCAGGGGCCAGGTAAAGCATTTTCACTTCACCGCGCTTGATGCGAGCCGCCAGGTCGCGCTGTTGCTCGGCACTGAGGGTAGAGTTCAAGGCCGCCGCAGCGACGCCGAGCTCTTCCAAGGTTGCCACTTGGTCGTCCATCAATGCGATCAGCGGCGACACCACCACCGCCAGGCCATTGCGCAACAGCGCCGGCACCTGGAAGCACAACGACTTGCCGCCCCCGGTAGGCATCAAGACCAGTGCGTCACCACCACTGGCCACGCGCTCAATGATCGCACCCTGGCGGCCACGAAAACTGTCGTAGCCGAAGATGTCCTTGAGGACGCGTTGAGCCTGCTCGAGCATGTAAAACTCCAAAAAAGTGCGCAAATCCCTCTGTACAGGCTGGTCGAAAAAACACGATCTCACGGGAAATAATCCGTAAGCGAAGTTTTCGCGCGCTGGGCTTGACCTGCGAGGGCATCACAAAACGCGGCAGTATACCCGAGCGATACCCGGCAAAGGGCGCCACTGACGAATTGCAGCCCGTCTCTTAAAGCGGGCAAATCTGCATGGCGGCTGGCCTGGGCGCTCAAGAAAGCCTAGAATTCAGCATCGTTTATTTCCAAGGTAGTCCTTCAATGTCCTTCGCTGAGCAACTAACCCGCCTGCAAGCCTTCCTCGACGCCGATGAGCTGCATGACGAGGCGCTGGACTACGTGGCCGCCCACGGCTACCTGACCGCCCTGTCGATCTGCGCCGAGATCGTACCCGACCGTGAATGGATCGACGCACTGTTCGCCGAAGAGCCGCACTACGCCGACGACGCCCAACGCGAAGAAATCGAATCCACCCTGTTGGCCCTCAAGGCCCACATCGGTCGCCAACTGGCGTCGGACGAAGAATTCGAGCTGCCATGCGAGCTGGACCTGGGCGAAGAGCCGGACGACTCCGACCTGCGCGGCTGGTGCATCGGCTTCATGGAAGGCGTGTTCCTGCGCGAAGCCGCCTGGTTCGAAACTGCCGAGGAAGAAGTCAGCGAAATGTTGCTGCCGATCATGGTGGGGTCGGGCCTGTTCGACGACCAGCCGGAGTTCGCCGATATCGCCGCCGACGCCAACCTGATGGACGACATGATCGTACAGATCCCGGAAGCCCTCACCGCGCTGTACCTGCTGTGCAACGCCCCTGACGAAAAACCGGCGATCCTCAAGCCACGTCACCACTGAGTCGCTTGCCCGTGACACCCATGGGCAATCGTTCGCTGCTCGTGCGCTACGTGCTGCTGGCCATCGGCTGGTTGAGCGTAGCGCTGGGAGTGATCGGCATTTTCCTACCGGTCTTGCCGACTACGCCCTTCCTGCTTCTCGCCGCCGCCTGCTTCGCCCGAAGCTCCCCACGCTTCTACCACTGGCTGGTGCAACACCCGCGCCTGGGTCCGTGGATCCGTGACTACCTGGACGGCAACGGTATCCCTCTTAAAGGCAAGGTCTACGCCATCGGCTTGATGTGGTTGAGCATCAGTGTGTCCTGCTACCTGGTGCCATTGCCGTGGGCACGTGGCTTCATGTTGACCAGTGCCGTGCTGGTGACGATCTACATCCTGCGCCAAAAGACCCTGCCGCCCCGGTAACGGCGGCGTCCGGCTTGCCTGCGAGCGAGCCCTCTACGTGGCCGCTGTCGAGGCATCGAACCGCCGGCTCTCACACGCACCACTCACCCGACCTTGGTCGACACTGACTAACCCCGAGCATCATGCGAGACTGTCCAACCGGGCCTGGAATGCTCGGGTGTTCCCATGCTCGGAGTTACCATGACGCTGTCCAGCGGGCTGATCGCCGCCGTTGCCCTGGCCTATATGGCCATTATGTTTGCCATCGCCTTCTATGGTGACCGTCGCCGTGCGCCACTGCCGCCGCGCATGCGTGCCTGGGTGTATAGCCTGTCGCTGGCCGTGTATTGCACCAGTTGGACCTTCTTCGGTGCTGTAGGTCAGGCCGCCGAACAGTTGTGGGCATTTTTACCGATCTACCTGGGCCCGGTGCTGTTGCTGGTGTTGGCACCTTGGGTCCTGCAAAAGATGATCTTGATCAGCAAGCAGGAAAACATCACGTCCATCGCCGACTTTATCGCCGCGCGCTACGGTAAATCCCAATCGTTGGCAGTGGTGGTCGCGTTGATCTGCCTGGTGGGGGTACTGCCCTACATCGCGCTGCAACTCAAAGGCATCGTACTGGGAGTCAATCTGCTGATCGGCGCTGGCGCCGACACCACCGGCACTCGCGCTCAAGACACCGCGCTGATCGTGTCGCTGGTGTTGGCGCTGTTCACGATTGTCTTCGGTACACGCAACCTCGACGCCACGGAGCACCACCGCGGTATGGTGCTGGCGATTGCGTTTGAATCCCTCGTCAAGCTGTTCGCGTTTCTCGCGGTTGGCGCGTTTGTGACCTACGGTTTGTATGACGGATTCGGCGACCTGTTCAGCCAAGCGATGCTCGCCCCCCGCCTGGATGAATACTGGAAAGAGACCGTCAACTGGCCGTCCATGGTGGTGCAGACCGGCGTGGCCATGATGGCGATCATCTGCCTGCCTCGGCAGTTCCATGTCACGGTGGTGGAGAACATCGACCCTCAGGATTTGCGCCTGGCCAAATGGGTGTTTCCCGCGTATCTGATTCTTGCCGCGCTGTTTGTAGTACCGATCGCCTTGGGCGGCAAGATGCTGCTGCCCAGTTCGGTAATGCCGGACTCCTACGTGATCAGCCTGCCGATGGCCGAAGCCCATCCCGCACTCGCCGTACTGGCGTTTATCGGCGGCGCTTCAGCGGCCACCGGCATGGTGATCGTGGCGAGCATTGCCTTGTCGACCATGGTTTCCAACGACATGTTGCTGCCATGGCTGCTGCGCCGTTCCGGCGCCGAGCGACCGTTCGAAGTGTTCCGCCACTGGATGCTGTCGGTACGCCGGGTCAGCATCGTGATCATCCTGCTGTTGGCCTACGTGAGCTATCGCCTGTTGGGCTCAACCGCGAGCCTGGCGACCATCGGCCAGATCGCCTTTGCAGCCGTCACCCAATTGGCGCCGGCCATGCTCGGCGCCCTGTATTGGAAGCAAGCCAACCGACGCGGTGTATTCGCGGGGCTCGCTGCGGGCACTTTCCTGTGGTTCTACACTTTGGTCCTACCGGTTACGGCGAAAAGCCTGGGTTGGTCCCTTAGCCTTTTTCCAGGACTGACCTGGATGCACTCGCACCCACTCGGTCTGTCCGTCACCTCATTGACCTTGGGTACCGTGTTTTCCCTGGCGGGTAACTTCACGCTGTTTGTGTGGGTATCGATGCTGTCCCGCACGCGGGTTTCCGAGCATTGGCAAGCCGGGCGGTTTATCGGCCAGGAAATCAGCCAGCGCGCCACCGCGCGCTCGATGCTGTCGGTGCAGATCAGCGACTTGCTCAGCCTGGCCGCACGCTTTGTGGGTGAGGAACGGGCACAGCAAAGCTTTATCCGCTTTGCCTATCGACAGGGTAAAGGCTTCAACCCCAATCAGAATGCCGACAACGAGTGGATCGCCCACACCGAGCGGTTGCTGGCGGGTGTGCTCGGTGCATCGTCGACCCGGGCGGTGGTGAAAGCCGCCATCGAAGGGCGCGAAATGCAGCTGGAGGACGTAGTACGCATCGCCGATGAAGCGTCGGAAGTGCTGCAGTTCAACCGCGCATTGCTTCAAGGCGCTATTGAGAACATCACCCAGGGCATCAGCGTGGTCGATCAGTCCCTCAAACTGGTGGCCTGGAACCGGCGTTATCTGGAGCTGTTCAATTACCCGGACGGTCTGATAAGCGTCGGTCGGCCGATTGCCGACATCATCCGCTACAACGCCGAACGCGGCCTGTGCGGGCCGGGCGAGGCCGAGGTTCACGTGGCGCGTCGCCTGCACTGGATGCGTCAGGGCCGCGCACATACCTCTGAACGTTTATTCCCCAATGGGCGGGTGATTGAGCTGATCGGCAACCCGATGCCCGGCGGCGGTTTCGTCATGAGCTTCACTGACATTACCGCCTTCCGCGAAGCCGAGCAGGCACTCACGGAGGCCAACGAAGGCCTGGAACAACGGGTGACCGAGCGCACCCATGAGCTGTCGCAGCTCAACGTGGCGCTCACCGATGCCAAGGGCGTGGCCGAGTCCGCCAGCCAGTCGAAGACGCGCTTCCTGGCGGCGGTCAGCCATGACTTGATGCAGCCCTTGAACGCTGCACGCCTGTTCTCCGCCGCCCTCTCCCATCAGAACGAAGGTCTGTCCGGCGAAGCCCGGCAATTGGTGCAACACCTGGACAGCTCGCTGCGCTCCGCCGAAGACCTGATCAGCGACCTGCTGGACATCTCACGCCTGGAAAACGGCAAAATCAATCCGCAGCGCCAGCCTTTTGTTCTCAACGAACTGTTCGACACCTTGGGCGCAGAGTTCAAGGCGCTGGCCCAGGAGCAGGGCCTGCGCTTCCGCCTGCGCGGCAGTCGAGTGCGTGTCGACAGCGACATCAAGTTACTGCGGCGAATCCTGCAGAATTTTCTCACCAACGCCTTCCGTTATGCCGACGGCCCGGTGCTGCTGGGCGTACGTCGACGCAAGGGCGAACTGTGCCTGGAGGTGTGGGACCGTGGCCCCGGGATACCGCTGGATAAACAGCAGGTGATCTTCGAAGAATTCAAACGTTTGGACAGCCACCAGACCCGCGCGGAGAAAGGCCTGGGGCTTGGCCTGGCCATCGCGGACGGCCTGTGCCGTGTGCTGGGCCACCGCCTGAGCGTGCGCTCATGGCCTGGAAAAGGCAGCGTATTCAGTGTGCGCGTGCCATTGGCGCGCAACCAGGCCAGCCCGCAGGTCAAGACACCACAGGAAACCGGCCTGCCGCTGACCGGTGCTCAGGTGCTGTGCGTGGATAACGAAGAGAGCATTCTGATCGGCATGCGCAGCCTGTTGACGCGCTGGGGCTGTGACGTGTGGACCGCGACGGACAAGGCGCAATGCGCGGCGTTGCTGGCGGATGGCGTGCGCCCGCAACTGGCACTGGTGGACTACCACCTGGACCATGGCGAAACCGGTACTGAGTTGATGGGTTGGCTGCGCGCGCAATTGGCGGAGCCGATTCCCGGCGTGGTGATCAGTGCCGACGGCCGCCCGGAGATGGTGGCCGAGGTGCATGCGGCGGGGCTGGATTATTTGGCTAAACCGGTCAAGCCGGCGGCGTTGCGGGCGTTGCTGAGTCGGCATTTGCCGCTGTAAATTGTTTGTACCCGCCCGCACATTTTTGGTCTGTGTTTATTCAGGTAGATGGGCCACACCATCTGAATCAGTCATCGCGCGCTCCAACAAATCCGCCGGCAAGTTCTTGCTGGCCCGAGCACCGAGCAACCGCAATTGCTCGGTCCGGCTGACCAGATTTCCGCGTCCATCTGTCAGCTTGTTTCGCGCCGAGCTGTAAGCCTTATCCAGCTGTTGTAAGCGGTTACCGACTTCATCCAGGTCTTGGATAAACAGCACGAACTTGTCATACAGCCACCCCGCACGCTCGGCTATTTCCCGCGCGTTCTGGCTCTGGCGCTCCTGCTTCCACAGGCTATCGATCACCCGCAGTGTAGCCAGCAACGTGGTGGGGCTGACGATCACGATATGGCGGTCGAATGCTTCCTGGAACAGATTCGGTTCGGCCTGCAAGGCAGCGGAAAACGCTGCTTCGATCGGCACGAACAGCAACACGAAATCCAGGCTGTGCAGGCCTTCTAGGCGCTTGTAATCCTTACCGGCCAAACCTTTGACGTGGTTGCGCAACGACAGCACGTGCTGCTTCAACGCCGCCTGGCCGATCACATCATCATCCGCTGCCACGTACTGTTGATACGCGGTGAGGCTGACCTTGGAGTCCACCACCACCTGCTTGTCGCCGGGCAACATGATCAGCACGTCTGGCTGGAAACGCTCGCCGTCCGGGCCCTTCAGGCTGACTTGGGTCTGGTACTCGCGGCCTTTCTCCAGGCCAGCATGCTCCAGCACCCGTTCAAGAATCAGCTCGCCCCAGTTGCCCTGGGTTTTCTGGCCTTTGAGGGCACGGGTCAGGTTGGTGGCCTCGTCTGACAGACGCAGGTTCAGTTGCTGTAGGCGCTCAAGCTCCTTGGCCAGGGAAAAGCGCTCGCGCGCCTCGCTCTGATAGCTTTCTTCCACGCGCTTTTCGAAGGACTGAATACGCTCTTTCAATGGGTCGAGCAGTTGGCCCAGGCGCTCCTGGCTGGTTTCGGCGAAGCGCTGTTCACGCTCGTCGAAGATCTTGCCGGCCAGCTCGGCGAACTGTGCACGCAGTTCATCCCGCGAGCCTTGCAAGTCGGCGAGGCGTTGTTGATGGCTGTCCTGTTGTTCACGCAGTTCAGCGCGCAAAGCGGCCGACAACGCATCGAGGCGGCGGAGCTCAGTCTCCCTGGCGCTGCGGTCGAGGTTCCAGGCGTGGGCGGCGTCGCGAGCGTTGTCGCGGTCGATCTGCAGCAGTTCGACTTCGCGGCGAACGGCGGCCAAGTCAGCCTGCTTGGCTGCGTTGGCCTGGCTCAGATCGCTGATCTCGTCGCGGCTGGCATCCAGCTGTGCGGCGAGGCCTTCCTGGGCCAGTTGCGCGGTCGCCAGGCGCTCTTCGAGCAGTTCCCAGCCGGTCATGCGCGCGGTCAGCCGACGCTGAAGCTGCCAGCACACGACCAATAAAGGCACAGCTGCGCCAGCAAGTCCCAGGGCGATACTGGTCCAGTCAAAAACCATAGACATGTCTGCCATCACCGAAAAAAAGCAAGGTTAGCGGAGCACAGGGCCTGAGGACAGCTCAGTCTTCGACCTGGCCCAGTTCACGCTGGGCGCGGCGGTCACCGGCGCGGGCCGCCAGGCGCAGCAGGTCGTGGCCGATGCGGCGGTCGCGGGCATTTCCGCACTCACGGCACATCAGCTGGCCCAGGCGGCTTTGTGCGGCAACCACGCCTTCACGGGCCGGCTGCTTGAGCAAACGCCCGGCGAAGTGTTTGACGTTAGTGTTGTGACCCAGGCGGGGGCTGTCGAGCAACCACAAGGCGACTTTCAAGGAGAAGCGTTTGGGAGCGGTAACAGTTTGAGGAGTGTCGGTAACAGAAGGTGATACTGAGCGAAACTTCATAAAGCACTGCGGGACAGAACGGAAGGCGCGCCACTCTACTCTTTTTTTCGTACAGGTAAAGCTGAAAAAACTCTGTACGCCCGTTCTAGAGCAAGCGCTCGGGACAATCCACAGAAGCTGTGGATAACTCAGTGGACAACCCTGCTTTAACTCGCGCAAAGCCCCATGGTATGGGGGCCGCAGTCAAACTGACGATTTTTTCACCAATAAAAA
Source organism: Pseudomonas sp. EL_65y_Pfl1_R83 (assembly GCF_963970695.1). Taxonomy (NCBI): domain Bacteria; kingdom Pseudomonadati; phylum Pseudomonadota; class Gammaproteobacteria; order Pseudomonadales; family Pseudomonadaceae; genus Pseudomonas; species Pseudomonas sp. EL_65y_Pfl1_R83. The sequence continues at coordinate 270,378 of NZ_CAXAQI010000002.1, read as the reverse complement.
AAAGCGAGATTTTTCATTGACTTAAATTTCCAATACAGGCTAAAGGCGGCGCTCAAGCGCAGTTGACAGCGGGGTTACACACCGCGCAACTAATGTGCACAAGTACCCATCCGCCGATTATATCGCCGGCTTTTCTTGAAGCAATTCGCCGCAAGAATGTTACCGCCAGGGCAAAACGGGGACTTTTCAAATCTTTGCTGGCTCGCCACACTCCCCGCCCTACAACGCAACGGTGGGTGAGTCGATGAAAGGAATGCTGTTGTTTGCCGTGTTGCTACTGGCCATCTGTTCCGCCTCCCTGGGAATCAATGCGGCACTGCCCTCACCGGATGGTGCGCTGTTTGCCATCGCTATCCTGCTGTCGGCGGCTTTCACTGCGGTGAGCCTGTGCATTGAGTTGGGCGAAGGCCGCATCAATGACATGGCCGATGTGATGAAGGCGGTCGAGACCGGCCAGTCACTGCGCTTGACCCTTGCCGCCTACGGATTGGGCTGCTCACTGGCAGCGGCGATCACTGTGCTGGTCTATCGAGGCCTGCTGGGCGGCTGATTGAAGTTTTTTGACTTGCGCACTTCCCTAACCTGATTCAATCCGTTACTATCCGCGGCGTTAGTACCAAGCTGAAAGTCAATTCTGGTCGAACAAGTCCCCTGAACAACACGGGATCGACCACCTCGATGGTTTCCAGGTATCACTTGCGACGACACGGCCTTTGAACAAACAAAGGGTGTCGCGAAGTTTCAATACTCTGACCGAACCAACCTGCAAATTGATCAGGATCTTCACCCCGGGCCCAGAACCTTTGCCCCTGTTGTGTTGCCTGCCCTCCTAAGTACCTACCTGCCAGCCCAAGCGCGCCTAAATTATCAGCGCTTCAAACTGGCTGCTTTGTTCCAGTCGGGTTCTTCGTTTGATCAATAGTGATCAACGTTACTGGAACGTTTTAATACGGCACGGTTCTTATCCGTGTCATTTGTAGGAACACCCATAACATGAACGCTCAAATCCATACTCAGGATGCCATTCGCACCCTCACCAACGCTTTTGCCCCAATGAACTGCCTGATTATGGCCGCTCGCAAAGGCTGCTTCAGCTTCACCCTGGTTAACGAACACGGCATCGCGCGTCACAGCGAACGCCTGTACCCCGATCAATACTCCAGCGCAGAACCGCTGCAGGCCGTGATCGAGCGTACCCGTCAGGCACTGGTTGCCTGATCGACCCGAGTCGCTGAAACACAAAAGACCCTGCTCAAAAGCAGGGTTTTTTATTGCCTGCGATTTGAGTATCGAACTTTTGCCCTAAGTTCAAATAGATATAACCGTTATAACTGGATGGCGAAGATGTTTTAAAAACAGTCCTTTACCTCACGAATATGACACTACACTTCAACTCAAGCGGCTTGATCCGCTTCCGGCGAGCCTGAGAGCCGATCCACCGCTGCCAAGCCCCCTTCTCAGGACTCGCCGACCACTTTCACGGATTGAGGCTTGTATGGGTATCGCTGCCAGCGAATTGTGTCGTTATGTGATTCGGCCGACCTTGCTGTACCTCGGCCGCCATAACCCAGCAGCTGAGTCCCTGTTGCTGGGCATTGCCGCCAGCCAGTCAGAACTCGGTTCCGCCCTGCATGACCGGCGTGGACACGGCCTGTACAGCATCACCGAACCTCGCCATCGCGCCTTGTGGGACGATTACCTCGCGCTGGACCCCGATCGCGCGAGCCTGGTACGCGGCCTGGCAAGCCAGCATGCATTCCTCAGCGCGCCGCAACTCGAACTGACGGTCAACCTGCGCTACGCCACGGCCATTGCCTGGCTTTTAGTCGAACAACACACTCCCGCACTGCCTCCGCCGGGTGATGTGCTGGGTATGGCGCGTATCTGGAAAGAAATTTTTCATCCTCAGGGACGTCTGCGTGATTTCGCTCAAGCCTGGCAAACCTGTGTTTTACCCATGAATCACGTGGTTTGCTGACCGGGCAATTTGCAAGATTCGTCAAAAAACCCGAACTCTGGTCGGATTGTCCTACAAAACTGCTCTATCTCCTACGTTTCAGCCTATAGCGCGATGTTAAATTTATTGATACTTTCCGCAGCGGTGATCACTCGGAGTTCTAATAATGAAAAAAGTAATGCTCAAGACCACACTTAGCCTCGCCGTTGCTATGGCATCCTCCCAACTGTTTGCAAGCGGTTTCGCGCTGAACGAACAGAGCGTGAGCGGGATGGGTACCGGTTTCGCGGGTCGCTCTTCTTCTGCCGATGATGCAAGCACTGTTTACGGTAACCCTGCCGGTATGGCTCGCCTGAATGGGCAGCAAATCACAGGTGGCGTTGCAGCAATTGATGCCTCGACTGACATCAGCGACACCGGCGGCAACTCACGCGGCTCCAATAAAGGCGACATGGTTCCGTTCACTGCGGTGCCATTCGGTTTCTACACCAACAAACTCAATGATCAGTGGGCCATCGGCTTCGGTGTATACGCACCGTTTGGCCTGGTGACCGACTATGAAAATGGCTTTCAGGGCCGTGGCTTCGGCAGCAAGAGCGAAGTGAAGGTCATGACCTTCCAGCCAACTGTCAGCTATGCATTCAACGACCGCGTGTCCATCGGCTTTGGTCCGACCATCAACCGGATTTCCGGTGTACTGGAATCGGACAGGACGCTGAACGCTGCCGTCAGTGATACCAACGTCAAAATCAAGGGCGACGACACCGCGCTGGGCTTCAACGTCGGCGTACTGGTCCAGGCCACCGATACCACCCGTGTCGGCCTGACCTACCACTCGAAGGTCAAGTACAAGCTTGAAGGCCACACCACCGTCAGCGGCCCGTCGGCGACTCAAGCGGTCCTGCGAAACAATCGTTACGACGCTTCGCTGAAAATCGACACGCCTGAGTCCTACGACCTGTCGGTCACTCAAGACCTGACCGATGCCTGGAAACTGTATGGCGGTGCCACTTGGACGCGCTGGAGCCGTCTGAAGGAAATCACCGTCAACAACGAAGGCGTTACTGCCGCTGGCGGCGCTTTGGCACCCAGCCAGCTCAGTTCCATCACCGAAGAACAAAACTGGCACGACACCTGGGCCTACGCAGTGGGTACCTCCTACCAGTTGACCAAGCAAGTCGTGCTGCGTACCGGCCTGACCTTCGACCAGTCGCCCACCAACAACACTGATCGCTCGCCGCGCATCCCGACTGGGGACCGTACGATTTTCAGCGTTGGCCTGGGCTACAAAGTCATGGATAACATGACCGTCGACCTGGCTTACTCCTACCTGAAAGAAGAAGACATCAAGGTCAACCAGACCGCTGATGCACCGTCGACGGCAAGCTACCGCGCCAAGTACGAAAACAGTGCCAACGGTTTCGGCCTGGGCATGACCTACACCTTCTAATCCAGACAGGTGTAAAAAAGCCCCGCTCTCCTGCAAAGGAGACGGGGCTTTTTAATGGCTGACAATCAGGGCTTGGAAGCGATCGCCTCTTCCACCGCCTTGATCAGGTCCGGGCTGTCCGGCTTGGTCAGGCTGGAAAAATTGGCGATCACCTTGCCCTGTCGATCCACCACGTACTTGTAAAAATTCCATTTCGGCGGCGCGTCGGTCTGCTGCGCTAACACCTTGAAAAGGTGTACCGCATCCGGCCCCTTGACCTTCTGTGGCTCGGTCATGGTGAAGGTCACGCCGTAATTCACGTAGCAGACCTTAGCCGTCTCTTCGCCGGTCTTGGCTTCCTGCTTGAAGTCATCGGAGGGCACGCCGATCACTTCCAGCCCTTCGCCCTTGTAGCGCTGGTACAAGGCTTCGAGGCCTTTGAACTGGGGGGCGAACCCACAAAAGCTCGCCGTGTTGACGATGACCAACGGTTTGCCGGCAAACCGCTCGCACAGGTCGATGGATTCCTTGGCGCGCAGCTTGGGCAACTGGCCTTCCAGCAGCGGCGGGCAACTGGCAGCAGAAGCGGCACTGCCAATTGCCATCAGGATGGGTACAGCGAGCCAACGCATCTGCATGTCGTGTGTCCTTGAAAATAATCAGGCCATGAACTTAGCAGATCGTCATACCCAACTGCATCAACGCGAGACCACCTTTCTGCCAGCCCCACCAGGCCAGCAGTACCAAAGTGCCCCCCGCGATGACGACTAAACCACGTATCGCTATGCTCATGCCGCCTCCATCTGCGCCTGCAATCGCGCCACTGGCCGCTCACGCACCGGCCAGTTCAACGCCGCGGCGAGCAGGCTTAACAGAACTGCCACCTGCCAGATCAAATCGTAGTTACCCGTTCGATCATAGACCACCCCACCCAACCAGCCCCCCAGGAACGAACCGAGTTGGTGGAACAGGAACACTATCCCACCAAGCATGGAGAGGTTTCGCACACCAAACAACGTCGCGACGGTGCCGTTGGTCAGCGGCACAGTGGACAGCCACAGGAAGCCCATCGCCATACCAAACGCATAGGCCGTAACTTCGGTAACCGGCGCCCACAGAAACACCACGATCACCACCGCACGCAGCAGGTACAACCCTGTCAACAAACGCGGCTTGGACATGCGCCCGCCGAGCCAGCCAGCGGTGTAGGTACCGAAGATATTGAACAGCCCGATCAGTGCCAGCACCGTGGTGCCTGTGGTGGCTGGCAAGTGCTGATCCACCAGGTACGCCGGCAGGTGCACGCCAATAAACACCACCTGGAAACCGCAAACAAAAAAGCCAAAGGCCAACAGCCAGAACCCGGAGTGAGAGCACGCTTCCTTCAAGGCTTCACGCAAGGTTTGCTGACCGGCCATCACCGGGAGTGGCCGGTCCTTGAGCATGGCGACCAGTGGCAGAATCAGTGCCACCATCAAGCCCAGCGCAAGCAATGCGGCGGACCAGCCCAGCCAACTGATCAAACCCAGTGTGCCCGGCACCATGGCGAACTGACCGAACGAACCGGCAGCACTCGCGATGCCCATCGCCATGCTGCGTTTTTCCGGCGCCACGGCCCGGCCGACCACGCCAAGGATCACCGAAAACGACGTGCCGGACAGCCCGATACCAATCAACAAGCCAGCGCTGAGCGACAACGACCAGGCCGAATCAGACATGCCCATCAACACCAGGCCCACGGCGTACAGGATGCCACCAACAAACACTGCTTTAGTGGCACCAAACCGATCGGCCAGGGCGCCGGTAAACGGCTGCGCCAAACCCCAGATCAGGTTCTGCAAAGCGATCGCGAAGGCGAAGGTCTCACGGCCCCAGCCGAACTCGCTGCTCATCGGCGCCAGGAACAGGCCGAAACCGTGCCGCACACCCAACGACAGTGCCAGGATCAGCGCACTCCCCACAAGAATCCAGCCACTGGTGCGCCACATGGAAGTCATTTCTTATTCTCCGCTCGCGGGTATATACCCGCTTATAGTCGAACAACCCCGCGTTCAGGCGAGTTCGTCCAGCAAGGCCAACAAGGTTTCGCGTTTTTGCGCGCCGAGTTGATCGATCAATTTTTGCTGCGCCGCCTCCCAGGCGGGTAAAGCTGCAGCGAGTCGTGCCTCACCGTCCGCTGTCAGCATCACCAGGCGATTGCGCAGGTCATCGCCTTCCACCAGTTGCACCAGGCCTTCGCCTTCCAACACCCGAAGGTTGCGCCCCAAGGTGCTGCGGTCAAGTCCCATGGCTTCCGCCAGGCTGGAGATGCTCGGCTGATCGAGCCGCTGCAAGTTACACAGCAACGAATACTGGGCGACGTTGATCCCGAAGCCATCAAGGGCGCCGTCGTAATGCCTGCTGACGCCACGGGCGGCACGTCGCAGGTTGATACATAAACATTGGGAGGCAAGCATGGAACGTGTATATACCCGCGATTAAGGAAATGCAAGAAAGTGTTACAGCGCCAGAGCGACCAGAACCGCGACTTCCAGCAGCTCCAGCAAGGCGCCAGCGGTGTCACCCGTGGTACCGCCCAGGCGATTGACCATCAGTCGGCGCAGGCCCATGAAGCAGATTGCAGCGAGCAATACCGCAAGCCCACCCCTGAAGCCGCCGATCAGGATGCAGGCCAAGCCGCTGAGGATCAGTACCTGTTGGCCGACGGTCCTCGGTAAATGATCCGACAACGCCTGGCCCAATCCTCCGGCACGCACATAGCGCGTGGTCAGAAACAGCGCCAGCATCGATGCGCGTCCGATCAGCGGCGCCAGGATCAGCGCTACGCCGTCATGTTGCTCGATCAAGGCCACCAAGGCGGTGAACTTGAGCAGCAGCACCAACCCCAGGGTGACCACAGCAATCGGCCCGCTGCGCGGGTCCTTCATGATCGTGAGCGTACGCTCGCGGTCGCCGAAGCCCCCCAGCCAGGCATCGGCGCTGTCCGCAAGACCGTCCAGGTGCAGGCCGCCGCTGAGCAACACCCAGGCCATCAGCACCAGCGCCGCGTGCAATAACAACGGTGCGCCCATCAACGCGGTGTTCAAAGCCCACAACAGCAAACCAAACAATACGCCGACCACCGGATAAAACAGCAGTGAGCGTCCCAGTTCCTGAGGCTGCGGCATGCCCGGCAGACGAATCGGCAGGCTGCTGAGAAATTGCAGGGCGATCCAGAATGGCAGCATGATCACGCCAGCGCCTTGAGCACGCCGTCAGCACAAACTTGCAGGCTGAATAACCCACCGTGGCCGACTTCGACATTCAAGAGCTGCTCCCGGGGCAAACCGCGTGCCTGTGCCAATAACAGGCGCATCACGCCGCCATGAGTGATCAACAGCAAGCGCTCACCCGCATAAGTCTGGTGCAGGCGTGCGACAGCACCCAACACGCGCTCGGAAAAGTCACTGACAGGCTCCCCTTCCGGCGGCGTGAAACTGTAGGGGTCGGCCCAGAACAGGCCCAGCCCTTCGGCGTCGGTCTCCATCAAGGCCGCCGCACTCTGCCCTTCCCAGGCGCCGAAGTGCAGTTCTTGCAGCGCCTTTTCCAGCGTGACCGGCACATTGAGCTGAGCGCCCAATTCATCGGCAAACCGCGCGCACCGTTGCAGCGGCGAACTGACCACGCGGTCCCACGGCCCCTGCTCCACTACCGCCGCGCGCATCTGCGCCCAACCCTTGGCGGTGAGTGCGTCGTCCAGGCTGCCACGCAAGCCGCCGCCCAGCTCGGTTTCGCCGTGTCGCAGCAGGTCCAGACGCAAGGTCATGCTGGGCGGCCTGCCACGGCGGCTTCGGCGAAGGTCGCCATCTGCCCGTGCAGCGCACAGGCCAGGCGCAACAACGGCACGGCCAGCGCCGCGCCACTGCCTTCGCCCAGGCGCAGGCTCAGGTCCAGCAGCGGTTGCGCGTCGAGGCTTTGCAGCACATGACGATGACCTGGCTCGGCACCACAATGGCCGAACATCAGCCACTCCCGGCACGCCGGGTTCAAGCGCGTCGCGACCAGTGCGGCGACAGTGCAGATAAACCCATCCACCAGCACCACGATGCCTTCTTGAGCACAAGCCAGATACGCGCCCACCAGGGCGGCAATCTCAAAGCCGCCGAGATTGAACAGGGTGTGCAATGCATCACCGCGCCGTCCGGCGTGTAACGCCAGTGCACGTTCGATCACGGCCACCTTGTGGCTAACGCCCTGAGCATTCAATCCGGTGCCCGGCCCCGTGAGATCACTGACCTGGCAGTCGAGCAAGGCACACGCCAGCGCACTGGCAGCGGTGGTGTTGCCGATGCCCATCTCGCCGCCGATAAACAACTGCGCACCGTTTGCCAATGCACGATGCACGCTGTCGCGTCCGGCTTGCAGGGCCAATTGCCCCTGGACCTCGGTCATCGCCGGACCGTTGACGAAGTTTGCGGTGCCCGCGCCAATATTCAGGTGACGTACACCGGGCAGGTCCAGGGACGGATTCACCGTGCCAAGGTCGACCACTTCCAACTGCGCACCCAACTGCCGCGCCAAAACGCTGATGGCCGCGCCACCCGTGACAAAGTTAAGCAGCATCTGCCCGGTGACTTCCTGGGGGAATGCCGACACGCCTTCCGCGACCACGCCATGGTCACCGGCGAAGATGACGATCCACAGCTGATCCACCGACGGTTTGACCTGGCCCTGCAAGCCGGCCAATTGCACCGCCAGCGCTTCCAACTGGCCGAGGGAACCGGCCGGCTTGGTCAATTGCTGCTGGCGCGCCAGGGCTTGTTCATACACTTGAGCATCACTCGCCTTACACGGGTTGAGCCACCAGGTGTCAGTCATAACGCAGTACCTTTCAAAGTCAGGGGCAGGCCGGCAACGGTCAGGACCACACGCTGACACTGCTCGGCCAAGGCTTGATGCAGCCAACCGGCTTCATCCACATAGCGGCGAGTCAATTCGCCCAGCGGCACGACACCCAGACCGGTCTCGTTGCTGACAAAAATGATTTCACCCGGCAGCGAGGCCAGGGTTTGCAGCAGTTGATCGCGCTCCAAAGCCAGGCGCTTCGGGTCTTCGAGCATCAGCAGATTGGTCAGCCACAGGGTCAGGCAATCCACCAGCAGGCAGCCCTCGGCAGCCGCGTTTTCGCGCAGCACACGCGCCAGTTCAATGGGCTCTTCGACCAGGCCCCAATGGTCGGGGCGACGTTGACGATGCAAGGCGACACGCTCATTCATCTCGCCATCCAAAGGTTGGCTGGTGGCGATGTAAGTGACCGGCAAAGCGCTGTCGCTGGCGAGTTTTTCGGCAAGACGGCTTTTGCCGGAACGGGCGCCGCCGAGGATCAGTTGGAGCATAGCGTCACACCTTTATTTACAACGCGGTCAAATGTGGGAGCTGGCTTGCCTGCGATGCAGTCACCTCGGTGTATCAGGGAGACCCGGTTGATGCCATCGCAGGCAAGCCAGCTCCCACAGGGGGACAGTATGTGCACCATTAAATCCCGCACAGTTTGCGTAACAGCTCGGTGTCCAGGTGGTTCTCCACCAAGTCGGCCAGGCGCTCGATATCGCGCTCGCGCAAGGCGTGGTAGTCGACCTCCTGCACATCCTGCAACCCCGCCCAACGCAGCAGCGCACTGCACGCGGCCGGGGTTTCGAACACGCCATGCAGGTAAGTGCCGATGATCTGCCCGTCCGCACTTTGCGCGCCATCGCTGCGGCCGTCATCGAGAAGCACAGCGGCATTCGATAAAGCCTCGCCGGAAGTCACGCCCGCATGGATCTCATAACCGCTGACGTCGGCATCTTCCAGCAATAGACGCCCGCGTACGTTGCGCAGCTGTTTCTCTTCTTCCAAGGTGGTGCTGAACGCCAATAACCCAAGGCCCTCGCTGGAGCCGGCAAGCCCTTCCAGGCCCAGCGGGTCATGCACCTGCTCGCCGAGCATCTGCAAGCCGCCGCAGATGCCAAGCACTTTGCCGCCGTAGCGCAAGTGCCGCGCCACGGCGCTGTCCCAACCGTTGGCACGCAGATAGGCCAGGTCGCTGCGCACGCTTTTCGAGCCAGGGAGGATAATCAGGTCGCCAGCAGGGATCGGCTGGCCTGGCCCGATGAATTGCAAGTCCACTTGGGGATGCAAACGCAGCGGGTCGAAATCCGTGTGGTTGCTGATGCGCGGCAACACCGGTACCACCACCTTGAGTACCTGCGCAGCCTTATCGATCTGGCGCTGATCGATGCCGTCTTCAGCTTCCAGATGCAGGTCCATCACGTAGGGCAATACGCCCACCACCGGTTTGCCGGTGCGCGCTTCCAGCCAGTCCAGGCCCGGTTGCAACAGCGCAATGTCGCCGCGAAATCGGTTGATGATGAAGCCTTTGACCCGTGCCTGCTCGCTGGGCGAAAGCAGTTCAAGGGTGCCGACCAGATGGGCAAACACCCCGCCGCGATTGATATCGGCGATCAGCAGCACCGGGCAATCCACTGCTTCGGCAAAGCCCATGTTGGCGATGTCATTGGCGCGCAGGTTGATCTCCGCCGGGGAGCCCGCGCCTTCCACCATCACGACGGGGTAGGCTTGGCTCAACCGTGCGTGGGAGGCCAGCACCGCCTGCATCGCGATGGCTTTGTAGTCGTGATAGGCCACCGCGTTCATGCTGGTAACAGCGCGGCCGTGGATGATCACTTGGGAACCGGTGTCGCTGTTGGGCTTGAGCAGCACCGGGTTCATATCGGTGTGCGGCGCCAAGTTGGCCGCCTGGGCCTGCACCGCTTGCGCACGACCGATCTCGCCGCCCTCGGCCGTCACGGCGCTGTTGAGCGCCATGTTCTGTGGCTTGAACGGCACCACTGGCACACCCTGGCGCACCAACCAGCGACACAGCGCCGTCACCAAGGTGCTTTTGCCGGCGTCGGACGTCGTGCCTTGCACCATCAACGTACTCATGTCGCGTCCTTATAGGCGGCCAGAGCTTCGTCCAGGCGCTGCCAGTCGGCATCGGTATCCGGCAGGCCAAAACGCAAGCTGCTGTTATGGACAAACAGGCGCAGCAGGATGCCGCGCTGGGCCATGAATTCATGCATGCGTTCGGCGTGCGGCGTGATCAGCCACTGGAACAAGGCGCAACCGCCCTGAGGTTGAAAGCCGTGGCGCTCCAGCGTGGTAAACAAGCGCTGGCTCGCCTCGATGCAGCGCGCGCGTTGCCGCGCATGCCCGGCACTGTCGCGCAGGCAGATTTGGCCCAGCACCCGCGTCGGCCCGCTGACCGCCCAAGGGCCAACCTGCTCGGCCAGCAACTTGAGCAGCTTGCGCTCGGCCAGTACGAAGCCCAGTCGCACACCGGCCAGGCCGAAGAATTTACCGAACGAGCGCAGCACAATCAGGCCGACCTGATGCGCCTGGCCCGCCAGGCTCAATTCCGGGGTCACGTCCATGAACGCCTCGTCCACCACCAACCAGCCGCCGCGCTGGGCCAGCCGCGAGTGCCAGTCCAGCAAGCGTTGCGGGTTCAGGCTCAGGCCGGTGGGGTTGTTGGGATTGACCACCACCAATACGTCAAGGCCATCAAGAAAGAAGTCGACTTCCTGCTCCAGCACTTCGCGCACTACGTAACCGGCGCGGCGCCAGGCTTCGGCGTGTTCGGCATAGCACGGCGACAATACCCCGACTTTGCCGGCGCGACGCAGACGTGGCAGCAACTGAATCGCCGCCTGGGAGCCAGCTACTGGCAACAGATGCGCCGCGCCGTAATACTCGCTGGCGGCCTGCTCCAGGCCGTCATCGGCTTCCGGCAGACGCGCCCAGGCGCGCAGCGGGATCTCGGGGATCGGCCAGGGCCAGGGCGCCAGGCCGCTGGACAGGTCGAGCCAGTCAGCTTCGGCAATTCCGTACTGAATCGCTGCCTTGCGCAGCCGGCCACCGTGCTCAAGCATAAAACTGCCCCCCGACGCATAGGATCAACAGCCACAACCATACGCCGCGCTGCACCAGTTGCCAGCCACGGTCGATGGCGTCCGCATCCGCCGCCGGGCCTTCGCCCAGTGGCGGACGTTGATGCACTTCACCGTGATAGATCGCCGCACCGCCCAGCTCAACGCCGAGCGCGCCGGCACCAGCAGCCATCACCGGGCCGGCGTTGGGGCTGTCCCAGGTCGGGCCTTGGGTGCGCCAGCATTTGAGCGCCAGACGGGTCTTGCCGAGCACGGCATAGGTCAAGGCGACCAGGCGTGCCGGAATGTAGTTCAGCACATCGTCGATTTTTGCCGCAGCCCAACCAAAGCGCTCAAAGCGTTCGTTGCGATAACCCCACATGGCGTCGAGGGTATTGCTCAGGCGATAAAGCACCACGCCCGGCACGCCCGCCACCACGAACCAGAACACCGCGGCGAAGACTGCGTCACTGCCGTTTTCCAGCACCGATTCGGTGGCGGCTCGGGCAACTTCAGTACGGTCCAGTTCGCTGGTCTGGCGGCTGACCAGGTAGCTCACGCGCTTACGCGCTGCCTCCAGGTCATCGCTGCGCAGGGCCTGGGCCACCGGGATCACATGCTCGCCGAGGCTGCGCATGCCGAGGGCGCAATACAGCGCCAGAATCTCCACTACCCAGCCGATATACGGCGCCCACGACAACGCCGTGGCCAGCAGGGTCAGCGGCACTACGGCGATAAACCACGCGGTCACGCCATGGCTGCGCCAGCCACGGCCACCGGTATTGAAACGTTGCTCGATGCGCTCGGCGAAATTGCCGAATGCCACCAGCGGATGCCAGCGCCTGGGTTCGCCCAGCAGCGCATCCAGCGCCACTGCAGCGACGCACAGCAAGGCCACACTCATTGACTCACTCCCCACACATTCTCATACAACATATCACTCAGCGGCCGAGGCTCGGTCCAGCCTTCGAGTTGCAACATCGGTGCCGGGTAGAACTCCGTTACCGGCCCCAGGCACAACACGGCCAGGGGTTTCGCGCCGGGCGGCAAACCGAGCAGATCGGCCAGGGCCTGGGGTTCGAACAACGAGACCCAGCCCATGCCCAGGCCCTCGACACGCGCGGCCAGCCACAGATTCTGAATGGCACAGGACAGCGAGGCCATGTCCATTTCCGGCAAGGTACGACGGCCGAAGATGTGCCGCTCGCGATCATCCATCAGCGCCGCCACCAGCACTTCGGCGCAGTCGTGGATGCCTTCGACCTTGAGCTTCATGAACGCGTCGGAGCGCTCGCCCAGGGCTTCGGCGGTGCGTATGCGCTCCTCTTCTACTAACTGCTGAATCTGCCCACGCAGTTGGCGATCGCTGATGCGGATGAAACGCCAGGGTTGCATCAGACCGACGCTGGGGGCCTGGTGCGCGGCCTGGAGCAGACGGTGCAGCAATTGGGGGGCGACAGTGCCGCCACTGAAGTGGCGCATGTCACGGCGTTCGGCGATGGCGCGGTAGACGGCTTGGCGGTCGGCTTCGGGAAAGGCGTTGTCAGTCATGGCCTCATCGCGGGCAAGTCGAATCGTCGCACCGCCCCTCCCACATTTTGATCTGTTGACACTGTCGATGTGGGAGCTGGCTTGCCTGCGATAGCCACATCACGGTCTGGCGCAAACAGTGCGGCTACAGCGGCTGGATTCGACGGGAAATAAAAATGCACGTAAGAAGCCGTCATCCGCCCCTGACGGTAAACCGCCTCGGCACCGCGCCCACCATTGGGGCTCAAACCCCTGGCAATCGGCTGCCAGTCGGTGCTGGTCAGGGAATGGTGATAGGTGTGACCGCGCAGTGTGCCTTCCGGCAACACGACACTTTGCAGCGCCAGGGCCGCCAGTTTCTTTTGCATCACCGCGTCGCCCTGCAACAGGCCCACCAGTTCGGCGCGGGTGCCGTCGACATCGGTGAGCGAGTCCAGCAGGTAGAGCATGCCACCGCATTCGGCGAACAAGGGTTTGCCGGCCGCATGGTGAGCGCGGATCGCGTCGAGCATCGGGGTGTTTTCCGACAGCGCCTGGTGATGCAGCTCCGGGTAACCGCCGGGCAAGTAGAGGCTGTCGGCATCAGGCAATACGCGATCGTGAATGGGCGAGAAAAACTTCAGCTCCGCGCCCATGGCCCGCAACAGGTCAAGGCTTGCGCCGTAGGTAAAGGCGAAGGCTTCGTCGCGGGCCACCGCAATACGCACGCCATTTAGCAGTGGCTCGGCCTCGATCACTTCCGGTGCCACAAAGGCGACCGGCGGCGGCAAAGCCACTTCGCAACTGCTGCCCAAGGCTTGGGCAGCGGTGTCCAGGCGCACATCAAGGTCATTCAGTTCGCTGGCTTGCACCAGTCCCAGGTGACGGCTAGGCAGCTCTATACCGGTCTCACGGGACAACGCGCCGTACCAGCGCAGGCCTTCGGTGAGGCTGCCTTCCAGCAATTGCGCATGGCGCAGCGTACCAACGCGGTTGGCCAGCACCCCAGCGAACGGCAAGTCCGGCTGATAACGCGCCAGGCCCAATGCCAGGGCGCCAAAAGTCTGGGCCATGGCCGTGCCGTCGATCACGCCCAGTACCGGCACGCCGAAGTGTCGTGCCAGGTCGGCGCTGGACGGTGTGCCGTCAAACAAGCCCATCACGCCTTCGATCAGGATCAGATCCGCCTCGCCCGCCGCTTCCCACAGCAGGCGACGACTTTCCTGCTCGCCCACCATCCACATGTCCAATTGATACACCGGCGCACCGCTGGCGCGCTCGTGGATCATCGGGTCGAGGAAATCCGGGCCGCATTTGAACACGCGCACCTTGCGACCCAGGTTGCGATGCAATCGCGCCAGCGCGGCGGTGACGGTGGTTTTGCCCTGGCCGGACGCCGGTGCGGCAATCAATACGGCCGGGCAATGACGGGGCTGATTCAAAGTTCGACGCCCTTCTGTGCCTTGATACCGGCCTGGAACGCGTGCTTGAGCATGCCCATTTCGGTGACGGTGTCACCCATTTCGATCAACTCGGGCTTGGCGCCACGGCCGGTGACCACCACGTGCTGCATCGGCGGGCGGGCCTGCAAGTCACTGAGCACCTGGTCCAGTTCGAGGTAGCCGTGCTTGAGGGCGATGTTCAGCTCATCCAGCACGACCATACCGATGCTCGGGTCTTGCAGCAGTTCGCGGGACACCGCCCAGGCGGCTTCGGCCGCCGCGATGTCACGTTGGCGATCCTGGGTTTCCCAGGTGAAGCCTTCGCCCATGATGTGGAAACGTACTTGCTCGGGGAATCGGCGGAAGAACAACTCTTCACCGGTGCTGTAGCGCCCCTTGATGAACTGCACCACACCGCACTGCATACCATGGCCCATGGCCCGGGCTAGCATGCCGAATGCGGAGCTGCTCTTGCCTTTGCCTTTGCCGGTCAATACCAGCAGCAGCCCGCACTCGTTGGGGGAGTTGGCGATGCGTTCGTCGATCACGGCTTTTTTGCGCAGCATGCGCGCCAGGTGACGTTCGTCGCGGTCGGGGGAATCGGTCATGGCAGCTCTCCGTTGGGGCTGGACAAAAACGGCGGGCAGGAAAAAAGAAAAACAGACAGCCAAGCATCGCCCACCGTGATGCTGTTGGATGTACCAGGCCGGTCTCCGGGCTCATGAGTGGCGCTCCTCTCTTGATTGAAAGAGCGAGCAAGCCGACGTTGCGCCTTCCCATATCGCGAGGCGATACAGTGGCAAAAGGCAGCGTCTTGACTCATTTACCGTTGCGGGGGCAGCGCCGGAATCGCGGCAGCACTGTGTACAAGTGCGCTCACTCACCGGCTTCCCTGTTTCACTCGGTCGACCCATAGGTCACAGAGCACCTGGAACAAGCCGCGAAGGTTAGTGGGTTGGGGGTGGAGCGTCAATGAAAGCTGACCTTGCACTTGAACCATCGCACCGCCGTTCGCCTCTACCCTTACAGGTATAAGGAGAACACCATGCATAAAACAAGACTTGCCCTACTCATCCTGGTCGCCGGCAGCCTCGCCGCCTGCGGTGAAAGCTCCACCCTCCAGGTCGCTGACG
Source organism: Pseudomonas sp. EL_65y_Pfl1_R83 (assembly GCF_963970695.1). Lineage (NCBI taxonomy): Bacteria > Pseudomonadati > Pseudomonadota > Gammaproteobacteria > Pseudomonadales > Pseudomonadaceae > Pseudomonas > Pseudomonas sp. EL_65y_Pfl1_R83. The sequence goes on along the minus strand of NZ_CAXAQI010000002.1, from coordinate 254,959 downwards.
GTACCGGGCCTTCGCCCAAGTTGCCGGAACCGAACAAAACCCTGATCCCCACCGTCAATATCGCCCCCGCCATCGGTTGGCCCGAGGGCGTGAAGCCAACGGCCGCCGCCGGCACCCAGGTTGCGGCGTTTGCCGAAGGCCTGGACCATCCGCGCTGGTTGTATGTGTTACCTAATGGCGACGTACTGGTGGCGGAAACCAACGCGCCGCCCAAGCCGGATGATTCCAAGGGCATTCGTGGCTGGGTCATGGAGAAAGTCATGGGCCGCGCTGGCGCCGGGGTGCCGAGCCCGAATCGCATCACGCTACTGCGTGACGCCGACCACGATGGTGTCGCGGAGACGCGCACGGTGTTCTTGGAAAATCTCAATTCGCCGTTTGGCATGACACTGGTCGGCAACGACCTGTACGTTGCTGACTCGGACAAGCTGCTGCGCTTCCCCTATCAACCGGGTGACACCGCGATCAAGCAAGCCGGTACCAAAGTCGTCGACCTGCCGGGCGGGCCTTTGAATCACCACTGGACGAAAAACGTGGTGGCCAGCAAGGACGGCACCCAGCTGTATGTGAGCGTGGGCTCCAACAGCAACGTCGGTGAAAACGGCCTACAAGCGGAAGAAGGCCGGGCGGCAATCTGGGAAGTCGACCGCGCCAGCGGCGAGCACCGCATCTTCGCCTCTGGCCTGCGCAACCCGAACGGTATGGCGTGGGAGCCGCAGAGCGGCAAGCTGTGGACGGCGGTCAACGAGCGTGACGAAATCGGCAGCGATCTGGTGCCGGACTACATCACCTCGGTAAAGGATGGCGGCTTCTATGGCTGGCCGTTCAGTTATTACGGGCAGCACGTCGATGTGCGGGTCACACCGCAGAATCTGGACCTGGTGGCCAAGGCGATTGCGCCGGACTACGCGGTAGGCCCACACACCGCATCCTTGGGACTGACATTCGCCGAGGGCAGCAAACTCCCGGCGCAATTCAGCAACGGCGCGTTTATCGGCCAGCATGGTTCGTGGAACCGCAAGCCGCACAGTGGCTACAAGGTGATCTTCGTGCCGTTCGAAGGCGGGCAGCCTAAAGGGCAGCCGGTGGACGTGCTGACCGGGTTCCTCGATAAGGACGAGAACGCCATGGGCCGCCCAGTGGGCGTGGTGATTGATCAGCAGGGGGATTTGCTGGTGGCGGATGATGTAGGGAATAAGGTGTGGCGGGTGTCGGCCGCTAGATAGCGGAGCAGCAAGCCTCAAGCTTGAAGCTGCAAGGTGGCGCTGCGCCGTCTTGCAGCTTGCAACTTGAAGCTTATCGCTGCTTTCAGGGATTCCGCGCCAGATTCGCCGGCAACACACGCTTTGCGCTCAAGTAAGCATTCTGCCAATACGTCTTGGACAAAGTATCCAACTTCACCGTACCACCGGTCTGCGGCGCGTGTACAAAGCGCCCTTCCCCCACGTAGATCCCGGCGTGGCTGACCTGTGAACCACCACCGGTGGCGAAGAACAGCAGGTCGCCGGTCTGCAGGTTCTGCTCGCTGACGTCCTGGGCGCGCATCACGATCAGTTCACGGGTAGTACGCGGTAGCGAGATGCCGGCAGCGTCGCGAAACACAAAACCAATCAAACCGCTGCAATCAAACCCGGAGTCCGGCGTGTTGCCGCCCCAACGATAAGGCGTGCCGACCAGGCCCAGCGCGCGGAAGAGCACATCTTCAGCCACAGGCGAGAAATTCTGGGTGGAATAGTTGAACACCGGCTTAGGCTTCACCGCGACAGGCGCGGGCGGCGGTGGGCGGCTTGCACAGGCGCTGAGCAGCGCGGCGCAAACAATAAGAATCAGGCGGGCCGAGGTCGACATGTGCAGAACAATCCTGGTCTGGATGCGGCTTTTCGCTGCCGAACGCTGAAAACCAGAACGCGCAAGCAAAGCTCGCGCGAACGGATTACAACAATGTCCAGGGATTCTAGCGCTTACACGTCAAACTTCAAGTATCACTTTAAGTTTACTTGCTAGCGGTAACCGTAGTCGGGGCCATGGCGAGTGCGCGCTTGGCTTCGATGAAGGTTTTGCTCCAGTAGCTGTCACCCAGGTTGTCGACTCGAACACCGCCACTGCGACGGCTGCTGGAGTGGATAAACTGGTTATCGCCCAAGTAGATACCAGCATGGCTGACGCGACCACGACCAGCCGTACTAAAGAAAAGCAGATCACCGGGCTTGAGGTTGTTGCGCGAGACCAACGGTGCATTCACTTTGATCATTTCGCGAGTGGAGCGTGGCAGGTTCATGCCCGCCTCTTCACGAAACAGGTAGCCGATGAAACCGCTGCAGTCAAAACCGGCTTCGGAGGTACCGCCGAAACGGTAACGGGTACCGATCAGGGACATGCCGCGTTCGAGGATGCTGTCGGCGAGAACTGGAAGCTGGTAAGGCTTCCTCCCGGAGAAATCGGCCAGTTCTTTTTCAGTTGTCAGCTCTTCTTCGTAAACAGAAGCAGACTGTGCAGCAACAAATTTGGCCTGGTTTTGAACCTGTGGTTTTTGCTGTTCTGCCACCTGTTGAGGGTGGGAGGCGCAACCAAACAACAGGGTAACGAGTGCGAGAGGCACGAGGGGTGCGAAGCGATTTAGCATGGGCACGACCGTGGCTGGTATGTAAAGAAGCCGAGACTATGCCTTCTATGACATCGATTTGCAAATTCAATCGTGGTCTATGTGACTTCCCGATTGGACGATGCCATCTAAGCCGTCATTCCATTTATCGGTTCAAATGCGTGGCCAATTCGGCTCAAACGCAGGTTTTTTGGCACCTGAAAATTGCCGACCCCCTTCAATTCAATGGGTTACCAGCCCAACGTTTCTTTCAGGAAAGGGATCGTCAATTTTCGTTGAGCCTGCAAGGAAGCCTGATCGAGCTGCTCGAGCAACTCGAATAAAGCGCTCATGCTGCGCGTGCCACGGGTGAGGATGAAATGCCCCACCTCGTCGGTGAGATGCAGGCCGCGACGCGATGCGCGCAATTGCAAGGCGCGCAGTTTGTCCTCGTCGGACAGCGGGCGCATCTGGAAGATCAGCGCCAGGGTCAGACGCGACTTGAGGTCAGCCAGCTTGATCGGAAGTTCACGTGGGGAAGTCGAGGCGGCAATCAATAAACGCCGACCACTGTCACGCAGGCGGTTGAACAGGTGAAACAGCGCCTCTTCCCAGTCCGCCTTGCCGGCGATCGCTTGCAGATCGTCCAGGCACACCAGCTCGTATTGCTCGAGGTGGTCGAAGATGCCGATACCACGGTCCATCAACTCAGCCAGGGGCAGGTAAACCGCTGGCTCGCCCATCTGCTCGAAACGCAGGCACGCGGCCTGCAACAGGTGAGTACGCCCTACGCCGTGCTTGCCCCACAGATAGATCAGGCTTTCGGTCCACCCGGCGTCGGCTTCGCAGAGCCGCTCGACATAGCCGAGTGCAGCGGCATTGGCGCCTGGGTAGTAGTTGATAAAGGTGGCGTCATCACGCAGACGCACACCCAAGGGCAGCTGAATCGGTTTCATGCTGACTGAACGGCTCCAAACGAACCGTTAGTGGCCTCTGTGAAAAGTTTGCAAAGTTTATACCCGTGACGCCGGGCGCACAATGCAGCAGACCACAAGCAAAATCAAAGGTTTGCGTTAACTTGTTGGATTTGCGCAGATTGTTTGGCGCTGCTGCTCCAGAAACAACAAACCCGGCCAAGACCGGGTTTGTTACGAAGCGGTTACAGTTCGGGGTCTACAACGCCGGTGTACACATCCGACTCTTTGTACAGGTCGTGCATATGGCGCACCAGCACCATGATCACTGCCGCCACCGGCAGTGCCATCAGGATGCCGGTAAACCCGAACAGCTCACCGCCCGCCAGGATCGCAAAGATCACCGCCACCGGGTGCAGACCGATCCGGTCGCCCACCAGCAACGGAGTGAGCACCATGCCTTCCAGCGCCTGGCCGACCATGAACACCGCGACAATCCCCAGCATCGGGTACAGGTCGCCGCCAAACTGAAACAGCCCGGCCACCAGCGCCGCGCCGATACCGATCACAAAGCCCATGTACGGCACGATAGCGGCCAGGCCGGCGATCAGGCCGATCAACAGGCCCAGCTCCAGACCGATCGCCATCAAGCCGCCGGCGTAGATGATGCCCAGCGCCAGCATCACCAGCAGTTGGCCACGCACAAACGCGCCCAACACCTCATGGCACTCGCCTGCCAGGGAAACAATGCGCTCCTCACGATCGCGCGGCAGCAGGCTGCGGATCTTGGCCATCATAATGTCCCAGTCGCGCAGCAGGTAGAACGCCACCACCGGGATCAGCACCAGATTGGTCAACCAACCAATCAGCGCCAGGCTGGATGCAGTTGCCTGGCTGAGGATGACACCGACGATATCGGTGGTCTGGCCCATGTGTTCGCTGATGGCCGCCTTGATCTTGTCGAACTTCCAGAAGCCGTCCGACAGCCCAAGCTTGGCCTGGGCCCACGGCACCGCCGTGTGCTGCAGCCAATCGAGCATCTGCGGCGCCAGTTCATACAAGCGATACAGCTGCTTGGCCAGCATTGGCAACAACACCAACACCAATGCCGTGATGATCAAGGTAAACAGCGCAAACACTGCCACTACCCCCAAGGTACGCGACAAGCCAGCCTTTTCCAGACGATCCACCATGGGATCGAACAGGTACGCGAGCAGCAACGCAACCAGGAACGGCGTCAGGATCGAATGCAGCAGAAACACAAATACACACAGCAGGACAATCCCGCCAAGCCACACCCAACGACGCGTATCCGCCATAAACCACTCCATCTATATAAAGAAGAAAACTACTACCAACGAAAACGCAGTTGCGCTTGAGGCTCAGGTGCAGCAACAGGTTGAGTGCTATCTGCCACAGGCTGCTGGACCGGTGCTCCACTGGCAGGGATCTCCTGCAATTTAGCCAGGCTCAACTGGGTACGTAACTGATCGGCACTGCCGTTGACGCGGTACACGATGCGATCGCCATCCACCCGTTGGGGCTGGCCACCAAAGGGCTCAAGCAGATGACCCAGCGCGGCGTAACGCTCAAGGGTCATGCCTTGCACTTCCAGCAATTGCTCGGTGCTCACGCCAGGCTTGACCGCAAAACGCGGCGCCAATTTCTGGCTGACCGCCAGCATCACCGCATCGGCCACGGCAGCCGTGTCGGCACCTTGCGCCGTGCCCTGTTCGCTGTTGTCGCCCAACCACAGGCGCCATTTGGCCTGCCATTGGCTGCCTTCCTGACGCGCATGCACGGCCAGCAGGGCGTCGGCGCCGTAACGTTCGGAGGCGGCGCGCAACGGTGTGGCATCGGCACTTTCCAAGTTCGGCACGGTGGCGACCACCTGCTCATCCAGGTCACCCAGCGGTAGACGCAACGGCAGGCCCCGGTGTTGCGCAGCGCGGCGCAGCGCCTGTGCGACGGTCTGGCCATCGCCTACCAGGCTGCTGCCTCCAGTAGAATCGTTCAACCACCAACCGAGGATCGAGGGGCGATTGCTGCCCCAAATCGACAGGCCCGCATCGCGCAAGGCGCGGTCAGTACTGACCGGATCAAAATCCACTTGCAGGCTTTCCGGCGGGCCAGCGTCGTACCCATATTGCGTGATGATTTGTTGCGGATCCTTGCGAATCGCCGCCAGGCCCGGGCCTTCGGCGGCTTTGGCGTCACCGGTCAGGCGGATCACCATGGTTTGCACGGCACGCTGGGTAGCCTGGTCGCGCTCTTGCGGGGACTGGCTGCTGACGGGCTCAAGTACTTGATAAAGGCCATTGAGTGTTTCGGCATGACTCGCCAGGCTGACCAACGACAAGCAGCCTACAAAGAAGAAGTTACACAGACGCATGGAAGATTCCCGAACGACAAATTTAGCGGCTGCAAAAGACCGCGTGAACTCGGTTTGGCAAGGCTGTGACCACAGCCACCGGTAAAACATTCACAGGGTCATTGCAGTTTTTGTACTGTCATAACGATAGCGGGTTAAAGGCTATACCTTAATACGTACCGAAGCAGAGCCGATTAGCATTTTTTTAACCTGCTTTTTTGACCTATATGGCCCTGCCCGTCGGCCCGAGGATGGCCGCTGCCCCTCAAGCCTGATAAAATCGCGCGCCTTCGCAGACCGTCAACGGCTGGGCCTTTTACCAAAAGCGCCTGCCCGCTCGGTCGTTACCCCTGAATCCCCCCTAAAGGCCTGGATCATGAGCAAGCAACCCTCCCTGAGCTACAAGGACGCCGGTGTAGACATCGACGCCGGTGAAGCATTGGTCGAACGCATCAAGAGCGTCGCCAAGCGCACTGCGCGCCCCGAAGTCATGGGCGGCCTGGGCGGTTTTGGCGCCCTCTGCGAAATCCCGGCCGGCTACAAGCAGCCTGTACTGGTTTCCGGCACCGACGGCGTGGGCACCAAGCTGCGCCTGGCGCTGAACCTGAACAAGCACGACAGCATCGGCATCGACCTGGTTGCCATGTGCGTCAACGACCTGGTGGTGTGCGGCGCTGAGCCCTTGTTCTTCCTGGATTACTACGCGACCGGCAAGCTCAATGTCGAAACCGCGACCCAGGTGGTGACCGGCATCGGCGCTGGTTGCGAACTGTCGGGCTGCTCTCTGGTTGGCGGCGAAACCGCTGAGATGCCAGGCATGTACGAAGGCGAAGACTACGACCTGGCCGGCTTCTGCGTCGGCGTTGTAGAAAAAGCCGAAATCATCGACGGCTCCAAAGTGGCTGCCGGTGATGCCCTGCTGGCCCTGCCATCCTCCGGCCCGCACTCCAACGGCTACTCGCTGATCCGCAAGATCATCGAAGTGTCCGGCGCCGACATCGAGAACATCCAGCTCGACGGCAAGCCGCTGACCGACCTGCTGATGGCCCCTACGCGCATCTACGTCAAGCCACTGCTCAAGCTGATCAAGGACACTGGCGCAGTCAAAGCCATGGCCCACATCACTGGCGGCGGTTTGCTGGACAACATCCCGCGCGTCCTGCCAAAAGGCGCCCAGGCGATCGTCGACGTGGCCAGCTGGCAGCGTCCTGCGGTCTTCGACTGGCTGCAAGAGAAAGGCAACGTCGATGAAACCGAAATGCACCGCGTGCTGAACTGCGGCGTGGGCATGGTTATTTGCGTGGCTCAAGAGCACGTTGAAAGCGCGCTGAACGTGCTGCGTGAAGCCGGCGAGCAGCCTTGGGTTATCGGCCAGATCGCCACCGCCCCAGAAGGCGCGGCACAGGTTGAACTGAAGAACCTCAAGGCTCACTGATGCCTCAGACCTGTGATGTCGTGGTGCTGCTTTCCGGCACCGGCAGTAACTTGCAGGCCCTGATCGACAGCACGCGCACCGGCGACAGCCCGGTGCGCATCGCTGCGGTGATCTCCAACCGCAGCGACGCCTATGGCCTGCAACGCGCCAGGGACGCGGGTATCGACACCCGCGCCTTGGATCACAAGGCTTTCGAAGGTCGCGAGGCCTTTGATAGCGCCTTGATCGAACTGATTGACGCCTTCAACCCCAAACTCGTGGTACTGGCCGGCTTCATGCGCATCCTCAGCGCTGATTTCGTAAGGCATTACGAAGGGCGGCTGCTGAATATCCACCCTTCCCTGCTGCCCAAGTACAAAGGCATGCACACGCACCAGCGTGCGCTCGATGCCGGCGACAGCGAGCATGGCTGCAGCGTGCACTTCGTCACCGAGGAACTCGATGGCGGGCCTCTGGTCGTACAGGCAGTGGTTCCGGTAGAGTCTGACGACTCGGCGCAGAGCCTTGCGCAACGGGTTCACACCCAGGAACACAGGATTTACCCACTGGCCGTTCGCTGGTTTGCCGAAGGTCGGTTGATTCTTGGCGACCAGGGTGCATTATTGGACGGTCAGTTACTCGCGGCCAGCGGCCACTTGATTCGAACCTAGGAGATTTTATGCGTCGCGCCTTGCTCTTCGCTTTTGCGCTGTTCGCCTTGCCTGCCGTGCAAGCAGCAGACCTTCACCCCTTCTCCGCCAGCTACACCGCTGACTGGAAACAGTTGCCCATGAGTGGTTCGGCAGAACGCAGCCTGACCAAGAACAGCGACGGCACCTGGACCTTGAACTTCAAGGCTTCCATGATGATCGCCAGCCTGACCGAAACCAGTGTGATCGTGTTCGACAAGGACACCCTGCAACCGAAGAGCTACACCTTCGAACGCGGCGGCCTGGGTAAGGCGAAGAAGATCAATCTGGATTTCGACCAATCCGCCAAGAAAGTTACCGGTTTTGAAAACAAAGACCCGGTCAACGTCACCCTTGAAAGTGGCATGCTCGACAAGTCGACTTACCAGCTCGCCCTCCAGCGTGACGTGGCTGCCGGCAAGAAAAGCATGAGCTACCGTGTGGTCGAAGGCACGGACGTCGATACCTATGACTTCCGCGTCATCGGCCCTGAAAAGGTCCAGACCAAGGTAGGCGCCATCGACGCGATCAAGGTCGAGCGTGTGCGCGACCCGTCGCAGAGCAAGCGCATCACCCAGATGTGGTTTGCCAAGGACCAGGGCGGCATCCTGGTTGCCCTGCGCCAGGTTGAGACCGACGGCAAGGAATACAACATCATGCTGCAGGACGGTACCGTTGACGGTAAGGCTGTCAAAGGTAGCTGATAGGCTGATGAGCTGAAAAAGTAGCCTCGCTGAATGCGGGGCTTTTTTTCGCCTGCAGGTTTTGGGGTGGACGTTCTACCGCTATCGCTGGCTTGCTCGCGAAGGTGGCGGAGGATCAACACAAGAGAAACGCCCCCTCAAACATGAAACCTTTGTCATAAAACTCAGGCACCTGCGACGCAATGTCACGGTTTACGGGGCCTGTAGCAATGTTGCGTTTTGTGCACTGAATTGTTGCGGGCAAAACCGGTTTACTTAGCAAGCTAACAAAACATATAAAAGAGGCCTGCGACGACTTGCCGCAGATCAACCAGAGATTGGAGCAAGCAGATGACTGTAAAAGTAACTGAACGCGACGATGCACACATGTCTCATGAAGCACTGGGTCATGGGATTCACATCTGGGATGTCCATCAACAAGACCAACTGGTCGGCATGTTCCACAACGAGAACGAAGCCAACAATTATAAAAACGAGCTCGAAACTCTTGAGATGAAACGCCAGGCACAAAGCTCCTGAAACGCTGATATCACGTAGACGCCCGACCCCACGCAGCCGGGCCGCCTCCACAAAAAAACCGCCCAATGCGCGGTTTTTTTGCGTTTTAGAAGCCGCTATGTCCCTACACGACTGTGCAATCGTACAAAAGCAGACACAGATTACACAGTCACAGTCCGGGTACTGCACGCCATTCCAAGCCCCCCTGAACTGGCCTGTTCAAGACGCCTCCAGGCCATGTCACAGCCTATCCCTGACCGCAGTATTTGCCGGCAAGTCACGCCCTCCGACCGCTTGAATAAACGGTTGCGAAAAAAGCGTAACAAAAAATAGACATTTGTTAATAGTTCTCGATACCATTCGCACGCTTTTCACCCAGGACCGCGGATAAGGAATTCGACTTCATGCATGGCCACAACAGCACGCCGGAAAAATTACTGCTTGAGCGCTGGGGTGAAGCACTGGCCACGCCGCAATTCCTCGCCAATCACATCAGCCTTGATGCACTGATCAACACGCTGGCGCCCGCCGCCGAACGCAGTTTCCAACGTCTGATCCAGGCACTGTTTCGTGAAGGCCTGCTGGACCCCAACACTCGCACCTATGACGAACGCGGCCACTGCTGGCTGGCACTGCCTGACCAAACCCGCCTGCGCTTCGATCACCTGCGCCCCGGCCGTATGGGCAGTTGGGACCTGCGTGGCCAGGTCACGCTGTTACGTAATGACCAGACCGAGCAGATCATTCAATTCCCGTCGCAATTACTGACGCTGCTTAACAACAGCCTCGAATCATCGGCCGACCTGAACGTCTTGAGCCGTCTTAACACCGAAATCGATGACAGCTTTGTCAACGACACGCTATGCCTTGCCTTTCACGCGCAGTGGACACTCAAGCTGCACGCAGCAATGGACCCGGCCCATCAGCACAATCTGCTCAGCCACCTCAAGAACGATGCGAGTGTGACCAACGCTACGTCCGTGCTTGAACAATGGGGCACGCTGGGCCACCCATGGCACCCCAACTACAAGACCAAGTTGGGCTTGGCTACCGACCAAGTGATTGATTTCTCACCGGAGTTCGAAGCGCGCTTCCCGGTATTCCTTTGCGCGCTCCACCGCCAATATGCGCATGTCGAAGTATTGGCCGATACCGCAGATTACTGGCGGTGGTGGCAACAGCACTTTCCACAGGCAGCCCGGCAGTTGACCGCAGCGCTTGCAGCGCAGGGGCTTGAGGCGGCTGAGTACCTGCCGCTGCCTGCTCACCCTTGGCAGGCACGCCAGGAGCTACCGCAACTGTTCGCCAACGAAATCGGTGACAAGCTGCTGGTGCTGACCGATATCGTCGCGTTTACCGCCCACCCGACCATGTCGTTCAGGACCGTGCTGCCTGAAGGCAGCCGCGACGCGCCGATGGTCAAACTCCCGGTCTCACTCCGGCTGACCAGTGTGCAACGAACTGTTTCGCCACGCTCGGCGCGCATGGGCCCGCGAATCAGCCAGTTGCTGCTGGCGATCCTTGAGCGCGAGCCCGCAATTCAGCGAATCCTGCGCATCGTCCCCGAGCGGATCGGCGTGCATTTCAAACCCCAACCGGCCAATGATGAGCACTCCCGTCACCTCGCCGTTCTCTACCGCGACAACCCGCAGAGCCTGCTCCAACCGGGCGAAATGGCCGTGCCGGTGGGCAGCCTGTTTGCCATCGACCAGCACGGCCAGCCGCTGCTGAGGCAATGGGTACGCCTGAGCAAAGGCCTGGACGACGCCGATGCCATGCTTGCGTTCTTTCGCGACTATGCCGCGATCGCCGTACCGGCACTGTTGGGCATGTACCTGCGCTATGGCGTTGCCTTCGAGGCCCACCAGCAGAACGCCTTCATGGTCATGGCCGCAGACGGCCAATTGAACCGCCTGTTGTTGCGTGACTTCGGTGATATTCGAATCGACCGCAAGACCTTGCACGCCCACGGTTTGGATATCGAACTGCACGACCCCAGGATGACGCTGTATGACGACGCGGGCTTTGTACGTGACAAGCTGCTGCACACGGTATTCATGTGCCACCTGGGCGAACTGGTATTGCTCAGTGCCCGCCACTTCGATATCCCCCAGGCGTTACTTTGGAATGAACTGTCGGCCCAAGTCAGCCAGTGTTTCGACGACTTGCGCAGCCAGGTCGAACCACAGCGCTGGGCAACCGAGCGCGAAGCCCTGATGGAGCAGGACTGGCCGGCCAAGTCGTTCATGCGCATGCGCCTGCTGGAAAGCCATGCCGACATCGTCGGGCGGCTGCCCAACCCGCTGAGTGCCGCCGCCAATGGCAGCTAACCACACCGCGCTGCGGCTGCTGGTGGTGATTCAACTGGTGTCGATGGGGGCCATGGAAATGAGCGGCCCCTTCTGGCCCTTGCAGATCCAAAAGCTGCTCGGCGTGGCCAATGCCCAGTACACCGGCCTGCTGTCTTCGCTGGTGTATGCCGGGCCGATGATGGCGGCGATGATCCTGACGCCAATGTGGGGGCGCCTGGGTGACCGTACCGGCCACAAGCCGATGATCATTCGGGCGCTGCTGGCGCTGGCGGTGTGCCAGGCGTTGGCCGCTATCACCTTCGATCCGTGGCTGCTGGTGGCGATCAGGGTGGCGCAAGGCGCGTTGGCCGGCTTTATCGCAGCGGCCCAAGCCTACGCACTGGCCTACTGTGGTGATGGCGGGCGCGGGCACATTCTTGCGCGACTGCAATCGGCAACCGCAGTGGGGTCACTGGCTGGGCCGGTGCTGGGCGGCTGGCTGATGGATATCTCGGGCTTCGCACTGCTGTGCTACAGCGCCACCGCCGTCTGCCTGATCTGTGCAGTGATCAGCGTGTTCCTGCCCAGCGATGCGCCGCGCTCGCGGCCAACGCGCACGTCCGCACCCGCCGCACTGCCCAAAGGCTGGCTCGGCGCAATGCTGGGGATCATCGTATTGATTCAGGCTGCCAAGATGATGCCTCAGCCGTTTTACGCCCTCTACGTCGCCGACGTTTTACACGCACCCGCATGGTTGATCGGCGCCAGCTATGCCGCCAGCGCCCTCACGCTGGCACTGTCCGCCCCGCTTTGGGGGCGGCTGTTTGACCGACATCAACCCGCACACACGCTGCGCATTATCGAATGGGTCACGTGGTCCTGCGCCTTGACGCTTGCCTTCACGGCGATGGCCAACGAATGGCTGGGCTTCCTCGCCAGCCGGTTGCTGTGGGGCGTATGGCAAGGCGCGTTGCTGCCCGTCGCCTACACGTTGATCGCCAATACCGTTGCGCCCAGCCAACAGGGTTTTGCTCTGGGCATGGGCAATAGCGCCGCCAAAGCCGGCGCGCTGTGCGGCGCCTTGATGGGCGGCATCGGCATGGCGATGGTGGGCTTGGCGCACAGCTTTTGGCTGGTCGCGCTCACTTATGCCTTGGCCGCCCTGGGTGTTCGCGCAATCCGTTCGCTCACCCGAACACCCGATTCATCCGGTTTTTCTGTCAATACTTCTAATAACTGAAAGGCAAGGTCATGAACAAATTGCAACTGGCAGCCCTGCTGCCCCTGCTCGGATCTATGAGCGGCCCAGCCTGGGCCGATCAAGTTGAAGAAACCCCACCAGCGCCCACCAACCTGCAATTACAGGCGACAGTGGTTTCGGCCACACGCAATGAAACCAGTATTGCGGCGATCCCTGGCTCTGTGCAGGTCATCAGCGAAGACCAGATCCGCCAGCAAACGGGTGCGGGACGCCGGGTTGCGGATATGCTCGGGCAATTGGTGCCGGGCATTGCTCCCTCCAGCGGTGGCATGAGCAACTTCGGCCAGACGCTTCGCGGCCGTAATACGCTGATCCTGATCGATGGTGTGTCCCAGAACGCCACGCGCGACAACTTCCGCCAGCTCAACAGCGTGGCACCGGAAAGCATCGAGCGCATTGAAGTGATATCCGGCGCCAGCAGTGTCTACGGTGCAGGTGCGTCAGGCGGCATCATCAACATCATCACCAAGCGCAACAAAGGTGAAGACCTGGCCTTCAGCAGCAAAATCGGCATGACCGCCGGCAACAACCTCAGCCACAAAGGTTTCTCCTACGAAACATTCCAGAGCGCAACGGGCCGTCAGGGCCCGGTGGACTGGTATGTTTCGGGTAACTACGTACAACGCAACGATCAGTTCGACGGCAACGCAAAGCGCATTCCCCAGGACACGTCCCAGGGCAGCAACATGGACACCGACACCTATGACCTGCAAGGTCGCTTCGGCTACGCGCTGGATGACGACAAGAAGATCAGCCTGTCGCTGCAAGACTACAAGGACGAGCAAGACACCCGTTACACCAAGAACCCACGCATCACCGACACCGCCGTCGCGGTCAAAGGCCTGGACCTGGATGACCAACCCTTCACCCACAACCAGGCGGTCAACCTTAACTACGCCGACAACGATTTCTACGGTCAGGGCTTGCAGGTCGAAAGTTACTGGCGGCGTGCCGACGCGTTGTTCTTCCCGGACCTGTCGCGTGGCCGCGCCGGGGTATCCGACAACAACAGCGTGCAAGATGTCTACGGCCTGCGCGCGGCGATCGATACGCAAATGCCGGACATCGGCCCGGCCACCGGCAACCTCGTCTGGGGCGCTGATTACGACCATGAAACCTCAAGCCAGCGCGGCGACCAATACCGCGTCAACGGCCTGACCTACACCAAGACCGGCACCACGTTCGAACTCGGCCCCGACATCGCGACCAGCACCAAAGCCATCTTTGGGCAGCTGTCCTACGACATCGATGACTGGACCTTGCGTGGTGGCGTACGCCGTGAGTGGATCGAAAGCGAGGTTTCCGACAGCATCGCTTATGGCGAAATCGTCCAGACCGGCAATCGCGCGATACTGCCCGGTGGCACGCTCAAATACGATGACACCCTCTATAACCTCGGCGCGGTGTATCACCTGAGCGAAAACCAGGATGTATTCGTCAACTTCAGCCAGGGCTTTTCCCTGCCGGATATCCAGCGTTTCCTGCGTGACGTGAACAGCAAGTACGACATTCAAAACCTGAATGCCCAAGCGCTGAAGGTCGACAGCTACGAGCTGGGCTGGCGTGGCAATTGGGACAAGTGGCTGGCCAACGTCACAGCGTATGAAAACACCTCGGATGTCACCCAGTTCTATGACGCCAATGATCGTGTACTGCGCCTGATCAATCAGAAAGAACGTGTGCGCGGTATTGAAACCAGCCTGACGTACAACTTCACCGATCAATGGTCAGTAGGCGGCACTTACGCCTACGCCAAAGGCGAGACCCAGCAGAACGGTAAATGGATCGACCTGCCTGCCACACGCATCTCTCCCGCCAAGACCACCGCCTTTGTCGGCTACGACCGTGGCGACTACAGCCTGCGCCTGCAAGGTATGCGCCTGGCCGACTATGACGCCGCGTTCAAAGACAACAACGGCCGCGACATCAAAGGCTACACGCTGGCTGACCTGTTGGGTTCGGTGAGGTTGCCGGTAGGTCGCCTCGAAGGTGCGGTGTACAACCTCACTAACCGCAACTACCAAAACATGTTCGCCCAGGCCAACGCGCGTGCACCGTACCCAAATGCCCAAGGTCGCACCTTCAGCCTGAGTTACGCAGTGGATTGGTGATCGGCTGACGCTACTGGTTAGAACACAAACCCCGCCTTTTGAGCGGGGTTTGTGTTTCTTGGCAGGGGCAAGCCCCTCACCACATGGCAGTTTTTACCGCCTTACCACATCAGGTCATCCGGGATCTGGTAGGCGGCGTAAGGATCATCCTCATCCGGCACTTGGCTTTCGGTGAGGATATTGAGCTGCACGATACGCTCCGGCGCACGCTCCTGGATCTTCAGGGCTGCTTCGCGCGGGATCACCTCATAGCTGCCGCCGTGATGCACGATCGCCAGGGAGCCGTTGCTCAGCTTGTTGCGCATCAAGGTGTTGACCGACAGGCGCTTGACCTTCTTGTCATCCACGAAGTTGTAGTAGTCCTCGGTGGTCAGCTTGGGCAGGCGCGAGGTTTCGATCAGTTGCTTGACCTGGGCCGTGCGGGCCTTGGCCTCGGCTTTTTCCTGCTGCTGGCGGTTCAGCTCCTGGTCGCGCTTGATCTTCTCAGCCTTTGCCTCGGCTGCCAGGCGGGCCTGGGTGTCGTCAGCCTCGATCTGGCCTTTGTGGACCAGGCGCTGCTGCTTCTGTTTGTCTTTGCCGACCTGCTTGGCCTGCTTTTGGTTGACCAGACCTGCTTTGAGCAACTGATCGCGGAGGGAAATGCTCATGGTGCTTACTCACTTAGGCAGCCGCTCAACCGCAGCTGGACATGTTCTTTTCCTGACGTTTGGCTTCGCCCCACAGGGCGTCCAACTCTTCGAGGGTGCAATCTTCTATGGGACGATGGGTATCGCGCAATGCCTGTTCGATAAATCGGAAACGTCGTTCGAACTTGGCATTGGCGCCACGCAGTGCGGTTTCCGGGTCGACCTTGAGGTGACGGGCCAGGTTTACCGCCGCAAACAGCAGGTCGCCGACCTCATCGGCAATAGCCACCGAGTCGTTATCGGCCATGGCTTCGAGCACTTCATCGAGCTCTTCGCGCACGTTATCCACCACCGGCAAGGCTGAAGGCCAATCGAAGCCAACCTGGCTGGCGCGTTTTTGCAACTTGGCGGCACGGGACAGGGCTGGCAAAGCGACGGGCACATCGTCCAGCAGGGAGAGTTGCTCCGGTGCGTCGGATTTTTCCGCACGCTCCTCGGCCTTGATCTGCTCCCAGCGTTGCTTGACCTGCTCTTCGCTCAGCTGTGGGATATCCAGCGATGCATACAGATCGCCGGTGGGGAATACGTGGGGATGGCGACGGATCAGCTTGCGCGTGATGCTGTCGACCACCCCGGCAAATTCGAAGCGCCCTTCCTCCCGCGCCAACTGGCTGTAATACACCACCTGGAACAATAGGTCGCCCAACTCGCCTTGCAGGTGATCAAAATCGTCGCGCTCGATGGCGTCGGCGACTTCGTAGGCTTCTTCCAGCGTATGCGGGACGATAGTGGCATAGGTTTGCTTGATGTCCCACGGGCAGCCGTATTGCGGGTCGCGTAGACGGTTCATCAGGTGCAGCAGGTCATCCAGTGAATACATCAATTTGTGCCTAATCAAGTAGGAACGCCGCTGATCAAGTGTGAGAGCAAGCCCGCTCCCACATTTTCAAACCGCGGTCATCCAGTGACTCATGGTGCGCGATTACGCCGGGTTTCAATGATATTCGGCAACTGGGAAATCCGCCCCAGCAACCGCCCCAGTGCGTCCAGCCCCGGAATCTCGATGGTCAGGGACATCAACGCGGTGTTGTCCTCTTTGTTCGAGCGGGTGTTGACCGCCAGCACGTTGATCCGCTCATTGAGCAGCACTTGCGACACGTCACGCAGCAAACCGGAACGGTCGTAGGCGCGAATGATGATATCCACCGGGTAGGTCAGCACCGGCACCGGGCCCCAACTGACCTGGATGATCCGCTCCGGCTCACGCCCGCCCAATTGCAGCACCGAGGCGCAATCCTGGCGGTGAATGCTAACGCCACGGCCCTGGGTGATATAGCCGACGATGGCATCCCCCGGCAATGGCTGGCAGCAACCGGCGATTTGCGTCATCAAGTTGCCCACGCCCTGGATCTGAATATCGCCACGCTTGCCAGGCTTGTAGCCGATGGCCTTGCGCGGGATCAGTTCCAGTTGCTCGCTGCCGCGTTCCGGCTCGACCAGTTGCTGCGCCAGGTTGACCAGTTGCGCCAGGCGCAAATCGCCAGCACCGAGGGCGGCGAACATGTCTTCGGCAATCTTCATGTTGGCTTTTTCGGCCAGCTTGTCGAAGTCCACCTGCGGCAGGCCCAGGCGTGCCAGTTCGCGTTCAAGCAAGGTTTTACCGGCGGCGACGTTTTGGTCACGCGCCTGCAACTTGAACCAATGGACGATCTTCGCCCGCGCCCGCGACGTGGTGATGTAGCCCAGGTTCGGGTTAAGCCAGTCGCGGCTCGGCGTACCGTGCTTGCTGGTGATGATCTCGACCTGCTCACCGGTCTGCAGGCTGTAGTTGAGCGGCACGATGCGCCCGTTGATCTTGGCGCCCCGGCAGTTGTGGCCGATCTCGGTGTGTACGCGGTAGGCGAAATCCAGCGGCGTGGCGCCCTTCGGCAAGTCGATGGCGTGGCCGTCGGGGGTAAAGATGTAGACCCGGTCCGGCTCGATATCCACCCGCAACTGATCGGCAAGGCCGCCGATGTCACCGAGTTCTTCGTGCCATTCCAGCACTTGGCGCAGCCAGGAGATTTTCTCTTCGTACTGGTTGGACCCGGCCTTGACGTCGGTGCCCTTGTAGCGCCAGTGCGCACAAACGCCCAATTCGGCCTCTTCGTGCATGGCGTGGGTGCGGATCTGCACCTCCAGCACCTTGCCCTCGGGGCCGATCACCGCGGTGTGCAGCGAGCGATAACCGTTTTCCTTGGGGTTGGCGATGTAATCGTCAAACTCCTTGGGGATGTGCCGCCACAGCGTGTGGACGATACCCAGCGCGGTGTAGCAGTCGCGCATTTCCGGCACGAGCACACGTACGGCTCGCACATCGTAGATCTGGCTGAAAGCCAGGCCTTTGCGCTGCATTTTGCGCCAGATGGAATAGATGTGTTTGGCGCGGCCGCTGATGTCGGCTTCGACACCGGTGGCCTGCAACTCCGAGCGCAACTGGTTCATCACGTCGGCGATAAAACGCTCACGGTCGAGCCGCCGCTCGTGCAGCAACGTGGCAATCTGTTTGTACTGATCGGGTTCGAGGTAGCGGAAGGACAAGTCCTCCAGCTCCCACTTGATATGGCCGATACCCAGGCGGTGCGCCAGCGGCGCGTAGATATCGAAGACTTCGCGGGCGACGCGGTTGCGCTTCTCGTCGTCGGCAGTTTTTACCGCACGGATCGCGCAGGTACGCTCGGCCAGCTTGATCAGCGCGACGCGTACGTCGTCGACCATGGCCACCAACATCTTTCGCAGGTTTTCGACCTGACCCTGAGTGCCCAGCACCAAGGACTGTCGTGGGCTGAGGCTGGCGCTGATCGCGGCCATGCGCAGCACGCCGTCGATCAGCTTGGCCACTACCGAGCCGAAACGCTGGCCAACGGTCGCCAACTGGATGTGCCCTTCACGCACGCCGCGATACAGCACGGCGGCGATCAGCGAATCCTGGTCCAGCTTGAGATCAGCGAGGATCTCGGCGATTTCCAACCCGGTGCGAAAGCTTGACGTGCCTTCGGCCCACAGGTTCTTGGCCGCATTGTCTTGCTGCTCAGACTCACGAGCGAACTCGCAGGCTGCTTTCAAGGCTTCACGGTCCAGTGCCGGGTCGACACTGATGGCATGATCCAGCCATGCCTCGAGATTGATACTGCCGTCGGTGTTGATCGGCTGGTGTGCTCTCACCTGTACCATCTTGCTTACCTTCCCTACGACGCACCTTGGGGGCGCCAAAAATCATCCCGACCTTTGCTGCAAGCTCCCTGGCAGTTCACGCCCCTGAAGAATGCAGGCCAGTCGGATTAAACGGGCATCCTAGCCCGCTTCAAATAACGCCATGGCCTCGACATGCGCGGTTTGCGGAAACATGTCGAGGATCCCGGCACGCTTTAGCCGGTAGCCTTGCTTGACCAACTCAACCGAGTCCCGCGCCAGCGTGGCTGGGTTGCAGGACACATACACCAGACGCTTGGCCTTGAGGGTCGCAAGCTTGCGCACAACCTCCAGGGCACCATCACGCGGTGGGTCCAAGAGTACCGCAGAAAAGCCCTGTTTGGACCAGTCTGCGTCAGTCAAAGGCTGGGACAAATCGGCCTGAAAAAACTGCGCATTATGCAAATCATTGCTGACGGCATTGACGGCAGCCCGCTCCACCATGGCCTGCACACCTTCCACCGCCACCACTTCACGCACCTGGCGCGCCAGTGGCAGGGCAAAGTTGCCCAGGCCGCAAAACAGATCCAGCACCCGCTCGTCGGGTTGTGGCGCCAGCCATTCCAAGGCCTGGGCGACCATCACCGCGTTGACCGAGGCGTTGACCTGCACGAAGTCACCTGGCCGGTAGGCCAACTCCAGGTCCCACTGTTCCAATCGAAACCCCAACACCGAGTCGGGTTCGACCGGTTCCGGCTGACCCTCGCCATGCAGCCATAATTGCGCTTCATGGAAATGGCAGAATTCTTCGAGGATCAGCAGGTCCGCGTCCGACAACGGTGCCATATGCCGCAGCAATACCGCGATGGACGTACCGCTGAACAGCTCCACATGCCCCAGGGCCTGAGGTTTGCTCAGCCGGCGCAACAGGTTCGGCAAGCGCTGCATGATCGGTTGCAAGGCCTGTACCAGCACCGGGCAATCATCGATGGCAACGATGTCTTGGCTGGCCACGGCGCGGAAACCGACTTCCAGATGTTTGGCCTTGGCATCCCAACGCACGGCCACACGGGCGCGGCGACGGTAACCGAATTCCGGGCCACTCAAAGGTGCAGCCCACTCTTGCGGTTCGACACCCGCCACACGGGACAGTTGCTCGGCGAGCATGCGCTGTTTCAGGGCAAGTTGTTCGGCGTGGGGCAAGTGCTGCACGCTGCAACCGCCGCAGCGGCCAACGTGCGCGCACGGTGCCGGGCGACGCAGTTCGCTGGCGGTGAACACACGTTCGGTGCGCGCTTCGACGATCTTGCCGTGGGCGCCCAGTACCCGTGCTTCGACTTCTTCGCCGGCCAGCGCACCATTCACAAACCAGGTGCGGCCCTCAAAGAACACGATGCCGCGCCCGTCATTGGCCAGGCGCTCGATGGTCAGGCGTTGTTTCTTTCCTACGGGGATCTGCGGGGCTCGGCTGCCGCCCGTCGGTTGGAAGCGCAGCCCCCTCTCGTGCTTGGCCATCAGTTAGGTTCGTCGAAGAGGCCGGTCGACAGGTAACGGTCGCCTCGGTCACAGATAATCGCGACGATCACCGCGTTTTCCACTTCTTTGGACAATCGCAACATACCGGCCACCGAGCCACCGGAGGACACGCCGCAGAAGATGCCTTCTTCACGGGCCAGGCGGCGGGTGGTGTCTTCGGCTTCACGCTGGGCCATGTCGATGATGCGGTCCACGCGGGTCGCGTTGTAGATTTTCGGCAGATACTCTTCGGGCCAACGGCGGATGCCCGGGATGGCAGAACCTTCCATCGGTTGCAGGCCGATAATCTGGATCTCGGGGTTCTGCTCCTTGAGGTAGCGCGAATTGCCCATGATGGTGCCGGTGGTCCCCATCGAACTGACGAAATGGGTGATGGTGCCCCCGGTCTGGCGCCAGATTTCCGGGCCGGTGGTGGTGTAGTGCGCCTCGGGGTTGTCGCCGTTGGCGAACTGGTCCAGCACCTGGCCACGGCCTTCGGCGGCCATGCGTTCGGCGAGATCGCGCGCGCCTTCCATGCCTGCTTCCTGGGTCACCAGCAACAACTCGGCGCCATAGGCGGTCATCGCGGCCTTGCGCTCGGCGCTGCTGTTGTCGGGCATGATCAGCACCATCTTGTAACCCTTGATCGCGGCGGCCATGGCCAGGGCGATCCCGGTGTTACCCGAGGTGGCTTCGATCAGGGTGTCGCCCGGCTTGATCTGCCCGCGCAACTCGGCGCGGGTGATCATCGACAACGCCGGACGGTCCTTGACGGAGCCGGCCGGGTTGTTGCCTTCGAGCTTGAGCAACAAGGTATTGCTGGTTTCGCCCGCCATGCGTTGCAAGCGGACCAGGGGCGTGTTGCCGACGCAATCGGCGATTGTAGGGTACTGCAAGGTCATGGCGTATTCGCAATCCAGACTGCGGGGGCGGACATCATACCGGGAAAGGCCGGCAGGCCATATCACGCAAAGTGCGGTGCTTATGGCTTAAAGGCATAAGCAGAGAATGTGTTGCCTGGGAGCCGGCTCCAAATCTTGGAGTACATTCTCCTGTGGCCGCTGGCTTGCCTGCGATGGCCGCGACGCGGTCAGCCTGCTAACCCAGTCGTCCATCGCCGTGGTTTCGCTGAAAAACCTCCTCCCCCATCGCCGCAATCTGGCCTTCGATCAAGGCTTCGAAGGGCTTGAGCAATGGTTCGAATGAGGCGGGTGCTTCCAGCACTTGCAATGCCTGCACAATGGCTTCCACTGTGGACAAAGCACCCGGCCCTGGCGCCTTGCGCAGCCGATACCGGGAAACGCCGCCCTCGGTCAACGTTACACGGGGCAACGCCGCCAACAATGGATTGAGGTGCAGCAGTTTGCGCGCCTTGCGCCAGGTGCCGTCGGGAACGACCAACAACACGGGCTGATCACCGGGAGCATAGGCTTGCAGCGGCTGCGCGTCCTCTGCAGGAAACAATAGTCGCGCTTGGTAGCCGTGCGGATTCAGCAAGGTAGGCAAGTCATCAAACACCTCCCCCACCACCAATTGCGCATTGTTCAACCCCAACGCCGCCAAACGCGCAGTATTCAGCGCGTGGTTGACCTCACTCGGGTGCTGCAACAGCAATACGCGCGTGCGGCTGTCGAGGCTGGGGATCAGCGCGCACAGGCAGTGGGTGGTCGGCCGCAAACAGCGGGAGCATCGGGGTCTGGACATAGTGGTTTCAGGCCTGGTTGAGCTGGGCTTTGAGCAAGTCGCGGAAGGTCTGGATCAGTGGTTCACGGCTGCGGCCGCGGCGCATGATCATCGAGAACGGCGCCTGGTAGCCGAAGGTCGCCGGCAGCAGCACGCGCAGGTCGCCTTTGTCGGCCCAGGCCTGGGCGTAGTGCTCGGGCAGGTAGCCGATATAGGCGCCGGACAGCACCAGGATCAACTGCGCTTCCATACTTTCCACGGTCGCGGCGCTGTGCTTGAAACCGTGGCGCGCCAGTTCGGCCTGGCTCCAGTAGCCACGACCGACCATGCGTTGTTGGGTGATGACTTGCTCGGGGATACGCCGTTCATTGAATAGAGGATGTCGGGTGCTGCAATACAACCAATGCTGCTCGCGATACAGCGGCATGTAGATCAGCCCGCTCATGCGGTTGGAGAAAGCGCCGATGGCCAGGTCCAGGCGATTGTCCTGCACGCCCAATTGCAGTTCGTAAGGGCTCATCACCGACAAGTGCAGGTGCACCGCCGGGTGTTCCTGGCTGTAGGCGCCGATGACTTCGGCGAACGGCAGGGCTTTGTCGCTGACGGTGGAGTCGAGCACGCCGAGCTTGAGGGTACCGCGCAGTTCGCCCTTCAACGCCGCCGCGTATTGCTCGAACCCTTCCAACTCACCGAGCAGGCGAAGGGTTTCCTGATGGAACAACTCGCCCTTGCTGGTCAGGCTGAAGCCGCCCCGGCCGCGATGGCACAACACCAGCCCCAGCGCCGATTCCAATTGGCTCATATAAGTGCTGATGGCCGACGTCGACAGGTTGAGTGCGTGCTGGGCATTGGCGAACCCCTGGTGCCGCACGACGCTGACGAAGATGCGCAAGAGTTTCAGGTCGGGCATAGCACTGGCCATGGGGTCTCCGAAGGCACACACAAAATCCTCTGGGAGCGGGCTTGCTCGCGAATGCGGTGGATCAGTCAAACGATCGTTGAATGACACACCGCATTCGCGAGCAAGGCCACATTTGAACCGAGTTTACCTCAGCCATTAGTTTATAAAAATCTGAACTAAGTATTTGCTCCTGGCGATTCTTTCGTTTCCAGGGATTTCGCAGAATCGGCCCCTAATAAACAAAACAACGATGAGGCACTCCCGTGGACAAGATTTTTCACCAACCACTGGGCGGCAACGAAATGCCGCGCTTTGCCGGCATCGCCACCATGATGCGCCTTCCCCACCTGCAATCGGCCAAGGGCCTGGACGCCGCTTTTGTCGGCGTGCCGCTGGACATCGGCACCTCGCTGCGTGCCGGCACCCGTTTCGGGCCGCGTGAAATCCGCGCCGAATCGGTGATGATCCGCCCGTACAATATGGCCACCGGCGCCGCGCCGTTTGATTCGCTGTCGGTTGCCGACATCGGCGACGTGGCGATCAACACCTTCAACCTGCTCGACGCCGTGCGCATCATCGAAGAAGCCTACGACGAGATCCTCGAGCACGGCGTGATACCGATGACGCTGGGTGGCGACCACACCATCACCCTGCCGATCCTGCGGGCGATCCATAAAAAACACGGCAAGGTCGGGCTGGTGCACATCGATGCCCACGCCGACGTCAACGACCATATGTTCGGCGAGAAAATCGCCCACGGCACCACCTTCCGCCGCGCCGTCGAAGAAGGCCTGCTCGATTGCGACCGTGTGGTACAGATCGGCCTGCGCGCTCAGGGCTACACCGCCGAAGATTTCAACTGGAGCCGCAAACAAGGTTTCCGCGTGGTCCAGGCCGAAGAATGCTGGCACCACTCCCTCGCGCCATTAATGGCCGAAGTGCGTGAAAAAGTCGGCGGCGGCCCGGTGTACCTGAGCTTCGACATCGACGGTATCGACCCGGCCTGGGCGCCAGGCACCGGCACCCCGGAAATCGGCGGGCTGACCACCATCCAGGCCATCGAAATCATCCGTGGCTGCCAGGGCCTCGACCTGATTGGTTGCGACCTGGTAGAAGTTTCGCCGCCCTACGACACCACCGGTAACACCTCACTGCTGGGCGCTAACCTGCTGTACGAAATGCTCTGCGTACTGCCAGGCGTGGCGCACCGCTGATGAGCACGCACGAGGTGCTGCAGGCCGCCGACGACCTGGTGGCGGCCTTCGCTCGTAATGACCGCGCCGCGTACTTCGGCGCGTTCACGGCCGATGCCAGCTTTGTGTTCTACACCCTCCCCCAACCACTGCTCAGTCGCGAAACCTATCAGGCGCTGTGGGACAGTTGGCGCCGGGACGAGGGGTTCGAGGTGCTGTCATGCACCTCGAGCAACGCCTTTGTCAGCCTGCAGGGTGACGTGGCGATTTTCATGCATGACGTGACCACCGAGTTGCGCATGCAAGGGGAGCAATTCTTTAGCCAGGAGCGCGAGACCATTGTCTTTAGACGGCAAGGGTCTGGCACACAACAAAAACAAGGCCTGTGGCTGGCCTGTCACGAACATTTGTCCGCTATGCCGGAAGGGCTGCCGCCCCCTTAGCCAATATGATCGGAGCTGATCATGAATAATAAAAACAACGATAAACGTATTCGCAAGATAGAAACCAACGGGGTCGAGCAGATCCCAGACCACGAACGCACCGCCACACCCAAGGATCTGTTCCGGCTGATCTTCGGCGGAGCCAATACCTTTGCCACCGCTGTGCTGGGTTCCTTTCCCGTGCTGTTTGGCTTGTCATTCCAGGCCGGCGTCTGGGCGATTGTGCTGGGCGTACTGGTGGGTGCGCTGATCCTGGCGCCCATGGGCCTGTTCGGGCCGATCAATGGCACCAACAATGCGGTGTCTTCCGGTGCGCACTTCGGCGTGCACGGGCGGATTGTCGGCTCGTTTCTCTCGCTGTTGACCGCGATCGCCTTCTTCTCACTGTCGGTGTGGAGTTCGGGCGATGCGCTGGTGGGGGGTGCGAAACGTCTGATCGGCCTGCCGGAAACCGACCTGAGCCTGGGCATGGCCTACGGGGTGTTCGCCATTCTCGTACTGACGGTGTGCATCTACGGCTTTCGCTTCATGTTGTGGGTCAACCGCATTGCGGTGTGGGCGGCGAGCCTGCTGTTTCTGCTGGGGATCTTCGCCTTTGCCCCGGCTTTCGACCGCCATTTTGCCGGCACCTTAGCGATGGGGCAGACCGGTTTCTGGGCGGCCTTTATCGGCGCCGCGCTGGTAGCCATGAGCAACCCTATTTCCTTCGGCGCATTCCTCGGTGACTGGTCGCGCTACATCCCGCGTGAGACGTCGAAAATGCGCATCATGCTAGCGGTGGTCCTGGCGCAGATTGCCACCTTGATCCCGTTCCTGTTCGGCCTGGCCACCGCGACCATCGTGTCGATCAAGGCGCCGGACTACATCGCGGCGAATAACTATGTCGGCGGTTTGCTGGCGGTGGCGCCCACCTGGTTCTTCCTGCCGGTGTGTTTGATCGCGGTGATCGGCGGCATGTCCACCGGCACCACATCGCTGTATGGCACCGGGTTGGACATGTCCAGCGTGTTCCCGCGCCTGTTGTCGCGGGTCAAGGCCACGCTGATGATTGGGGTGATGTCGATTGCCTTCATCTTTATCGGACGCTTCGCCGCCAACCTGGTGCAGAGCGTGTCGACCTTCGCCGTGCTGATCATCACCTGCACCACCCCGTGGATGGTGATGATGATCATCGGGCTGATTGTGCGTCGCGGCTTCTACTGCCCGGATGACCTGCAGGTGTTCACCCGTGGTGAAACCGGCGGACGCTACTGGTTCAGCCATGGGTGGAACTGGCGCGGGCTGGGGGCGTGGATTCCGAGTGCGCTGGTGGGCCTGTGCTTTGTCAACCTGCCGGGGCAGTTTGTCGGGCCGCTGGGCAACCTGGCCGATGGCATTGATATCAGCCTGCCGGTCACGCTGGGGCTGGCGTCGGTGGTGTACCTGACCTTGCTGCGTGTGTTTCCGGAACCCGCGGCTGTCTACGGCCCAACCGATCCCCGCACTAAGCGCATGGATGCGGGCGTTAAACCGGCACTGCAACCCGCCGCCTGATCCTCAAAAAAAAGATAATTGGAGACTCGCCGCCATGGCTTTGGATTTATTCGTCGTACTCATCTACGCCGCAGGCATGCTCGTGCTCGGCTATTACGGCATGCGTCGCGCCAAGACCCATGAAGACTACCTGGTGGCCGGGCGCAACCTGGGCCCGTCACTGTACATGGGCACCATGGCGGCCACGGTACTGGGCGGCGCATCGACAGTCGGCACCGTGCGCCTGGGTTATGTGCATGGCATCTCCGGCTTCTGGCTGTGTGCCGCGCTGGGTATGGGCATCGTTGCGCTGAACCTGTTCCTCGCCAAGCCGCTGCTCAAGCTGAAGATCTTCACCGTCACCCAGGTCCTGGAAAAGCGCTACAACCCCATGGCGCGTCAGGCCAGTGCGGTGATCATGCTGGCGTATGCGCTGATGATCGGCGTGACCTCGATCCTGGCCATCGCCACGGTGTTGCAAGTGCTGTTCGGCCTGCCGTTCTGGATTTCGGTGCTGCTCGGTGGTGGCGTGGTGGTGGTGTATTCGACCATCGGTGGCATGTGGTCGCTGACGCTGACCGATATTGTGCAGTTCGTGATCAAGACCGTTGGCCTGATGTTTATCCTGCTTCCAATCTGCCTGTATCGCGTTGGCGGCTGGGACGAGTTGGTGGCCAAGCTGCCGGCGTCGAGCTTCAGCTTCACAGCCATCGGCTGGGACACGATCATCACCTACTTCATGATCTACTTCTTCGGCATCCTGATCGGCCAGGACATTTGGCAACGGGTGTTCACCGCCCGTGACGAAAAAGTCGCCCAATACGCAGGTACCTTCGCCGGCTTCTACTGCATCCTCTACGGCCTGGCCTGTGCACTGATCGGCATGGCGGCGCAGGTGCTGATTCCGGACCTGGATAACGTCAACAACGCCTTTGCCGCGATCGTGAAAGTGTCGCTGCCCGACGGGATTCGCGGCCTGGTGATTGCCGCGGCTCTCGCGGCGATGATGTCCACGGCCAGCGCCGGTTTGTTGGCCGCCTCCACCGTCCTCACCGAAGACCTGCTGCCGCGCCTGCGTGGCGGTAAACAGTCGAGCCTGGCGATCAACCGTTTGTTCACGATGCTGACCGGTATTGCCGTGCTGGGTATCGCACTGGTAGTGAACGATGTGATCAGCGCACTGACCCTGGCCTACAACCTGCTGGTGGGCGGTATGTTGATTCCGTTGATGGGGGCGATCTTCTGGAAGCGCGCGACGACGTCGGGGGCGATTAGCTCAATGACCTTGGGGTTTGTGACGGCGCTGGTATTTATGTTCAAGGACGGGCTGGATGCGAACACGCCGATTTACTACAGCCTGGCGGTCGGGCTGGTGAGTTTTGTACTGGTGAGTTTGTTGTCGCGTAAGCCGGAGGCGGTGGTGGCTCGGGCTGTGTGATGCATAACAGAATGTAGAGCGGTTTCGTCAGCGGGTGCGACGTCGGAGGTCGCACCCGTTTTTTATCCCTCAACGCTCAAGTGTGAGTTTGCTGGATGATTTCCTGAACTAAAGAGGCCCATACCAATCCATGCGTTGTTCAATTTGGGGCATCCGTCTGGTGAATCACCAAGGCACGCACGCTACGCAAATCTCCCTGCTCAATCGATAGAAACCGACGACGCTCAACCCTGTCGGAAATCACCATTCCTTCGCCATCAATGCTCGACATCCCACTACCCTTGCGTCCTTGTGAAGACAAAAATAGAGAAGGACGAACCGGAAAAAGGCACGGATGAAAGGATAAGAAGAAGGGTCCGACGACAACTCTGGTCTCGTCAGATAATCCAGTAAAGCGGTAGGGAACAAACTGCGGCTGCGCCCGAATGACAGGGAACCGAGCACGCCCTGAATAACACCCCATTGCACAGCGCCCGCACGATCAACGAATCGATCGCATGAGCGCTTCAGGATTTACCTGCGACGCGGGCGGCGCTGCTCATCATCTGTGCGAATCGGCACCGGTTGTAGCGGAGGCTCGATCAAGCCCAGTGCAACACCCAGATCATGGAGCCAGTTTTGAATTTTCTCTTTCATGGTTGCCCCCCTTGAGGGTAATGCTGGTAGGCGCAAGTTCTGTCGCCTTTTCCTACATTGATAGTAGCCCTAAGTCCTACATAATGCATGAACGAAACCACAACGAACTATTACTGAATTGATTCAAATCCTGACGGATCGTTCAAGCAATTGCACGTGCGTCTCGCAGGACCTCTGCCCTGCCCTCTTGCTGAACGTCGATCCATGCATTGAGGTTAGCGCCGAGCATACCCTTTCGCCACATCAGCCAGGTGGTCGCAGTGGCAAAAGGCCCTATCAGCGGATGAACGGACACATTTTCCTTGCCTGGCAGGCTCTCGAGCATGGACTCGGACATCAACGCCACCCCGGAGCCGGCAATCACGCAGGCGAGCATGCCTTGATAGGATTCAATCTCGATTGCCCGCCCCATGGCCACACGCTCGTGGGAAAACCAGGTTTCCAGGCGAGTGCGATAAGCGCAACTGCGGCGGAAGGTGAACACTGAACGCCCGGCCACATCCTGCGGCCCGCGCACCGGCGGGTGATCGGCCTCGCATATCAGCACCAATCTTTCCTCGCACAGGGCGACGCCGTCCAGGGACGCGATGGTGATGGGACCGTCCACGAATGCAGCATCCAGCCGACCGGTGATCAAGCCTTCGAGCAACTCACCGCTGGGCGCCGATTGCACTTGCAGGTTCACCATCGGATAAGCCTTGTGATAGCGCGCCAGCAGATTGGGCAAGTGAACCGCTGCCGTGCTGTACATGCTGCCCAACACAAAATCCCCAGCCGGTTGCCCGCCTTGCACGGCGCCATGGGCTTCGTCGTGCAACGCCAGCAGACGGGTGCTGTAGTCGAGCAACACCTTGCCTGCCGGAGAAAGCTGCAAGCGTTGTCGTTCACGCACGAACAGCTCGACGCCGAGCTGTTCCTCCATCTGCTTGAGCCGGGTCGACAGGTTAGACGGCACCCGATGCAGACGCTCGGCGGCGCGGGTGATGGAGCCCTCTTCGGCCACGGCCTGGAAAATGCGCAATTGACTGAACTCCATACCTTTCTCCAAAACTGAACAAGTTGCTCACTATTATTCAATTTTACAGAAAGTCAATCGGCTTTAGCCTGAGGGTATTCGCTTACCCGCAGGAAATTTGACCATGTCTCCCTTGATTCGCTTACTTGCCAGCTTTGTCGCCCTGATGATGGCGATGGGCATTGGCCGCTTCGCCCTCACCCCACAAATGCCGCACCTGCTCAGTGAGGGGCAGATCGACCTGACCGGCGCCGGCCTGATCGCTGCCGCCAACTACCTGGGCTACTTCGTCGGCGCTGTGGATTCGATCTTTGCGCGCACCCACCACCACGTACGCGGGCGCTTGTATGGCGGCTTATGGTTGTGTGTGTTACTGACGCTGGCGTCGCATTGGGCTCATGGGTTCTGGCCGCACTTATTGCTGCGTTTTGGTGCCGGTGTCGCGAGTGCCTGGGCACTGGTGATGATCACCAGCCTCAGCCAACCATTGGCGATTGCAGCCGGGCGTCCACGCCTGGGCGCCTTGGTATTCGCCGGGCCAGGGTTGGGGATACTGTTAACCGGTTTACTGGCCCTGGGCTCCAACCTGCTGGAGCAAAACTCGGCAACGTTGTGGCTGGTGTATGGCGTGGTGGCGCTGGTGATGTTGTTGGCAATCCTGCCTTTCCTGCCCAGGCCTTATGCCGATGGCGCAGCGGTTACCAGCCACACCGAGGTAGGCAGCAACGGCAGCATCGCGCATTTGTGCTGGATCTACGTGCTGTTCGGCCTTGGCTACATCATTCCGGCAACCTTCCTGTCGCAGATGGCCAGCGCGCAGTTCAAAGGCGCCTGGCAGGCCGATCTGTTCTGGCCGTGCTTTGGCCTGGCCGCAGCAATTGGCGTGGGAGTGGCGAGCCTGCGCCGCAAGGACCCGAACACCACGCGCCGTTGGCTGATGACCACGCTGTGGCTGCAAGCGGGCGGCGTGTTCGCCTGTTTGTTCGGCAATGGCTGGGGTTTGGCGCTGGGCGTGCTGCTGTGTGGCGGGCCGTTCCTGGCCTGCATGCAGTTGGTGATGGCTCGCCTGCGGGACGTCGCGCCCCACGGCTACCAGCGCAGTACCGGGCTGCTGACCGCCAGCTTTGCCATCGGCCAACTGAGCGGCCCTTTGCTGGCGTCGGTCAGCAGCCACCTCAGCGGCGGGTTGCAACCCGCGCTGGTGATTGCCGGCGCGGGCCTTTTAATAGCGGGCTTGGTGCTGCTCAGCCAACGACCAGCGGAGCAGGCACACGAATCTGCTCACGCCGAGCCAACACTAGGAAAAACAGCCCACCCAGGAAGCAGCCGGTAAACCAAGCGAAGTTGGCCATAACCTGCAACGCCGGAGTAAAGGTGATCGCGACACCCACCAGCGTCGCCGGCACCAGCGCCTTGACCGCCGTCCAGTTCACGCCACCGTCGAAGTAGTAGCGCCCGCTGGGGCTGTCATCAAACAGTGCATCCACGTCGATCTTCTGTTTTTTGATCAGGTAGAAATCTACCAGCAGAATCCCGAACAGCGGCCCGATAAAAGCCGCAAGGATATCCAGGGTGTAGTGGATCATCAGCGGGTTATTGAATAGGTTCCACGGCGTGATAAAGATCGACGCCACCGCGGCGATCATCCCTCCCGCACGCCAACTGATTTTGCTCGGCGCGACGTTGGCGAAGTCAAACGCCGGGGAAACGAAGTTGGCGACAATATTGATGCCGATGGTCGCGGTGACAAACGCAAAGGCACCGAGCAACACCGCCATGCTGTTATCGATGCGCGAAACCGTGGCAATCGGGTCATGCAGCATTTCGCCGAACACCGGCAAGGTGCCCGAGACGATCACCACGGTGACCAGGGAAAACGCCAGGAAATTCACCGGCAGCCCCCAGAAGTTGCCGCGTCGTACGTCCTGCATGCTGCGGCAGTAGCGGCTGAAGTCACCGAAATTCAGGGTTGGCCCGGAGAAGTACGACACCACCAGCGCGGTGGCCACGATCACCTGGCCAAACGCCTGCCAACCCGACAGGGATTTCTCTGACAGGGTGAAGCTGATATTCGACCAACCCGCCTTCCATACGATCCAGCCGGCCAGGGCAAACATCACCGCATACACCACCGGCCCCGCCCAATCGATAAAGCGGCGAATAGACTCCATACCAGCCCAGAACACGGCCGCCTGGAGCAGCCACAGACTCAGGAAACCAAACCAGCCAAGGTAGGACAGGCCTGCAAAATGCGGTTCGGCATACACCGCCATCTGTGGGAAGAAGCGCAGCACCACAATGATCAACGCACTTGATGCCAAATACGTCTGGATCCCGTACCAGGCCACAGCGATAAAGCCACGAATCACAGCAGGGATATTCGCACCAAACACGCCGAACGCCAGCCGACAAATCACGGGATAAGGCACAGCGGCCTGCTGGCTCGGCTTAGCCACCAGGTTGGCGATCAACTGCACAATGCAAATACCGGCGAGCAAGGCGATCAACACCTGCCAACTGGCCAGCCCCAGGGCGAATAGGCTGGCGGCGAACACATAACCGCCAACGCTGTGCACGTCGCTCATCCAGAAGGCGAAGATGTTGTACCAGGTCCACTTTTGCGGCAGTGGGCCCAAGTCCTGGTTGTACAGGCGCGGGCTGTAGCCTTTGGGCAACTGTTCGGTCATCGCTGGGCTCCTCGAAATACCGGCCTGCGCTTCCGTCACGGGGTGCATACGGGAGGCGGCATGGCTTGTATACGAGACAGTCAGCAGAATGCGTGCCAATTGAGCGCAGTCCCTTTGATACGGTGTTCCAAAGCGATTGACACAGGTCTAGAAGCAGGGACGACGCTCAGCTACGGTGCACATCAATCCTGTACACAATCAACGGTGCACTCGATGTGCACACCAGTAGCCCACCGTACAGCACGCCGCAGTCAGAAAGGTGCCCCAGGCCATGTCCATGATTGCCAACTGCGCGGACCAACCTTGCAGCGTGGCCCAGTTGCTCAGGTCATAGGTGCCGTAGGCAACCAAGCCAAGCAAGGCTCCAAGGCGGGCGGCGCGTTGCCAACGGGTGCTGGGCAACACCACGAACACTACGCAACCCAGTACATAAAGGAGATAGAAGAATGTCGCGGGCAACAGGCGGGGCTGATCCAGCATCAGTGGACCCAGCAGGGATTTGTAGGTGGGTCCCATGAGGACGCCAAGCCAGAGGCCGTCCAGGATCAGGAACGCGAGCAGAGTGCCGAGGTAGGCGAAGAGCGTTTTCTTGGTCATTGATGAAACCTCTGTAGGCACCGGACGGCGCCTACAGAAGAGCAAAGTGCGATCAGCTTAGTTCAATGCGATCCGCGTGAATCACGATCTGGCCCTGCTTATACAGCGCACCAATGGCTTTCTTGAAGTTGCCCTTGCTCACGCCGAACACGTTACTGATGACTGTCGGGTCGCTTTTGTCGCTGACCGGCAAGGTGCCGTTGTTTTCACGCAACTTGGCGAGGATCTTCGCGTTCAGGCTTGAGGCTGCTTCCTGGCCGACCGGTTGCAGGCTCAGGCTGATATTGCCGTCAGCGCGGATCTCTTTGATAAAGCCCTTTTCTTCCTTGCCCGGGCGCAGGAACTTGAAAACTTCGTTCTTGTGGATCAGGCCCCAATGCTTGTTGTTGATGATCGCCTTGAAGCCCATATCAGTGGCCTCAGCCACCAGCAGGTCGACTTCCTGGCCCACCTGGTAGTTCGCCGGCGTTTTGTCCAGGTAACGATCCAGGCGTGCAGTGGCGGTGATGCGCTTGGTGTGTTTGTCGAGATAAACATGCACCACGCAGTATTCACCTGCGGTCATCTGGCGTTTTTCTTCCGAGTACGGCAGCAACAGATCCTTGGGCAAGCCCCAGTCAAGGAACACGCCAATACTGTTGACTTCCACCACTTTCAAACTGGCGAATTCGCCCACTTGAACTTTTGGTTTTTCAGTGGTGGCGATGAGTTTGTCATCGCTGTCCAGATAGATGAAAACGTTAAGCCAGTCTTCATCTTCGCTGGGAATATCTTTAGGGATATACCGATTAGGCAAGAGGATTTCACCGTCTTGCGCACCATCCAGGTACAAACCGAAGTTAGTGTGTTTTACCACTTGCAAGCTGTTGTAGCGCCCGACTAAAGCCATGTCCAAATACCCTCATTGCGTGAGCGGCATTCTACCCGAGTTGGACCCGCCACGCGCGGGCGCCTGAAAAAACGCGGGCTGACGTGGCCTTGCAATAGCACCACCCAACGCACAGCCCGCTCGTCCGATCAACCGGCTGGTTTTTCCAGGCCGCCAACCGTCGTCCGCCCCATGGTTTCGAATTAAAACAATAAGTTAGGGGGGTTATTTCAACAATGAAACTTTACCATTTCCGGCCGCAGCACTTATTCCCGGGGGATATTTACCAAGCAATTGTCAAGTATTTCCTGTACGATGCCTGGCCAAGTTAATTTTCTACAGGTTAGTGGCCGCCATGCGTGTAAAAGCATCCAACAGCAAAGCAAAGCCAGCTCCAGCCGTTGAAACCAGCGAATCGATCAACAGCCAGATCGCTGCGTTCCTTAAGTCCGGCGGCGAAATCCAGCAAATTGCCAAAGGCGTGAGCGGCCAGACTTTCGGCCCATCCAAGCAGATCAGCTTGGGTAAAAAGTAATACTGTGCAACACGCCTGGTCCCTAAGCGTCTTGCCCTCAAGGCGCTAGGACTAGAGTTCGAAATACCCTCTCCAATCATCCACATATTTGCATGAATCGACGAACGGGCCTCACCTGCCGGCATTCGCCGGTATGCTTGCACGCGTCTAGCGCGGGCATCTGCCCGATGTCCTTCGTCACTGCTCCTCGCTTTTCATGGTGTGAAGCATGCTCAAATCCTGTATTTTCCTGGTCGCAGCCCTGCTGGCCAGCCCCTTCGCCGAAGCGCAAATCTTTCAGCGCGAATTTGGCGATTTCGATTTGAAATTGGGCACCACTCCCAGCCGCAGCATGGCGCAGGGCTTGGTCAAGCCGACGTCGCCTGGCAGCGACTCGTTCCATGGCGGGTTGGACCTGAGCCACGACAGCGGCCTGTACTTCGGCCAGTTTTCCCCAAATATGGGCTTGTCCTCAGCCAGCACCCTCGAAGTCGATTCCTACATGGGTTTCAAACACCCCTTCGACCAGACCTTAGGCTACGAAGTGGGCTTGATCCATTACAGCTACCCCAAGCTCAGCCCCCTCGACAGCCAGGAGTTCTACGGCGGCCTGAACCTGCTGGGCAATCGCTTTGGCGCCTCCTTCAGCAACGATCCGGACCGCCAAGACAGCACCCTATTTGCCGACCTCGGCGGCACCCAGCCTTTCGGCATTGGGGTCAGCATGAAATACACCACTCATCAGTTGGGCACTCCAGTCTCGGTGGACGGCGGCTCCATCCGCGCCTTCAGTGACTGGTCGGTGCAGTTCTCGCGGGACTGGATGGGCGTTGACCTGAACCTGATCTACAGCGACTCCAGCCTGAGCGGCGGGGATTGCTCGGCGTATTCCGGACACAATTCGCAATGCGATGGTCTGTTGACGTTGAAGGCTGCGCGGACGTTTTATTAATGGGCTGAACTGTCGCGCCCAGCGCGGGCTCACATGTGACACCCCATTCCGCGAAGGACCCGCCCATGCTGCGTCGGCTCAAATTACTGGTGGTATTACTGACCGTGAGCCTGATGCTCGCCGGCTGCAATCGTGTGGGCCTGGCCTACCGCAACCTGGACGTGATCATCCCCTGGACCCTCAACGATTACCTGGACATGAACACCGGGCAAAAGAGCTGGTTCAACGACAGACTCAAGGAACACCTGGCCTGGCACTGCACCACGCAACTGCCGGGTTATCTGGATTGGCTGGATCGACTGCAACAGATGGTCGACAACAATCAAGTCACCGAAGCCGCACTACAGTCCAGAACTGTCGAGGCCAAGCAGGCTATTGACGAGATCGCCCGTGAGATCACGCCATCAGCCATCGAACTGCTCAAGGGCCTGGACGATCAGCAGGTCAGGGAAATGAACGAGGCATTGGCCAAGGATCTACGCAAGCGCCGGGATGAATACCTCAAGCCGCCCCTCGCCCAGCAGATCAAAGAGCGCGCCGAGCGTATGAGCAAGCGCCTGGATGCGTGGATCGGCCCGCTCAGCACCCGTCAGCAAAGTCGCGTAACGGCCTGGTCGCTCGCTTTGGGAGACCAGAACACGGGATGGATCGGCAACCGTGCGAAGTGGCAGGCTCAATTCATCGACGCCGTGCAACAACGAGGTAGCGCCGACTTTCCGCAGAAAATGCAGCAGTTGCTGGTGGATCGGGAAAGTTTGTGGACCCTGCAATACCGCGCCGCTTATGCCCAGACAGAAGCGGCAGCGCGCAGTCTGTTGGTCGACCTGATGGCTGACAGTAGTGCGCAACAACGCTTGAAGCTGACGCAGAAGATTGATGGGGTACGCAGCGACTTCAAGGCACTCAAATGCCTGAAGGCCGCCACACATTGACAATGTGGGAGCAGGCTTGCCCGCGATAGCGGTGGGTCAGTAACGATTATATCGACTGACACGCTGTCACCGCGGGCAAGCTCCCACAGGGGAGCTCAGGCAATCTGAGCTTTTGAAGCCACTTCGGCAAACGTCGCCGGATCCAGCGCATCCGCCTGCTCATCCAACACCTGACGCGGGTGATCATTGCCCGGGATCGAACTGTCGATCAGTGCCAGCAGCTGCGCACCGAGTGCAGTCAGGATGAAATTCTCGCCATTACCGCCCTCTTCCTCAGGGCGCGATTCAATAAAGCCACGCTTGAGCAGCAGCGCCTCATAATCGGCAGCGGTCCTTTTCAGCGCATCCAGGTTGCCGGTCGAGTCGCCCGCCGTTGCCTTCTCGGCTGCTTCCTGCTCGGCATACTTGCGCGGCGCGAAGCTGCCCTCGCCGTTCTGCACTTCATGCAACAGCCGTTCGATCAGATCCCAGTTGTAAGTCGTCATCCTGATTCCTCCTGCAGGCTTAAGGAAAGTAGCCCGTCTTCAGGTGTGACCCGTCACGTCAGCCGCCGTTCAGCCGAATAGACGGCGGGCCATTTCTCTGAACTTTCCAGACGTTCGCGCCCTCAACAGCACATAACCGCCAAGGAGGTCTCTCCATGAAAACCCTGAAAAACCTGGCCATCGCCGCCACGCTGCTGACTGCTCTGCCAACCTGGGCTTGCACACCAGACGAGGCCACGGCCAAGCGAGAACAACTGGCCCAGGAAGTGGCCAAACTGACCGAACAGAACCCGACCAAGGCCAAGGAGATAAACGACGAGCTGCAGAAGATGGATCTGGATACCGAAAGCGCCGAGTTTCCTGACAAGTGCCAGTTGATCGACGCCCGGTTCAAGGAGCTCAAGGA
Source organism: Pseudomonas sp. EL_65y_Pfl1_R83 (assembly GCF_963970695.1). Lineage (NCBI taxonomy): Bacteria > Pseudomonadati > Pseudomonadota > Gammaproteobacteria > Pseudomonadales > Pseudomonadaceae > Pseudomonas > Pseudomonas sp. EL_65y_Pfl1_R83. The sequence goes on along the minus strand of NZ_CAXAQI010000002.1, from coordinate 218,551 downwards.
AGCAGCCGCCAAAGCCAAAAGCTGAAGGCATAAAAAAACCGGACAAATGTCCGGTTTTTTTCCATCACTCAAGCCTTACTCAGCAGCCGGTGCTTCCGGCTTGCGGCGCTTAAGTGGCGCCATGCCATCCTTACTCACGAGCGACAGGTTGTCGGTCTTCGGCCGGTTGGCGATCTTGCGCTTGGTCGGCGACTTGGCGCCGGTTTTCTTCTTGTCGCCCTTGGCGTCAGTCTTTTTCTTCTTCACGCCAACCGCCTTGCCCGACGCCTTGACCTTCTTCGGCCCGGTGTAAGTGCCTTTGACTTCCTTGATGGTGCGACGCTCGAACGACTGCTTGAGGTAGCGCTCGATGCTCGACATCAGGTTCCAGTCGCCGTGGCAGATCAGCGAAATGGCCAAGCCATCGTTGCCGGCACGCCCGGTACGGCCGATACGGTGCACGTATTCGTCGCCGCTGCGCGGCATGTCGAAGTTGATCACCAAGTCCAGGCCATCCACGTCCAGGCCGCGCGCGGCAACGTCAGTGGCAACCAGAATCTTCACGCCGCCAGCCTTGAGCCGGTCGATGGCGAGTTTGCGGTCCTTCTGGTCTTTGTCACCGTGCAGCACGAACGCCTTGTATTCCTGGGCCACCAGGCGACCGTAGATGCGGTCGGCCGCAGCGCGGGTATTGGTGAACACGATGGCTTTCTGATAAGTCTCGTTGGCCAGCAGCCAGTTGAGAATCTGCTCTTTGTGCACATTGTGGTCGGCAGTGACGATCTGCTGACGCGTGGTCGCGTTCAGGTCGCTGACGTTGTTGACCTGCAGGTGCTCAGGGTTGTTGAGGATCTTGGCGACCATTTCACGCAGGGTCGAACCGCCGGTGGTGGCGGAGAACAGCATGGTCTGCTGGCGGTTGACGCACTCGGCTACCAGGCGCTGCACGTCGTCGGCAAAGCCCATGTCGAGCATGCGGTCGGCTTCGTCCAATACCAGCACTTCAACTTCCTTGAGGTCAAGGTTGCCGGCGTTGAGTTGCTCGATCATGCGGCCAGGGGTACCGATCAGGATATCCGGCACCTTGCGCAGCATGGCGGCCTGGACCTTGAAGTCTTCGCCGCCGGTGATCAGCCCGGACTTGATGAACGTGAACTGCGAGAAGCGCTCCACTTCCTTCAAGGTCTGCTGGGCCAGCTCGCGGGTCGGCAGCAGGATCAGGGTCTTGATGCTAACGCGGACTTTGGCCGGGCCAATCAAACGATGCAGAATCGGCAGGACGAAAGCGGCGGTCTTGCCACTCCCGGTTTGAGCAGTCACCCGCAGGTCACGCCCTTCGAGCGCGAGCGGGATGGCCGCTGCTTGCACCGGCGTAGGCTCGACAAATTTAAGCTCGGCCACGGCTTTGAGCAGGCGTTCGTGCAGGGCGAATTGGGAAAACACGGGTGCTACCTCGAAGAAATACAAAAAAACAGCTGCATAGGTTACCGGTTTCGGGCGTCCAAACCGAGTTTCTTTACGCGAACGGTACTAATCATCTGCTTTTTTGTCAGGGCATTTGTCCATGACGTCAACTTTGTCGTACTTAAATGCTCTAATCGCCCCGTCTTGTCTTACAGAAGAATCGGTCTCATCCATGGATATCAAACAGCTTTGGATCAACGTCCAAGACCTTTGGGGCACCCTCGATCAACACCCATTGCTCCATGCCAGCCTCGGGCTGCTGGTGTTGCTGGTCGTGGCGCTGTTGCTTGGACGTGTAGCGCGTTATCTCATTCTCCACGCCGTCAAATTGCTCGGCCGGCAACCGGCCCTGCACTGGGTCAACGATCTGCGGCACAACAAAGTCTTTCATCGCCTGGCCCAGATGACGCCATCGCTGATGATCCAGTTCGGCCTGTACCTGGTGCCGGACCTGAGCAAGACCGCTATTCTGTTTATCGGCAACGTGGCCCTGTCGCTCACCATTCTGTTCCTGGTACTGGCCATGAGCGCAATGCTCAACGCCTTACTGGACATCTACGCACGCACCGAACACGCACGCACCCGCTCGATCAAGGGCTATGTGCAGTTAGCGAAGATGGTGTTGTTCGTGTTTGGCGCAATCATTATTGTCGCCACCCTGATCGACCGTTCGCCGCTGTTGCTGCTCTCAGGCCTGGGTGCGATGTCGGCGGTGATCCTGTTGGTGTACAAGGACACCTTGCTGTCGTTCGTCGCCAGCGTACAACTGACCAGCAACGACATGTTGCGGGTCGGTGACTGGATCGAAATGCCCCAGGTCGGCGCCGACGGCGATGTGGTGGACATCACCTTGCACACAGTCAAGGTGCAGAACTTCGACAAGACCATCGTCTCCATTCCCACCTGGCGCCTGATGTCCGAGTCGTTCAAGAACTGGCGCGGCATGCAGGCCTCCGGCGGGCGCCGCATCAAGCGCTGCCTGTATATCGACGCCAGCGGCGTGCGCTTCCTGCGTGACGATGAAGAACTGCGCATGACCCAGGTGCACCTGCTCACCGACTACATCGGGCGCAAGCAGGCTGAACTCAAGGCCTGGAACGAAGCTCAGGGGAACAGCGCGCAATTGTCGGCAAACCTGCGCCGCATGACCAACCTCGGCACCTTCCGCGCTTACGCCCTGGCGTACCTGAAAAGCCACCCGGACATCCAGCCGAACATGACCTGTATGGTGCGCCAGATGCAAACCACCGCCCAGGGCGTGCCGCTAGAGATCTACTGCTTTACCCGCACCACAGCGTGGGCGGATTACGAGCGGATCCAGGGGGATATCTTTGATTACCTGCTGGCGGTATTGCCGGAGTTTGGCTTGAGCTTGTATCAGCAGCCGAGTGGCAATGATCTGCGCGCAGGGATGTTGCCGGCGGTGCTCGGGGCCAGTCATTTGCCGGCCCCGGAAAAAATATCGATTTAACGACGCGGCCTATTGTGGGAGCGAGCTTGCTCGCGAAGGTGATGAGTCAGCAAAACAAAAGATGTGCTGATTGACATACCGTATTCGCGAGCAAGCCCGCTCCCACAAGGGGTTCAGCGTAAGAATGGCGCCTTTCGCACACCCAACCGACTGATCCACACCGCCCCCAGAATCACCAACCCACCCAAGGCCAAGCGGCCCAGCGGCTCATGCTGGTTCCAGATCAGCAGGTTCAGCAGCAGCCCCACCGGCACATGCAGATTGTTCATCACCGCCAAGGTGCCGCCATGGACCAGGCAGGCGCCTTTGTTCCACCAATACATCCCCAGGGCGGTGCTGACCAGTCCAAGAAACACCAGCACGCCCCATTGCAGCGGTGCTTCCGGCAGAAAGTTCGACTTGCCGAACAGCAGGAACGCCGGCAACACCACCAGCAACGCGCCCACGTAGAAGTAACCAAAGCGTCGGTAGTGCGGCAAATCACTGGGATAACGCGCGACCAAGTGCTTGTACATCACCTGCCCGGCGGCGTAGGTGAAGTTGGCCAGTTGCAGCAGCAGGAAGCCCCCAAGGAAGTGCGGGGTGATCTGGTCGAAGCGGATCACCGCCGCGCCGGCTACCGCCACCAACGCGGCGATCAACGCCCAGGGGTTGAAACGGCGGTTGAGGGCATCTTCGATAAGGGTCACGTGCAGCGGCGTAAGGATAGTGAACAGAAGCACCTCCGGCACCGTGAGCACGCGAAAGCTCAGGTACAGGCACACGTAGGTCACGCCAAACTGCAGCGCGCCAATCACCAGCATGCCGCGCATGAAGGCTGGCTCCACCGAACGCCAGCGCGTCAGCGGGATAAATATCAGCCCGGCCAGCAACACGCGCACCAGCACGGCAAAATAGCTGTCGACGTGACCGGCGAGGTATTCGCCGATCAAGCTGAAGGAAAATGCCTGAATCAGAGTGACAACCAGTAGATAGCCCATGCGCGCCTCATTTCGAATGGGCGGGACATTAAAGGTTTTCGACGATTGAAGAAACTCGGGGCAAAAAAAACCCGACCTCGCTAATGCGTCAGTCGGGCAGGAGCACTCAGGAGCAAAAAGTGCAAAGGGAGGTTCGATACGCGTACTTGAAGGGTTGCGTGGAGCTAGATAAACATCGAGGGATTATCTGGCGATTAAAAGATCAGGCGACCTGTGCCAGCAGCGCCTTGGCGTGGTTAATGCCTTTTTCCTGGAAGTCCCCACTCAGGTTCACCCCTTCGGCGTGAATGAAGGTGACGTCGTGAATCCCGATGAATGCCATAACCTGACGCAGGTAGGGTTCCTGGTGATCGGAGGTCGCACCCGTGTGGATGCCGCCGCGCGCGGTGAGCACGATGGCGCGCTTGCCGGTCAGCAAACCCTGAGGGCCGGTGGCGGTGTATTTGAAGGTCACACCCGCACGCAACACGTGATCCAGCCAGGCCTTGAGGGTGCTGGGGATGGCAAAGTTGTACATCGGTGCAGCCATTACCAGTACGTCGGCCGCCAGCAGTTCCTTGGTCAATTCGTCGGAGCGCTCCAGGGACGCCTGCTCGTTGCCGTTGCGTTGATCCGCAGGTTTCATCCAGCCGCCGAGCAAGTTGGCGTCCAGGTGCGGGACCGGGTTGAGGGCCACGTCACGCACAGTGATCTGATCCGCCGAATGGGCGGCCTGCCATTGGCTGATGAACTGCCGGGTGAGTTGGCGGGAAATCGAATCCTGCTGGCGGGCGCTGCTTTCGATGATCAGAACATTGGACATGGCTTTGTAGGCTCCATCTGTAATTGCTGTAATTCGATGGAGTGAAGATTAAACAGAGCCAATTCGATTAAAAAGCGCAAAAAACTGCTATAACCCATCTATAAATCTGCTTATAAGCGGAGTATCGCTGTCGGCATGCTCCGCTCTCGGGTTACTTCGGCGCGCAAGCCAAGGCGATGCGCATCTTGATAATGGCGCGGTTGAACTTGGCCGTGGTGTTCGTGCTTTTTCCCGCCGGCACCGTGACCGTGCGGCGACGCGGTGACTCCGGGCCGTTGGTGAAGATTACCGAGCATACGGCGTCATTCGTGCCGTAGTTAGTGAGCTGGATCGAACTGATATCGCCGTCCACATCGGAGGCGGTGTAATCGATACGGACGCCGTCGATCTTTTTTGTGACGTCGATGGGGTAGGCAAATGCGCTCATCGGAACCAGCGCCAGCAACACACAACAGAATTTTCTCATTCGGCAGTCTCCAATAAGGACTGTCAGCTTAAGACAAGAGGAACCTATCTTGAAAGCGCCCCGCGTTACCCTCGATCAGTGGCGCACATTGCAAGCCGTGGTCGACCATGGCGGCTTCGCCCAGGCGGCCGAAGCGCTGCACCGTTCGCAGTCTTCGGTGAGCTACACCGTGGCCCGCATGCAAGACCAGCTCGGTGTACCGCTGCTGCGCATTGATGGGCGCAAGGCGGTGCTCACCGACGCCGGTGAAGTGCTGTTGCGCCGCTCCCGGCAACTGGTGAAAAACGCCAGCCAGCTGGAAGACCTCGCGCACCATATGGAGCAGGGCTGGGAAGCCGAGGTCCGCCTGGTGGTGGACGCGGCCTATCCGAACGCGCGCCTTGTGCGCGCCCTCTCCGCCTTCATGCCGCAGAGCCGTGGTTGCCGCGTGCGCCTGCGTGAGGAGGTGCTGTCGGGCGTTGAAGAGCTGCTGATTGAAGGCGTGGCCGACCTGGCGATTTGCGGCTTCAGCATCCCCGGCTACCTGGGCACGGAAATGAGCGATGTGGAATTTGTCGCCGTGGCCCACCCCGAGCACACCCTGCACCGCATGAATCGCGAACTGAGTTTCCAGGACCTGGAAAGCCAGATGCAGGTGGTGATCCGCGATTCCGGTCGCCAGCAACCGCGCGATGTGGGCTGGCTCGGCGCCGAACAGCGCTGGACCGTCGGCAGCCTGGCCACCGCCGCCGCCTTTGTGGGCAGCGGCCTGGGCTTTGCCTGGTTGCCTCGGCATATGATCGAACGTGAACTCACCGAAGGCGTGCTCAAGCAGCTACCCTTGGAACAGGGCGGCAGCCGCCACCCCACGTTCTACCTGTATTCCAACAAAGACAAACCCTTGGGGCCGGCGACGCAGATCCTCGTGGAACTGCTGCGCACCTTTGACACCGCCCCCCTGGACGCGCCTTTCGCCGCCCCCCGGCAAGCCTGAAACGGAGTTCATGCATGGCCTGGTTCGACCACGAAGGATGCAGCCTGCACTACGAAGAATACGGCCACGGCACCCCGCTGATCCTGATCCACGGCCTGGGCTCAAGTTGCCAGGATTGGGAGCTGCAGATTCCGGTGCTGGCCAAACATTACCGCCTGCTCGTGGTGGATGTGCGCGGTCACGGGCGCTCGGATAAACCGCGCGAACGCTACAGCATCCAGGGCTTCACCTTTGATCTGCTCGCGCTGATCGAACACCTGGACCTGCCGCCCGCCCATGTGGTGGGTTTATCCATGGGCGGCATGATTGCCTTCCAACTGGCGGTGGATGAACCGGCGCGGGTCAAGAGCCTGTGCATCGTCAACAGCGCGCCGGAGGTGAAGGTACGCAGCGCCGAAGATTACTGGCAGTGGGCCAAGCGCTGGAGCCTGGCGCGCGTGCTCAGCCTCGCCACTATCGGCAAGGCGCTGGGCGACCGCTTGTTTCCCAACCCGCACCAGGCCGACCTGCGCCGCAAGATGGCCGAACGCTGGGCAAAAAACGACAAACGTGCTTATCTCGCCAGCTTCGATGCGATTGTAGGCTGGGGTGTGCAGGAACGCCTTTCGAGGATTGCCTGTCCAACCCTGGTCATCAGCGCCGACCACGACTACACCCCCGTGGCGCAAAAAGAAAACTATGTAAAACTGCTGCCCGATGCGCGACTGGTGGTGATCAGAGATTCCCGCCATGCCACGCCCTTAGATCAACCTGAAGTCTTTAACGCCACGCTGCTCGATTTTCTAAAGACAGTCGAAACCACTACCCAGGATCATTGACCCATGCTGAAAAAAATCGCCTTTCTTGCCGGTTCTGTTTTGTTCGCTGCCAACCTGATGGCGGCCGAACCCGCCAAGGCGCCTCACGTACTGATCACCACCACCAACGGCGACATTGAAATCGAACTGGACCCGGTCAAGGCCCCGATCAGCACCAAGAATTTCCTGGCCTATGTCGACAAGGGCTTCTACAACAACACGATTTTCCACCGTGTGATCCCGGGTTTCATGGTCCAGGGCGGTGGGTTCACCCAGTCGATGTCGCAAAAGCCAACCGAAGCGCCGATCAAGAACGAAGCCAGCAATGGCCTGCATAACGTACGTGGCACCTTGTCCATGGCGCGCACCAGTGATCCGGATTCGGCCACCAGCCAGTTCTTCATCAATGTGGCCGACAACGCTTTCCTCGACCCAGGCCGTGATCGCGGTTATGCCGTATTCGCCAAAGTGGTCAAAGGCATGGACGTGGTCGACGTGATCGTCAATTCGCAGACCACCACCAAGCAAGGCATGCAGAACGTGCCTATCGATCCTGTCTACATCAAGTCGGCCAAGCGCATCGACTGAGGTCTGCAGGAAGCTCCGTGCGCAGCCCACAAGGCTGCGCGCGCATTTGAACAGGAGAGCCCGCCAGGCGGGCGTCAACCCTAATGCTCTATCGTCGTTTTGAACAACTGATCGATATTTTCCGCGACGCGCCAAGCGCCGCCCCGCCCGATAAAGTCCTGCCGTTCTACCTCTACTACCTGCGCCAGGTGTGGCCATGTTTTGCCGCGCTGTTGGTGGTGGGCTTGATCGGCGCATTGATCGAAGTCGCGCTGTTCAGCTACCTGAGCCGTATCATCGACCTGGCCCAAGGCACGCCGCCCGCCAACTTCTTCCAGGTCCACAGCACCGAGCTGATCTGGATGGCCGTAGTTGCCCTGTTGCTGCGTCCGATCTTCGGCGCCCTGCACGACCTGCTGGTGCACCAGACCATTAGCCCCGGCATGACCAGCCTGATCCGCTGGCAGAACCATAACTACGTACTCAAGCAGAGCCTGAACTTCTTCCAGAATGACTTCGCCGGGCGTATCGCCCAGCGCATCATGCAAACCGGCAACTCGCTGCGTGACTCTGCCGTGGCTGCGGTGGACGCGATCTGGCACGTGGCGATCTACGCCATCAGTTCCCTGGTGCTGTTTGCCGAGGCCGACTGGCGCCTGATGATCCCACTGGTGAGCTGGATCATCTGCTACAGCCTGGCGTTGCGCTATTTCGTGCCCCGCGTGAAGGAGCGCTCGGTGGTTTCGTCCGAGGCGCGCTCCAAACTGATGGGCCGCATCGTCGATGGCTACACCAACATCACCACCTTAAAGCTGTTTGCCCATACTCAATCCGAGCAGGAATACGCCAAGGAAGCGATCATCGAGCAGACTGAAAAAACCCAGTTGGCCAGCCGCGTGGTGACCAGCATGGACGTGGTGATCACCACCATGAACGGCCTGCTGATTGTCACCACCAGCGGCCTGGCGCTGTGGCTGTGGACGCAGTCGCTGATTTCCGTGGGCGCCATCGCGCTGGCCACCGGCCTGGTCATTCGCATCGTCAACATGTCCGGCTGGATCATGTGGGTGGTCAACGGCATTTTCGAAAACATCGGCATGGTGCAGGACGGCCTGAAAACCATCGCACAGCCACTGGCCGTGATCGACCGCGACAACGCCCCGCGCCTCAGTGTGCCCCGGGGCGAAGTGCGCTTCGAGCAGGTAGATTTCCACTACGGCAAGAAGAGCGGGATCATTGGCGGCCTTAACCTTGAGATCAAGGCCGGTGAAAAGATCGGCCTGATCGGCCCGTCCGGTGCGGGCAAGTCGACGCTGGTCAACCTGTTGCTGCGGCTCTACGACCTGCAAGGCGGGCGCATCCTGATAGACGGCCAGAATATCGCCGAGGTCGCCCAGGAAAGCCTGCGCGCACAGATCGGCATGATCACCCAGGACACCTCGTTGCTGCACCGCTCGATCCGCGACAATCTGCTGTACGGCAAGCCCGACGCCACCGACGAAGAACTCTGGGCCGCCGTGCACAAGGCCCGCGCCGACGAGTTCATCCCGCTGCTCTCGGACGCTGAAGGCCGTACAGGGCTGGATGCTCACGTGGGTGAGCGCGGCGTGAAACTCTCCGGTGGGCAACGCCAACGTATCGCCATCGCCCGCGTACTGCTCAAGGACGCGCCGATTTTGATCATGGACGAAGCCACGTCAGCCCTGGACTCGGAAGTGGAAGCGGCGATCCAGGAAAGCCTGGAGACCTTGATGAAAGGCAAGACGGTGATTGCGATTGCGCACCGCTTGTCGACCATTGCACGGATGGACCGCCTAGTGGTGCTGGAGAAGGGCCTGATTGCCGAGAGTGGCAGCCATGCCGAGTTGCTGGCGCATGGCGGGTTGTATGCCAGGTTGTGGCAGCACCAGACGGGTGGCTTCGTCGGTATCGACTGAAACAACACCGCGATCCCCTGTGGGAGCCGCAATCGTGCTTTACGCAGTGCAGTGCCCACACGGGCGCGGAAGTAAATCTGCAAGGAGCATCACTGATTTACTGATTGGGTAGAGCGATCTATCAAGGACGTGTTGCATGGGTTCAAGCGTTCAGTCACAGCGGGGTTAGGTACGGTTTGGTTGGTGTTGGGCGGGCGTTGGCGGAAGGTTTCCGGCCAGGGAATTACCGGCGTAGATCGTGGCGCAGGTTGTCAGCGGGTTTGTCAGTAAGCGGGTGATGACAGCGATGTTCGCGCCGATCCTTGGCGCGGTGATCGGCGGCTTTTCCTATCGATGGCTGGGCAAGGAGGAGCCGGGCTGAAGTGAAGTGGATCAGCCCTGTCGATAAGGCAGGGCTGCCCGCGCCTCTTCGGCATACGCCACGACCCCCACCCGCTCGCGCTCTAGGAAATCCTCCACGGCGTTTTTCAATCCGGGATGACGCAGGTAATGCCACGAGCGTGTAATCACCGGCTCAAACCCGCGAATCAACTTGTGCTCGCCTTGGGCCCCCGCATCAAAGCGTTGCAGGCCGTGGGCGATGGCGTAGTCCATACCCTGATAGAAGCAGGTTTCGAAGTGCAGGCGGTCGAATTCCGCCAGGCAGCCCCAGTAGCGGCCGTAGAAGCTGCCACCACCGATCAGGCTGAAGGCCATGGCCACCGGGCGGGCACCTTGTTTGGCCAGGACCACGCGAATCGCTTCGGGCATGCGCTCGGCCAGCAGGCTAAAAAAGGCGCGGGTCAGGTAAGGGGCTTGGCGGCGGATCGCATAGGTATTGGCGTAGCAGGCGTAGACAAAATCCCACTGCGCCTCGCTCAGTTCATGCCCTTGCAACCACTCGAACTCGATGCCCTGCCCCGCCACTTGCTCACGCTCCTTGCGCATCTGTTTGCGCTTGCGTGAACTCAAGGCATCGAGGAAATCCTGGAAGTCGCGGTAGCCACGGTTCTGCCAGTGAAACTGACAACCCAGGCGCTGCAACCAACCCGGTTGTTGCGCCAGTGCAGCATCGGCCAGCGCGTCAGTAAAGTTGATGTGGGCACTGGAGAGCCCTTCGATTTCCAGGTAACCCGGCAGGCTTTTCAGCAGTTCAAAACCCTCCTCGGCATTCGCCGCCAACAGGCGTGGCCCGCTCACCGGGCTGAACGGCACAGCTGTCAGCAGCTTGGGATAGTAATCGATGCCGGCCCGCTCGCAGGCATCCGCCCACCCATGGTCGAACACGTACTCGCCATAGGAATGCCACTTGCGATAACTGGGTAATGCTGCCACCAACCGATCGCTGTCCCAATGCAGCAAATGCTCCGGCTGCCAGCCGGATTGCGGGCCCAGGCTGGCGCTGTCTTCCAGGGCACTCAGGAAGGCATGCCGCACGAAAGGCTGGGCGTCCGGCACCAGTGCATCCCAAACCTGCGGGGCGATTTCGGACAGGCTGTCCAGGCGTTGCAACGGCATGTGCATCCTCACTGATCGGGGGCGTGAAAGCCTCGCGAGTATCGCCTATCGCCGGTCCAAGCACACCCCCGAATCGCGTGACAAGGCTCTAAACCAATAGTTCCGATCCTAATCAATTTGTCATCTAGATGACATCACTTAGCCACTGCGCCGTCATAAACGATCGTGATACTGACGCCTGTTTTTAGAGCGCCTGGTTCTAGCAGGTGGTTATTTTTCCGTCCGTCATCGGTCGGTTGTGTCCTGGATGGTTTGCCATCCCTCCTCACCTTCGGAGATTGATATGCGTCTTGCTTCCACTAAAACTGCGGCGGTCCTGTGCGGCGGCCTGTTACTGGCCCTGAGCGTTCCGGCCAGCGCTGCAGTCGACGCTAAATTGCTCGACATGCTCAAGGCCAACGGCCAGATCACCGCTGCGCAGTACACTGAACTGCAAAGCGAATTGGCTAAAGACCAGAAAGAACAGCAGATCGCACGGCAAGCTCAACAAGAGACCAACGAACAGATCGCGGCCACCGCGAAGAAAACCAATGAGCTGAGCAGTTTTGACCAGAAACTGGCCTGGGCTGCCAAGACCCAGCTCAAGGGTGACGTGCGCTTCCGCCACGAAACCATCAAAATCGACGGCACCCCGAACAACGGCGGCAAGGATAAGGATCGTGAGCGCATCCGTGCTCGTCTGGGCGCCTACACCGAGATCAACTCGCAAGTCGACACCGGCATCCGTATCGCCACGGGTAGCAGTGACGACGCCCGTTCCACGAACCAGGACCTGGACGGCTACTTCAACAAGAAGTCGATCTGGCTGGACCTCGGCTACATCGACTACCACCCGGACCAGATCAAGAACCTGCACGTGATCGGTGGCAAAATGCTGCAGCCGTGGGTCAGCATGGGTGATGTGATCTGGGATAGCGATATCAACCCGGAAGGCCTGGCCCTGACTTACAAATACCCACTGGGCAGCAGCACCGAGCTGTTCGGCAGCCTGGGTAACTACAACCTCAAGGACAACGTCAACGGCGACGGCGTGCAGTTTCGCAATGACCTGCGCATGACCGCCGGCCAGTTGGGGTCGCGCTTCACCCTGACCGACAACCTGAAACTGACACTGGGCGGCAGTGTTTATGCGTTCCAGAACGATGAAGACAGCCGCTGCCCGACCGCCGGCTCTACCGCTTGCCTGACCCCAGCCGAAACGGTCGCCAATACCACAGCCGGTAATGCCAGCGAGTACCGTTTGTATGAAGGCTTCAGCCAAATCGATATCGGCGGCCTGGCTGTACCGTTGTCGTTCTATGGCCAGTACGTGCAAAACACCAAAGCCACGGATAAAGACAAGGACACTGCCTGGTTACTCGGTGCCAAGTCCAAAGTGTTCGGCTTCAACCTGGACTACAACTACCGCGACGTACAGCGTTATGCAGTGGTCGGCGCCCTCACCGACTCGGACTTCGCCGGCGGTTTCACCGGTGCACGCGGTCACAAGTTCAAAGTCGGCTACGACATCGACAAGAACTTCGCTATCGGCGCCACTTACTTCCTGACCAAAGCGGACTACGCCAGCGCCGCAGGCTACCGCGATGCTAACGCCAACACCCTGCAGTTGGACGCAGAAGCCAAGTTCTAAAGAAGCAGCTTTGAGCGGCAAGCGACAAGCTTCAAGGAGAAGCGCGTCACTTGCCGCTTTTCACTTGCAGCTTGCAGCTGCTTCACTCCCCCTTGAGCCGCTCGGCAGCCAGCCGCAGCGCCAAGGCATCCACACCTTCAACCGGCTCATCCGGCATTATCTTCAGCGTCGCCTGCATCAAACGCATCTGGCGGATAAACCGTCGGCAGTTCGGGCAGAACATCAAATGATGACGCACCAACAGACGCTCGCGAAAGGTCAATTGCCCATCGAGATAGTCACTGGAACGTGCCACTTGTTCTTTACAGGTCAGCATTCGCCCGTCTCCTCAAAATGCTCCACCGTGGCGAAGACTTTAAGCCGCGCTCGGTGCAACAGCACACGGACATTGGAGAGCGACAGCGTCAGGAGATTACAGATATCTTCCAGCTCCAGGCCCTGGCGTTCACGCAGCACCAGCACGCTGCTTTGCAGATCAGACAGACTCAGCAACGTGTGTTCCAGGCATTCACGCAATTCTTCTTCGGTCAGCAAGGCTTCCGGGGTGTCCTGATGCCAGGCGTAGGGGGCGACGGCCCAGTGGCCATCGTCCGGGGTGAAACGGTCATCACCAATGGTGCCGTGGGGTGAAGGCAGATCATCGAGCAATACCTCGCGACGATTCTGCTTGTAGCGCCCCTTGGCCGCGTTGGCGGTGATAGTCAGCAGCCAGGTCTTGAGGCTGGAACGCCCTTCGAATTTGGCCAGGTTGCGTACCACCGACAGCCAGGCATCCTGCACGATTTCGTCGGCGTGGCGCTGGCCGACGATGGCATAAGCCACCGCACGCATGGCGCTCTGGTAGGTGGCGACCAACTCCTTATAGGCCCGCTGCTCACCCTTGAGCAAACGTTCAAGCAGGTGCGCGTCGTCCGCTGCTGCCATTGATTAACCTCGATTTCACTGTCGAAATCCGATTCCTGTGGGAGCTGGCTTGCCTGCGATGCAGGCACTTTGGTGTATCAGTCACACCGCAGTGATGCGATCGCAGGCGAGCCAGCACCCACATTTGACCGTGATCGACCGGTAGATCAGCGTTTACGCAGGATCACGCTGCCAATCGAATAGCCCGCGCCAAACGAACTGAGCACGGCCACGGAACCCTTGGGCAAATCATCCTGATAGGTGTGAAACGCAATCACCGAACCTGCGGAGCTGGTATTGGCGTAGGTGTCGAGAATCACCGGCGCTTCTTCAACCGTGGCCTCGCGGCCGAGCAGTTTCTTCACGATCAAGTGGTTCATGCTCAAGTTGGCTTGATGCAGCCAGAAGCGCTTCACATCGGCCACGTTCAGCTGGTTTTCAGCCAAGTGCACGCCGATCAACTCGGCCACCATCGGGCACACATCACGGAAAACCTTGCGGCCTTCCTGCACGAACAGCTTGTCCGGCGCGCCGATACCTTCTTGCGCGGCGCGATTGAGAAAGCCGAAGTTGTTGCGAATGTTATTGGAGAACTTGGTCAACAGCTTGGTGCTGACCACGTCAAACTGATGCTCGGAGGTGGCCAGATCGGCGCGCTCGAGGATCACAGCCGTGGCGGCGTCACCAAAGATGAAGTGGCTGTCACGGTCGCGGAAGTTCAGGTGACCGGTGCAGACTTCCGGGTTGACCATCAGGATCGCCCGCGCCTGGCCCAGTTGGATGCTGTTGGCGGCGTTCTGGATGCCGAAAGTGGCCGAGGAACACGCCACGTTCATGTCAAACCCAAAACCCTCGATGCCCAGGGCTTCCTGGACCTCAATGGCGATGGCCGGGTAGGCGCGCTGCAGGTTCGAACAGGCGACAATGACACCGTCGATGTCAGCGGCGGTCTTGCCGGCGCGTTGCAAGGCTTGTTCGGCAGCACCGACGGCCATCTGGCAGAGCACCGACCACTCGTCGTTGCTACGCTCGGGTAGGTGCGGGGCCATGCGCTGCGGGTCGAGGATGCCGTCTTTGTCCATCACGAAGCGGCTCTTGATGCCCGAGGCTTTTTCGATGAAGGCTGCGCTGGATTCAGTCAACGCCTGCACTTCACCGCGCTCGATGGCGGCGGCGTTATCGCTGTTGAACTGTTGCACGTAAGCATTGAAAGACTGCACCAGCTCTTCGTTGGAGATGCTGTTGGCTGGGGTGTACAGGCCAGTGCCGCTGATGACGACGTTATGCACGGTCGTTCCTCTAAATCTGTCAGGCAGAAGATATTGGTACCGTCGTACCAAACTGTAAATAGTCCGATTCCGCACCGCGGACACCAAACTGGCATCGCTTTATTCCATCGCGTCGCGACGCTTCACGACGATCCCGGCATTTATAACGGCGAAGTTTGCCACAAACCCTAGGATTTGGCGCCATCTCGCAGATATGCCCATTTTAATGTGGGACCTGCTATGCCTGGAAAACCGGGAAAGGGGTCAGGCTTCCACCAGACTCCATTGCTTGCTCAAACGCTTATCGGAAATCGGCACTTTGGTACCCAACTGCTGAGCAAACAACGACACCCGATACTCCTCCAACCACCAGCGATAGAGCGCCAACTGGGGATCGCGCTTGCCTTCCTGGGCGTGCTTTTTCAGGCGGTTTTCGTATTGCGTCCACAAGCCTCCCAGCTCGCCGCTCCACACCCGATCCTTTTGTACTTGGCTGGGCAGTTTCTCCAGGCGCAGTTCGATACCCTTGAGGTAACGCGGCAGTTCCTTGAACCACTGCGCCGGGGTTTCCCGCACGAAACCGGGGTACACCAGGCTGCTCAACTGCTGCTTGATGTCATTCAGGGCCACGGCCTGTGCCAGGTCGATCTTGCCTTTGAAGCGCTTCTGCAAGCCATGCCAGAGTTTCAGCACCTCCAGGGTCAAGCGCGCCATGCGTTCGGCGTGTTCAGTCCAGCTGCCACGCTTGCGCTCAGCCAAGGCAGCCAAACCGGCACCGTCACGCGGCAGGCTGGCTTCGCCTTCGAGTACGCAGGTGTCGAGGCTGGCCAGCAGGATGTCTTCCACCAGCGCGTCGATACGCCCTAATTCGCGGTACATCAGCGCCAGCTCGGTCAAGCCAGGCAACTTGCCGCGCAGGAACTTGGCCGGTTCCGCCAGTTGCTGCATCAGCAGACGCTGCAATGCGCGGCGATGCTGGAATTCAGCCTCGGCAGCCGTCGAGAAGCGCCCCTCCTTGACCGCGCCGTTTTCTTCCACCAGCGCCGGATACACTGTCATCGACAGCCCAGCGATCTTCTGTTGAGTTTTTTCCGCCACCGCCGCAAATACCTTGGCCTCCACCGGCTGCTGGCTTTTCGCGGTTTGCGGCACGGCCAACGCAGCCTGGCTGGCCTCGGCAAAGCGCGCCGTCAGTTCAGCCAGGTCGCGGCCTTCGCCGAGGAACTTGCCCTGGCCGTCGACCACTTCAAGGTTCATCTTCAGGTGGTTTTCCACCTGTTGTGACGCTTCGGCCCAGGCTTCATCGCTGACCCGCGCGCCGGTCATGCGCAGCAGTTCGCGGCCCAACGCCTGAGGCAACGAGCCCTGGCCGAATTCGATGCGTTGCAAAGCGGCCTTGACGAAGTCTGGCACCGGCACAAAGTTTTTGCGCAGCGCCTTGGGCAGGTTGCGCACCAGGGCGATGCACTTGGCCTCGATCACCCCGGGCACCAGCCATTCCAGACGCTCCGGCGGCAAGGCCGGCAACAGCGGTGCCGGCACGCGCAGGGTCACGCCGTCGCGCGGGTGATTGGGTTCGAAGTGGTAACTCAACGCCAGTTCCAGGTCGCCCAAGTGCAGGGTGTCCGGATAATGCGCGGCGGTGACCTCACTGGCCTCGCGGGCCAGCACGTCTTCCTCGCGCATGATCAGCAGTTGCGGGTCTTTCTGGCTGTTGACCTTGTACCAGCTGTCGAAGGTCGCGGTCTGGTGGATCTCTGCTGGCAGGCGCGCATCGTAGAAAGCGTAAAGCGTTTCTTCATCCGCCAGGATGTCACGGCGGCGCGCCTTGGCTTCCAACTCGTCGAGCTGTTCCAGCAACTGCTGATTGGCCGTCAGGCACTTGGCCCGCGATTGAATCTCGCCACGCACCAGGCCTTCGCGGATAAACAGCTCGCGCGACACCACTGGGTCGATCGGCCCGTAATGCACCGGCCGCCGCCCGACCACAATCAGCCCGAACAGCGTGATCTGCTCAAAGGCCACGACTTGCCCGCGCTTCTTCTCCCAATGGGGCTCAAAATGGTTTTTCTTGATCAAGTGCCCGGCCAGCGGCTCGATCCAGTCGGCGTCGATCTTGGCGACCATGCGCGCATACAGCTTGGTGGTTTCCACCAGTTCGGCGGTCATCAGCCATTGCGGGCGCTTCTTGCCGATGCCCGATGAGGGGTGAATCCAGAAGCGGCGCTGGCGTGCGCCGAGGTAATCGCCGTCTTCGGTTTTCTGGCCGATCTGGCTGAGCAAGCCGGACAACACCGCCTTGTGCAGCTTTGGAAAGTCCGCCGGCTCTTTGTTGATGGTCAACTGCATATCGCGGCAGATCAGGCTCAACTGGCGATGGGAATCGCGCCACTCGCGCAGGCGCAGGTAGTTGAGGAAGTTCTTGCGGCACCAGTTGCGCAGCGGGCTGGCCGTCAGTTCCTGGCGCTGTTCTTCAAAGCCGCGCCACAAATTGACCAAGCCGGCGAAGTCCGAATCCGGATCTTTCCACTGCGCGTGGGCCTGGTCGGCGGCTTGCTGACGCTCGGGCGGACGCTCCCGCGGGTCCTGGATCGACATGGCACTGGCGACGATCAACACTTCCTGCAAGCTGCCGAGTTTGGCCGCTTCCAGCAGCATGCGGCCCATGCGCGGGTCCACCGGTAGGCGCGCCAGTTGGCGACCCAAGGGCGTGAGCTGGCTGTTGCGGTCGACCGCCGAGAGCTCTTGCAGCAGGTTGAAACCGTCGCTGATGGCCTTGCCGTCCGGCGGCTCGATAAACGGGAAGTCGGTGATTTCGCCGAGGCGCAGGTGCAGCATCTGCAGGATCACGGCGGCGAGGTTGGTGCGCAGGATTTCCGGGTCGGTAAATTCCGGGCGGCCGATAAAGTCTTCTTCGCTGAACAAGCGGATGCAGATCCCCGGCTCAACCCGGCCGCAACGGCCTTTACGCTGATTGGCGCTGGCCTGGGAAATCGCCTCGATCGGCAGGCGTTGCACCTTGGCGCGGTAGCTGTAGCGACTAATGCGCGCAGTGCCGCTGTCGATCACATAACGGATGCCCGGCACGGTCAGCGAGGTTTCCGCAACGTTGGTCGCCAACACCACGCGCCGGCCCGGATGGGACTGGAAAATGCGCTGCTGTTCGGCCGGCGACAGGCGTGCGTACAGCGGCAAAATTTCGGTGTGCTTGAGCTGGGCTTTGCGCAACATGTCGGCGGCGTCGCGAATCTCGCGCTCACCCGGCAGAAACACCAGCACGTCGCCGGGGCTGCGCCGTTCGCTGCGCTCATAAGCGGCGATTTCATCGAGGGTGGCAAGGATCGCCTGGTCAACCGTCAAGTCGTCTTCGACGCGGTTGCCCTCCTCGTCCTGCTCCAGGGTCAGCGGGCGATACCACGTGTCCACCGGGAAGGTACGGCCCGACACCTCGACAATCGGCGCATCGTCAAAGTGCTTGGAAAAGCGCTCCAGGTCGATGGTCGCCGAGGTGATGATCACCTTCAGGTCCGGGCGACGCGGCAGCAGGGTTTTCAGGTAGCCCAGCAGGAAGTCGATGTTGAGGCTGCGCTCGTGGGCTTCGTCGACGATGATCGTGTCGTAGCGTTCCAGGTAGCGGTCGTTCTGGGTTTCCGCCAGCAGGATGCCGTCGGTCATCAGCTTGATCAGGGTGTTGGAATCGCTCTGGTCTTCGAACCGAACTTGATAGCCGACCAACGCGCCCAGCGGCGTAGCCAACTCTTCGGCCACCCGGCTGGCAACGCTGCGCGCAGCGATCCGGCGTGGCTGAGTGTGGCCGATCAGGCCGAACTGCCCGCGACCGATTTCCAGACAGATTTTCGGCAACTGGGTGGTTTTACCCGAACCGGTCTCACCGGCAATGATCAGCACCTGATGCTTGTTCAACGCCGCCTTGATTTCATCGCGCTTGGCGGCAATCGGCAGGCTGTCGTCGTAGCGAATCACCGGCAGGCTGGCACGCCGCGCCGTGACCTGGGCGCAGGATGCCTGCATCCGCGCAACCCACTGCGCCAGCTTTTCCTCGTCGGGTTTCTTGCGCAGCTCAAGTAACTGCCGCCGCAAGCGGTTGCGGTCGGCAAGCATGGCGTGATCGAGGGTTTTGAGCAGTTGGTCGATAGTGGGCGCTTGGTCAGTCATCAGGGCGGCAAAGGTCTTTTGGGTAAGGCAGGCGAGACCTGCACAGCATTAATCGATTGAGTGGGAGGGATTGTCGCAGATTTCGACACATCGGGAGACGTTCCATCACGTGGCGATGGTCTTTAGCGCCCAACCCAATAGCGACTTTTACTACACAGCTGTGGAGGCCCTTCTCACTGTTAAAAAGCGAAAGTCCGATTTGATGGATGAGATATACAGGCTTCAATAAGTCTCCAGGTACGCCTCGCAAATCAGACCGCTCAACCCTGAAAACGGAGCTCTATATGCCAATCGATTCCGTCACGTCGCGCTTACCAAGCTATGAAGAATCCATGCGAGCACAACCGCGTTCGGCAGATACGCAGCCACCGCCCCGCTATGAGTTCCCTCCGGCCTACACGGAAAAGCCGCCCTCAACACCCTCCAACAGCCAAGTCTCGTCGGAGCCGCCTACCAACCTGAGGGCAAATAGAATTTCGAACTATCACGTTACAAGCCAAGCAGCACGAGGAATGAGTTTCATGAGTGGTCTATGACGCATTTGGCGAATGGCAAGACAACGCATGACTGTTTTCGTCTTTGACTCTCGAGGATTTTCATATGCCTATCGACTCCAGCCGTTACTCCAACACTTACACCCGTCATTTGCATAATTACGCCGACAAATATCAAGACATTGCTCCTCAATCTTTTTCAACAACTTCCTCTTGGTCGTCAACCCCCACTGGCGCTCACGACGCCTCTACAAAAAACGGATATGAGGGCTATCGGAAACTGACCAATACAAGAGCGAAAGACCTGAACGCGGAGATGCACCTGGCGGGCGCGGCGACGAACCCCAGAAACCCGATAGCCACCGTCACAACCATAAAGAAACCAGACGATCTGAACATCGCGAAGAAACCGAACACAATCACCAAGTTCGTCGTGACTGGAGACGGCCAGATGGTCGTTGCCAACATCAATAAAAATGTAGCGCCAAAGATGGTCTCCCACCCCGCTGTCGCGGAAATGGGGGCCGGTGCCGGACAGTCGAGTAATGTCGTCAGTGCCGGCTACTTGAAACAAACCCTAACGGGCAAAACGTACTTGTCCAATACCTCAGGCCATTACCAACCCGCGAAAAATGACATGAAGCCCGCGAAGTACCACTTGGAAAAAATAGGCGTCAAGTCGACCAACAGCAAATTTGGCGTTTTCTGAAGAGCGCTCCCCAAAAATCCGGCTCAGGGGCAGATCACACCTTATAAATGATCGCGCTCCCTGCGCCGGTAAGGAAACACATCAATAACCTTACCGGCGCGAATCGCTTCCTGCAGCCCTTTCCAGTAGTCCGCGTTGTACAACTCGCCATGCAGTTCATCAAACAGTTTGCGCTGGCCGGCGTCGGCGAACAGGAACGGCGGGAACTCTTCGGGGAACACATCCAGCGGGCCGATGGAGTACCAGGGCTCGGAGGCCATTTCATCCTCGGGCGTACGTGGTGTGGGAATGTGGCGGAAGTTGGCTTCGGTGAGAAAGCAGATTTCGTCGTAGTCGTAGAACACCACGCGGCCGTGACGGGTGACGCCGAAGTTTTTCAGCAGCATGTCGCCGGGGAAGATATTCGCCGCCGCCAGTTGCTTGATTGCCAGGCCGTAATCTTCCAGGGCCTCGCGCACCTGGGCGGCGTTGGCATTCTCGAGGTAAAGGTTGAGCGGGGTCATCCGCCGTTCGGTCCAGCAGTGGCGGATCAGCACGGTGTCGCCTTCCACTTCGACAGTGCCGGCGGCGACTTCCAACAGCTCGGCCAGGCACTCGGGTTCGAATTTGCTCAGGGGAAAGCGGAAGTCGGCGAACTCCTGGGTATCGGCCATGCGCCCGACGCGGTCGACACTTTTAACCAGGCGATACTTTTCGATCACCGTGGTGCGGCTGACGTTTTTCGACGGTGAAAAGCGGTCCTTGATGATTTTGAACACGGTGTTGAAGCCCGGCAGGGTAAACACGCTCATGACCATGCCGCGCACACCGGGGGCCATGATGAACTGATCGTCGGTGGTCGCCAGGTGGTTGATCAGGGCACGGTAGAACTCTGACTTGCCGTGCTTGTAGAAACCAATGGAGGTGTACAGCTCGGCGATGTGCTTGCCCGGCAGGATGCGCTTGAGAAAGCCGATGAATTCCGCCGGCACCGGCACATCAACCATGAAGTAGGAACGGGTGAACGAGAAGATGATCGACACATCGGCTTCGTCGGTGATCAGCGCATCGATCTGGATGCCCTGGCCTTCGCGGTGCAGCAGCGGGATCACCAGGGGCCATTGTTCATCGCGGGTATAGATACGCCCGACGAGGTAGGCGCCTTTATTGCGGTAGAGCACCGAGGAAAACAGCTCGACCTTGAGGTCCGGGTCCTTGCATACCCAGTCCGGCATGTTTTCCCGCAGTTGGGCTTCAAGGCGGCGCAGGTCGGCGGCGAGGTCGGCGTAGGGTTCGCTGAAGCGGTAGTCGGCAAAGATCTGCGCGAGCATTTCCGAAATTTTCCCGGCGGGCGTGTAGGTGCGCGTCTGCGCGGCCCTTGCCCGGCGCAGGCTGGGCCGAGTGGTGTGGATAAACATGCAGCCGTCGCTGATCAGGTCGTGACTGAACAGGCCGCAGAAGATCGAGTTGTACCAGGTCTCGGACAGCTCATCGTCAAAACGCAGGTCGATCAGGCCGATGTAGGCGCTTTTCACCACGGGCCACAGATTAATGTCGAGCAAGGCGGCCTCATCGAAGTGCTCGCGCAGGCGTGCGGTCACTTCACTGACCTTGTCTTCATAGAGGTTGATCCGCGCCGCCGACGCCGCCTGCCCCTGCTGCCACTGAGCCTTTTCAAAACGCTCGCGGGCGCCATCGGTGATATGGCGGAAGTGCTCGCGGTAGTCGTCGAAGCCATCGAGGATCATCTGGGCGACAGCGAGGGCGAACTGCGACATGCGGGAAACCTCTATGGGCATCTGGAAGCCCTGAGCTTAGCCAGTGTACGAGTGCAGGAGAAGGGTCATTTTGGGAATGCCTCGTACACCTTCGTTCATTTCGTCCATTTATTTTCAATTTTTTAATTCGACCAATCGGTCAATAAACGCACCGTTTAGTCGCACTGCGTTTTATCTGCACGCTTGAAACGGCGGGCCTTGTCAGCCTGAGCCTGCAACATCGTTTTGCGCACGGGTCTGGGTGAACCACCGAGGGCATTGGATCCAACTAAGGGAAACCCTGATTACTACAGTGATGGCACTTTGATATACAGCGCGCCCTCTCCCTCCCTAACAAGGTCCTAAGACCGATCCGGGAGCAGGATCTAATCGCCCAAGGAGCACTGAGATGTCATTGAGGAACATAAAGATCGGTCTGCGTGCCAGTCTGAGTTTTGCGGTTTTGGCCAGCTTGCTGGTGATCGTCGGGATGTTTGGCCTGGGCCAGATGGCCAAGCTGCGGCAAAGCGCACTGATCATTGAAGAATCGTGGATGCCAAGCATCGAGAATATCCACGACAGCGCGGCCATTGTCGCCAGTATCCGCCTGGAGGCCTTGCGCTTGGCGACCACCGACGAATCGCGGATCCGCGACAATAGCAAAGTTCTGATCACTCGCCAGCGCGTCGAACTGCAAACCCTGCTCGACCATCATAAAACCCTGCTCAGCGACGACGAGGAACGCGAGTTGCTCAAGCAGCTCGAAGTGAACGTGCACGCCTACCTGAGCCTGGTCGGGCAGATCGTTGCCCTGGTGGACAAGGATCTGCAACAAGAGGCCTTCGACCTGCTCAACAGCCGCCTCGCGCCACAGGGTGTGGTCCTCAACAAGAATCTGGAGGACATGATCAGCTTCAGCCAGAACGGCGTGGAAGCCGCAGCGAACGCCGCCGCGCAGACGTACTCCAGCGCGCAGTGGATTGTCGGTTTGATCATCGTGTTCGCACTCATCGCCACCTTGCTGCTGGCCTGGCTGCTGACGCGCAGCATCACCGCCCCGCTCGGCCAGGCGCTGATCGTGGCCCGCACCATCGCCGGCGGGGACTTGAGCCAGCCAATCGCCGACAGCGGTAACGACGAACCGGCTCAATTGCTCACCGCCCTCGCCACCATGCAGTTGCAATTGCAAGGCACTATCCGCGGCATCAGCGAATCGGCGCAACAGCTGGCGTCGGCAGCCGAAGAGATGAGTTCGGTGATGGAACAAAGCACCCGTGGCCTGCAAGCACAGAACGATGAGATCGAACAGGCCGCCACCGCCGTGACCGAAATGAGCGCCGCCGTGGACGAAGTGGCAGGCAATGCCGTGTCCAGCGCCGAGGCGTCTCAGGCCTCGGACGAAGACAGCAAGCACGGCCACTACCAGATCAGCGAAACCATCCGCTCGATCCAGAACCTGGTGGACGAAGTGCTCGGCGCCTCGAACAAGGCCGAAGGCCTGGCGGTGCAAGCGCAGGACATCAGCAAGGTGCTGGAAGTGATCCGTGGCATCGCCGCGCAAACCAACCTGCTGGCACTCAACGCCGCCATTGAGGCGGCGGGTGCGGGCGAGGCCGGGCGTGGGTTTGCGGTAGTCGCCGACGAAGTACGCTCCCTGGCGCAACGCACCCAGGACTCCACCGAAGAAATCGAACAGATGATCACCGGTATCCAGCAAGGCACCCAGGACACCGTCGACGCCCTGAACAGCAGCGCCGAGCACGCCGGCCAAACCTTGCAACGGGCCAACAGCGCTGGCAGCGCCTTGGAGAAAATCACCGCGGCCATCTCGCAGATCAGCCAGCGCAACCTGGTGATCGCCAGCGCCGCCGAGCAACAGGCGCTGGTGGCACGTGATGTGGACCGCAGCCTGGTGAATATTCGCGACCTGTCCACCCAGACCGCCGCTGGCGCCACTCAAACTTTGGCGGCCAGCCAGGAACTGTCGCGTTTAGCGGTGGACCTGAATGGGATGGTGACGCGGTTTGTTCTGTAATCATTAGAAATGTCATGCAACACTCGCCGCCTATTTATGTGGGAGTGATCCGTGAGACCTGTCGACACCCTTTACCTGCTGGGGCTCGCTGCCATCTGGGGCGCGAGTTTCCTGTTCATGCGCATTATTGCGCCGGAAATCGGCACGGTGCCGACTGCGTTTTTCCGCGTGTCGATTGCCGCCGCCGGGTTGCTGGTGATCCTGGCAATGATGCGCGTGAGCTGGGATTTCCAGGGCAAGTTCAAGACTGTATTGCTATTGGGGGTGATCAACTCCGGGATTCCGGCAACTATGTATTCGGTGGCCGCCCAGGTGCTGCCAGCGGGTTACTCGGCGATCTTCAATGCCACCACGCCGTTGATGGGCGTGCTGATTGGCGGGCTGTTTTTCAGCGAACGCCTGACGCCCTCGAAAGTCGCTGGGGTATTTCTCGGCTTGTTGGGCGTGGGTGTGCTGACCCGCGCGGGGCCGGTGGCGTTTGACTTGGAATTATTGATGGGCGCGCTGGCCTGTTTGCTGGCAACCACCTGTTACGGCTTTGCCGGGTTCCTGGCACGGCGCTGGCTGGATCAGCGCGGCGGCTTGGACAGTCGCCTGTCGGCCCTGGGCAGCATGCTTGGCGCGACGTTGTTCCTGCTGCCGTTGTTCGCCTACAGCGCGATCAGCCAGCCTCCAGCGAGTTGGGGGGGTTGGCAGGTGTGGTTGTCACTGTTGGGATTGGGGCTGGTGTGCACGGCGTTTGCCTACATCCTGTACTTCCGCCTGCTGACGTCCATTGGGCCGGTGAGGTCGATGACCGTGACCTTCATGATCCCGCCGTTCGGCGTGCTGTGGGGTGCGTTGTTGCTGGATGAGCCATTGTCCATGGCGCACGTGTATGGCGGGGTGCTGATTGCCGGAGCGTTGTGGTTGGTGTTGCGCCCGAAAAAACGGTGAGCGAAGCCTTTCGCTCACCGTTTGATTGGATCAGTTTTTACGGAAGACGAACATCAACCCGATGATGATCAACCCCATCCCCACCAGGCTCAGCACAGCGAGCGTGTTGCCAAAGATCAGGTAGTCCATTACCGCCGTCACCGCCGGCACCAGGTAAAACAGACTGGTGACATTCACCAGGTTGCCCCGGGCGATCAGGCGGTACAGCAACAGCGTTGCCAGCACCGACACCACCAGCGCCATCCACAACACCGGCAGGTAAAACCCGCTGTTGTGCTCAAAGTGGAACGGCTGGAACGGCACCACCACCGAACACAGCAGCAGCCCCGCCAGGTACTGCACCGGCAGCGTGCCCAAGGGGTTGTCGGTGATACGCTTTTGCATGATCGAGCCGAAGGTCATGCTTGCCAGGGCCAGTAGCCCGAACAGCATCCCGGCCAGGGACATGCCGGACAACCCGATGCCCTGGTAAACCACCATGATCAGCCCCGCCAACCCCAGCCCCAGGCCGAACAGCCGGCGCCACGAGCGCTGACGTTCCATCAGCACCACCGTCAGGATCGGCTGCACGCCCATGATGGTTGCCATCATGCCGGGAGTGACTTTCAGGTCCAGGGCCAGCACATAAAAAATCTGGTAGGCCCCCAGCAACACCAGGCCGGTCGCCGCCGCATACACCATGGGTTTGCCGGGGCGTGGCAATTTCAGCTTGAGGATCGGCACCAGAATCACCAACCCCGCCAGGGCAATGGCAAAGCGGATCAACAGAAATGCGAAGGGTGAAGCATGGGCCAAGCCCAATTTGGAGAAAATCGCCCCGCTGCTCCACAGCAAGACAAACAGGCTCGTCGAGGCCGCCGCGGCCACGGATTGTTTCGAAAAAACAGACATGGATACCACCTGTCATCAGGCAAAAAAAGCCGATTCAGCAGTTGCTGAAACTCAGTAGGTTTTTTTCAGGCGGGCAGACGGGAACAGCAATCAGCTGATCAGCCCGAAAGGCCAACACCCGGCGGTGATACGACTGCGTACACCGGCGTGCGACTGACAGGTGGGGGGTAGTGACTGATCTGCGCAGGCTGCTGGTTCCCGCACGGCACGACTGCAGCGTTGGACGCTGAATCGACTACCGCTATGCGCTGGAAAGCTGGCATGGGCTGATCTTGTGTGAAGGGATGAAGAGGCCCGGACTATAACCAGTCGTTACCAGGGTTGGCAATCACTTCACCCACGCGCAGTGCGTGGAGGCGTTTTCATGCGGGCCTTGGCGGTCCGGTCGCTATAATGCCGCCCAGATTTTTCCAAGGATTCCCCATGCTCCCATTGCCCTGGCTGTACCTGGCGCTTCTTTCCATCGGCTACCTAGTGGCCTTGATCTACGGGCAACTGGGGGTGCTGGCGGGTGTGTCCGTCGCCCTGCTGCTGATCGCCGGCTATGCCGTACGCCAGCAACGCACGCCTTGGGCGCGCTTCCTGGGCCACGGGCTGTTTATCGTATTGGCCCTGGGCCTGGCGATGCACTGGCTGCCGGGTTTCTACAACGGGCGTGGTATTGCTGCGCAACGTTTCACCGCCGACGCCGTGCCGTTCTCGATGTACCTGAACCAGGACAAACCGCTGATTGGCTTCTGGCTGTTGCTGGCCTGCCCTTGGATCGTGGCGCGGCGCTCGTTGCGCTTGTCGATCTGCGTGACCGCCCTGGCCCTGACCCTCACCGCCATCGCCGCCTTGGGGGGTGCAGCCTTGCTGGGGATGATCAGTTGGGCGCCGAAATGGCCGGAACCGGCATGGCTGTGGGTGCTCAATAACCTGCTGTTAGTGACCCTGGTAGAAGAAGCCCTGTTCCGTGGCTATGTCCAGGGCGGCTTGAGCCAGCGCTTCAACCCTCTGCCTTATGGCGAAAACCTCGCACTGCTGCTGGCCTCGCTGCTGTTTGGCCTGGTGCATGTCGGCGCGGGCTGGCACTGGGTGCTGCTGGCCAGCATTGCCGGGGCGGGATATGGCCTGGCTTATCGCTTCGGCGGCCTGGGCGCGGCAATAGCCACACACTTTGGTTTGAACCTGCTTCACTTCGGGTTGTTTACCTACCCGATGCTGGCAGGCTGACCCGACCCGTTTTACGTGACACAAAGGCCGCCTCAAGGGCGGCTTTTGAGTTCTCACGCGACCGGTAACATGCCGTAACTAGCCGAACGGTCAGTAGTCGGCCACGCCCACTTTAGGCAAAATCAACCCTTCGTTTCGTACCCAACCCAATCCACACAACCCAGTTACCACGTGCTCAAAAGCCTGGCACTGCGTTGAAGGCAGCTGTGCACCCGCGTTTCAGGCTCAGCGTTTATTCATCCGCTAAACAAGAAGCCATCCCCATGCCTCTCAAGACACTGTGCATATTCGGCACTCGCCCCGAAGCCATCAAAATGGCACCGATGGTTATCAACCTCGCGAACGACGATCGTTTCCACTCGAAAGTCTGTGTCACAGCGCAACACCGCGAGATGTTGGACCAAGTGCTTGAACTGTTTGGACTGGTGCCTGACTACGACCTGAACATCATGACCGTCGATCAGAGCCTGACCCATGTAACCACCGCGATCATTCAAGGGCTGCAATCGGTACTGGAAGACTTCAAACCGGATGTGATCCTTGTGCATGGCGATACGGCGACCACTTTTGCTGCAAGCCTGGCGGCTTATTACCAGCAAATCCCCGTGGCGCATATCGAAGCCGGGCTGCGTACGCACAACCTTTACTCACCGTGGCCAGAGGAAGGCAACCGACGCCTCACGGGCAGCCTCGCATCGATGCATTTTGCGCCCACTCAAACCTCCCGGCAGAACCTGCTGAATGAGGGCGTCCTCGCCGAGCGTATTCATGTCACGGGCAACACAGTGATCGATGCGCTGCTCAGTGTTGTCGAGAAACTGCGCTCGGCTACATCGCCACTGCGCAGCCGACTTGACCAGCAATTTTCCTTCCTGTCCCCAGGTCAGCGCATGGTCCTGGTGACGGGGCATCGCCGAGAAAACCTTGGCGACGGTCTTGAGCGTATATGCGAGGCGTTGGCAGAAACCGCCGCGAGCTTCCCAACCGTGGCCTTTGTTTACCCTGTGCACCTGAACCCCAAAGTGCAAGAACCCGTAAAACGCCGGCTGGCAGGCATCAAGAATGTGCATCTGATCGGGCCACAGGACTACCTGCCGTTTGTCTACTTGATGACCCGCGCGTACGTGATTCTCACGGATTCGGGCGGTATCCAGGAGGAAGCGCCTGCGCTCGGCAAGCCGGTGCTGGTAACGCGCGACACAACGGAACGTACCGAAGCAGTCGACGCCGGGACGGTCCGGCTGGTGGGCACCGAGATCGCGACCATAACTCATCACCTTAAAGAGTTGCTCAGCAATGAAGCCGCCTATCGAGCGATGAGCAACGCCCACAACCCCTACGGTGACGGCAACGCTTGCGGACGCATCCGCGAAGTGCTTATCGCAACCTGGCACGAAAACGAGGTGGCGGCATGAGCCTTCCAACGTTATGCGTCGTGGGCCTGGGTTACATCGGCCTGCCCACCGCTGCGCTGTTTTCCTCACCTCAACGGCAAGTCATTGGCGTCGACATAAACCAGCACGTTGTGGACCTCGTCAATCTTGGCCAAGTGCATATCGTTGAGCCAGAGCTGGACGCGTTGGTCCACTCAGCGGTCAGCCAAGGCTATCTGCGTGCGACAACCCAGCCAGAACCAGCGGACGCCTTCTTGATTGCCGTGCCGACGCCATTCCTGGAAAACCGTG
Organism: Pseudomonas sp. EL_65y_Pfl1_R83; assembly: GCF_963970695.1. Classification (NCBI taxonomy): domain Bacteria; kingdom Pseudomonadati; phylum Pseudomonadota; class Gammaproteobacteria; order Pseudomonadales; family Pseudomonadaceae; genus Pseudomonas; species Pseudomonas sp. EL_65y_Pfl1_R83. The sequence goes on along the minus strand of NZ_CAXAQI010000002.1, from coordinate 189,940 downwards.
AGCCAGACCTGAGCTGTATCGAAGCGGCCAGCCGCGCCATTGCGCCTGTGTTGAAAAAGAACGACCTCGTTATCCTGGAGTCGACATCTCCGGTCGGCACCACCGAACTCATGGCTCAGTGGCTGGCCAATGCCCGCCCGGACCTGACCTTTCCCCCAACCCATGGGGAAGCCAGTGATATTCGTATCGCTCACTGCCCGGAACGTGTGCTGCCGGGTCATATCTTGCGAGAACTGGTCTCCAATGACCGAATCATCGGCGGCATGACCCCTGCCTGCTCAAGCACAGCAGTACGGCTGTACCAAGAGTGTGTCGAAGGCCAGTGCATTGTCACCGGCACACGCACCGCCGAGATGTGCAAGCTGACCGAAAACAGTTTTCGCGACGTCAATATCGCCTTCGCCAACGAACTCTCGATGCTCTGCGCGCAGTTGGAGATAGACTCATGGGAGCTGATACGCCTGGCGAACCACCATCCACGCGTGAATATCCTGCAGCCAGGGCCTGGCGTCGGCGGGCACTGTATCGCGGTCGATCCTTGGTTCATCGTCAGTAAAACGCCCGAACTGGCGCGGTTAATCCACACTGCGCGCCTGGTTAACGACAGCAAGCCACAATGGGTCATCCAGCAGGTCAATCTGGCGGTGGCGGATCTTCTATTCAAGCACCCGGGGCTTAGCGCGCACGACGTGCGAATTGCCTGCTATGGCTTGGCGTTCAAGGCAGACATCGATGACCTGCGCGAAAGCCCCGCACTTGGCATCGCCCGGCAGTTGGCCAAGGAGTTGGGGGTCACGTTGCTGCTGGTCGAGCCGAATATTCATACGCTTCCCGCCGATCTGCGCAGCCATACATTGACCGATACGGCCTGTGCCTGGGACACCGCGCATATCCATGTGTTGCTGGTCGGGCATCGCGAGTTCAGGTCACTGCCTGCGCAACACACCAACGAGGTGGTGATTGATGCCGCCGGCGTATTGGCGAACTGACGATGAATGCCCCACGGCCACTGGCCGATACCCACGATCGCGTCATGGAAGCCTACTACGGCAAGCTGGGTGAGCACTTCATGCAGGAGACGCGCGCGCGGATCCATTGGATCTGCGCCCAAGTCACCGGCAAGACAGTCCTCGACGTAGGCTGCTCTCAGGGCATCATTCCTGTATTGCTCGCCCGTGAAGGGCATGTGGTCACGGGCGTGGACAGCAGCCCCCAGGCAATCAAACAGGCCGGCGACTATCTGCGAGCGGAACCCGACCACGTGCAGCAGAATATTTGTTACTTGAACGCAGACTTTCTGTCGCTGGGTACCGAGCGTGTCGAACCTGACAGCATCGTGATCAGTGAAGTGCTTGAACACCTCATCCATCCCGCCACCTTCGTCGAGAAAGCAGCGTCGATGCTCAAACCGCATGGCCGATTGATCATCACCGTGCCATTCGGGGTGAATGATTTTATCGACCACAAGCACACGTTCTACCTGCTGGAGCCGTTTCGGTTATTGAGTTCGCACCTGCACGTCGTCCGGATTGAAATACTGGGCAAGTGGGTGGGAATGGTCGCCATCAAGGCCGAGCCGGGGAAGAGCGCACTGGAGCTTGACCACATCCGCCAGCTCGAAACTGCGTTCGAGTCAGTCGAGCGAAGCCTGCTTCGCCAGGTAGCCGCCAGTCGCCAACACCGGGCGCAGGTGAATCAGAAATACCGTGGAACCACTGAACACATTGACCGACTCAAGAACACGCTTAGGCTCTCCACCCAGCAAATGGAGGCCCTGACCGCCAGCCTGCAACGCGCGGATGCCAGATGCCATCTGCTGGAAAATCGCTTGATCAAGACGCGGGCCAGCACGACCTATCAGTTGGGTTATCAACTGCGTATGGCGGTGGGCTCGCTGCGCGAGTGCCTGCGTTTGCCAGTGGCGTTATTCAAGCTGTACCAGCACGCCTGCGCGCGTCGCAAAGGCCAAGCCCCCACGTCATTCGCAGACCGTGACGCTCTCCCAACAACGTCACCTGACACCGCCGCTTTCCTTGCAGCACCGGCCCCCACGCCATTGCCGGATGCAGCCTATGTGCGCAGCCAACTGATGCTCGCCCCTCATGACACGGCCAAGCCCTTCAGAATTGCCTGCGTGCTAGATACCTTTTCCCATGAGGCCTACCGGTATGAAAGCGAGCTGTTGCAACTGACGCCAGAGCAGGGCCTGGCCGAGCTGCAAGCGTTTAAACCGGACCTGCTGTTCATCGAATCCGCATGGCGCGGCAAGGAGGACCGCTGGCAGAACAAGATCGCCCAGAACAGCGTAGAACTGCGCGGGATCTTGCACTGGTGCCGGGAACACAAAGTGCCAACGGTGTTCTGGAACAAAGAAGACCCGGTGCACTTTGAGACGTTCCTGGGCACCGCCAAGCAGTTTGACCTGGTGTTCACCACGGATATCGACTGTATTCAACGCTATAAAAGTGCGTTGGGGCATGAGCGTGTCTACCTGCTGCCCTTCGCCTGCCAACCGGCCATACACAATCCGCTCGAACTGTATGAACGCAAGGATGCGTTCTGCTTCGCCGGCGCCTACTACACCCGATACACCGAGCGGACCCGCGATCTGGAACACTTTATCAACGACCTGCCTGGCTTGCGTCCCCTTGAGATCTACGATCGTAACTTCGGCACGACAGAGCCCAACTATCAGTTTCCGACCCGGTATCGGGGCCACATTGCTGGCACGTTGAACGCGGCGCAAATGGACCTGGCTTATAAGGGTTACCGCTATGCGATGAATCTCAACTCGATCAAACAGTCGCAATCCATGTTCGCCCGCCGCATCTTTGAATTACTGGGGTCCAACACCCTTACCGTCAGCAACTTTTCTCGCGGCCTGCGTGTACTGATGGGTGATCTGGTCATTTGCAGCGACAGCAGTCAGGAAGCATTACGTCGCCTCAACACTCCCGCTGAGCACGCCAGGCAGCGGTTGGCCGGCCTGCGCAAAGTGATGCAGGAGCACACCTATGCCCATCGTTTGCGGTATGTGATGAGCAAAGTCACAGGTCGTGTGGATGACGTGCCTCTGCCAACAATTTGCCTCGTCGCCGAGGCGCGCAATGACGTTCAGCTGCAGGCACTCAAGGAGCATCTGCAACGCCAGCGCTACCCCCACGTCAACCTGCATGTCGTGGTAAACGATTCGACAACAAGGCAGCCCGCCAGCGTGGATTCCCGCTTACACCTGATTGAGCGCAGCCAGCTGGATAACCTTACCCTGGCCGACCTGGCAAACGGCGCAGAGTGGTTTGGCGCGATGATTGCGGCGGACTACTACGGCCCTCACTACCTGCTCGACCTGGCATTGGCCACGCGTTACAGCAAGGCGCATGTGATCGGCAAGATGGCTCATCATGTCGCGGACAAACAAGGCATACACCTGATAAATCCGGGCCAGGAATACCGCTGCACGCTCGGTATAGCAGCACGCCGAGCCATGATCAGGACGACGGCAGTGGCGCAACAGCGCGCCCGTGACTGGCTGGAAAGCCTGCCAGGGCTCACCTACACGCACCCTGGCTCCCTTGCGATTGACGCCTTCAACTACTGCGAAAACGCCGTAGGCAGCGGTCTACAGCATGTTATCGACGTGGTAAACGACCTTGATTTGAATACCGGTATCAGCCTCGATCAGCTTCAGCGCAGCAGTGAAGCAATCCCGCCACTGAACGCAAGTAGCTCCTGCCCGCAGACCAGCGGCCAGGACCTGGCAAAACTGTTCGAACCACTGCGCAGTAAGCATTTGCAAGCCCAGGTAGAAGGCAAAACCTGGCATATCCACTCCTCTCTCGCAGACGGAAAACACGAATACCACTACGCCAGGCAGACCTTAAGTGTTGCGCAACTGGAGGGGACCGAAGGCACATTGAGATTGATGCTCGATGCCACGCCGGGCTTGAACCTGCAACTGGTTGTACTGTTTCTGGATGCGCAGGAACAACGGATCAGCCATGTCATGCAACTGGCTAATCGGAGTCAGGCCTGGGATGTACCGCCAGAGACGGCTTCCTTGCGTCTAGGCCTGCGCGCCTACGGCAGCGGCAGCTCGACGATCAAGGCGCTGGTTCAAGGCCATTGCGACATTCAACCCTTTACCGTCCTCGCGAAGGCTAAGCATCTGCTGCTGACCAACCACTACCCGGCCTATGGCGACCTGTATCGAAATGGTTTTATTCATACCCGTGTCGCGGCCTATCAGGAACAGGGCCTGCCCATAGACGTCTTTCGGTTGCGACCCAACGAACCGATCAGTTATCACGAATTTGACAATGTTGACGTAGTGACCGGGCCTGCAAGCGCCTTGAAGAGCATGCTTGACGCCGGACACTACATATCGGTGCTGGTGCACTTTCTGGACCAGCAGATGTGGGAAGTAGTGCGCCCCTACCTGCCTCGCCTTCGAGTGATTGTCTGGGTGCACGGCGCGGAGATCCAACCCTGGTGGCGCCGGGCTTACAACTACGGTGATCAAGAGCAGTTGCAGCTGGGCAAGCTCGACAGCGAAAGACGCATGGCTTTCTGGCGCAGCGTGCTGCAGCCCATGCCACCCAATCTGCAATTGGTATTCGTGTCGCGGCAGTTCGCCGAGCAAGCAATGGAAGACCTAGGGTTCCGGTTGCCTCAGAACCAACACCGAATCATCCACAACCCCATTGATACCCGACTGTTTTCTCACGCGGAGAAAGCGCTTGAACAGCGCAAAAAAATCCTGTCGATCCGCCCCTATGTATCACGCACTTACGCCAATGACCTGAGCGTCAAAGCCATTCAACTGCTGGAGACAAAGCCATTTTTCAACGAGCTTGAGTTCCTGATGATGGGCGATGGGCCGTTGTTTGAAGAAACACTTGCGCCGCTGCGCAAGTACCCGAACGTGCGGATCGAAAAAGGTTACTTGAAACAATCACAGATCGCTGACCTGCATAAACACTACGGCGTATTTCTGTGCCCTAGCCGAATGGACACTCAAGGCGTTTCTCGCGATGAAGCGATGGCCTCAGGCCTGGTCCCTATTACCAATCGGGTCGGAGCAATCCCTGAGTTTGTTGATGACGCCTGCGGTTTTTTAGCTGATCCCGAGAGTTCTAACGGGATCAGCGACGCGATAGAAACGCTGTTTTTAAACCCGGGAATTTTCAGGGAAAAGTCCTTGAACGCCAGGCAGCGAGTGCTGATGCAAAGCGATGTGCACTTGATCACCGCATCAGAAATAAGCCTTATACGAGAACCCCACGGTGAGCCAAGAAATTAGGGCCTTGCAACACAGTGTCCTGTCGACACTCATCTGGTGCGTACACTTGGGCCGTAACTTCATGAACATCGCTCCACGCGCAATGTTGATGGCTCATGCTGCGCATTTTTGCGCACAGATGTTGTTGATAACGACCCATTTCCTGCCGATCAAGATTGTCATTCTGCTCGGATCAGAGACGGTTCCTGCGTATTTTCCGCCGGTGCTGAAAGACCTTAATAAAATCACCCTGATCATCGGGTTAGGCCTGTTGACGGTGATCCTCTACGTTTTTTACCTAGGGGCCGGTTTTATGGCTTCCCGTTACTCAAGAAACGGCGCACGTGCTCTGATAAAACGCTGCGCAGAACCAACACTGCTCAACACTCAATTACCCCTGGCTGCCAGAGCGTTTTCCAGATTCACACGGGGCTTATCCGATGCCGTGTTCGCCCTGACCGTTTTCATGGCATTGCTCTACCTTTACCCGTCACTCCTGGCCGCCAGCCTTCTCTACTATGCAACCGCAGCGGCTGTGCTGATTGGTTTGAACAACCGTAGTCAACGCGTGCATTCGATGCTGTCCCGCCACCCTCTCACAGTAGCCGACACATTCCACGCCACAGGTTTCCTGGTGACATTCGCCTTCATCATTGTCGACTTTCTTTGTCTGACGCCTCCCCACGTTTACATCGCGCTCATCGCGCTGATTCTCCTCCGTCAAAGCTTCAGCAGGTTGAAGGTCCTCACACAGGACGTTCTTTACCTGAGCAGTCACTCGCTGAACATCAATCGGATGTTTCTTGCCACCCACCCGATTCACTGAACACCGTCGAAATAAACAGGAATTCCCCCGTGCCCCCTATCGCCATGATCGTCTGGAATGAGTTCCGCAATGACGCCCGCGTATTGAAACAAGCCCGGACACTCCAAGCGGCCGGTTATCAAGTGACAGTGTTCGCATTGCATACACCAGGTGTAACGCAGCGCAGGGAAGTACTGGCGGATGGCATCCGTGTGATACGCGTGGCGCGCAGCCTGAGATGGCGACCCGCAAGTGCTGGATCTTGCGCTTCGACCGGCTCACCGCCGACAGAACAGTCGATGCCGCTGCGACGCATCCTTTCACGACTTTGGGTGCATGCAGGGCTATTGGTGCGGATCGCTCTGCATCGCGCCGCCGTTGTGCATGCCCATGATGTTAATACGCTGCCCACTGCATGGCTGGCCGCCCGGCTCAGCGGAGCGAGGCTGGTGTACGACGCCCATGAACTCAGTACCAGCCGCGAGGGGTATGCGCGCTTTCGCAAGTGGGTTGCCTGTATCGAAAAAGCCTTGATGCCCAGGGCTGAGGGCACCATTACCACCACACAAAGCAGGGCTAAGTTCTTTGCCAGGGCATACGGAATAACCCGTCCTCTGGTGCTGCAAAATCGTCCGTGCCTGATCGCCAGTCCACAGAGCCAGAGGATTCGCCATGAGCTGGGTTTGAAACGGCCCTGGCCCATCGTTCTCTATCAGGGCGGCCTTCAACAGGGGCGCGGCCTGGAGCGTTTGTTACGCGTCGCAGTCACATTGCAACGCGCTTACTTCGTATTGATTGGGGGCGGCAGGCTTACGACCCCCCTGAAGATGTTGAGCGAGGCGCTTGGCTTGACAGAGCGAGTGCACTTTATTCCGACCGTTTCATTAGCGGATTTGCCCGGCTATACCGCGTCAGCCGATATCGGTGTGCAGCCTATAGAAAATACCTGCCTGAACCACTTCACCACCGACTCGAATAAGCTGTTCGAATACATCATCGCCGGGCTGCCCGTGGTCGCGACGGCGTTTCCGGAGATTCGCAAAATTGTCCGGTCCCACGCGGTGGGGTTGTTGGTGACGGCAGGCTCGGATCAATCACTGCACCGGGAATTACAGCGGTTGATCGATGAACCGTTGTTACGTCAGACACTGGCCCAAAACGCGAAAAATGCCGCCTCGTCTCTAAGTTGGGAGCAGCAAGAAAGCAATTTGCTAACACTGTATGAACGCGTACTGACGGGTAAGACTGAGAGGTGCATATGACAGTGCGCATTCTTTTATTGAGCTATTACTTTCCGCCCGACCTGTCGGCCTTTCGCGTCGAGGCGCTGGTCAATGGCTTGCTCACCTACGGTAACGATGAGATAGAGATCGACGTGCTGACCACTCAGCCGAACCGCTACCCTTCTTATACTTTCTCCTGGGATCACACCGCACATCAGCCAAGGCTGTCTATCACCCGCATAGACCTGCCCACGCACGGATTCAGCGTTTGGGGCCAGGCCTGGGGATTTGCCAACTATGCCTGCGGCGTACTTCGAGCGGTAAAAGGCAAGCAGTACGACGTGATTGTGACCACTTCTTCCCGGCTGATGACGGCCACACTGGGCGCCGCTATTGCGCGCCAAAAAAAGGCACCGCTCTATCTGGATATCCGAGACATCTTTGTCGACATACTGCCCGAACTTTTCCCCGGCGTCCTGGGCAAACTCCTGGCGCGAGTATTTTCCCGCGTTGAACAATTCACCCTCGATCGCGCAACGCGGGTAAACCTGATATCACCCGGGTTTCTGAGTTACTTCTCGGCTCGTTATCCACACAAGCGCTTTTCAACTTTCACCCACGGTGTGGACGATCTCTTTCTTGAAACCCCGTTCTATCCAGACACGCCTAACGAACCAACACGCCCACTGAAGATTGTTTACGCAGGCAATATCGGCATCGGCCAAGGCTTGGATAAAATACTGCCATCACTGGCCGAACGGCTCGCAAACACAGCCCGTTTCTACGTGATTGGCGATGGCAGTACGATGAAAAAACTGCGCGAAGCACTGATCGAGGGACATGTAAAGAATGTCGAGCTTATTGCGCCCATGCCCCGACACAAACTGATTCATTACTATCAGCAAGCCGATGTGCTTTTTTTGCACCTCAATGACTTCAAGGCATTCTTGAAAGTCATTCCCTCCAAACTGTTTGAATATGCAGCTACCGGAAAGCCAATACTCGCGGGACTGGAGGGTTATTCAAAGGCGTTCACACTCAATCATATTCCCAATGCTTGCGTGTTTGCCCCCGGAAACCCGGACGCAGCGGTTGCCGCACTTGCCCGCCTTAGGCTCAGTGCTACTGACCGCGAGGCATTTTTAAGGGCGTATTCGCGAAGCACGATCCAGCAGCGCATGGCGTTCGACATTCTCGAGACCGCAACACTTACAGAACAGTGACGCGAGGCGGTGGCCGGTTGATTGTTGCAAAAATAAGTTAAATAAACCGCCATTCCTGCCGACAACCCTTGAAAGCCTTGCGGATTGAACAACCATGCGTAATAACCAACCCGTTACCCAGCGCGAACGTACCTTCCCCGCTCAGCAACGGTTGATCTCCACCACAGATGCCAAGGGCGTGATCACCTACTGCAACGACGCATTTGTCGAAATCAGTGGGTACACCCACGAAGAACTGGTCCGTGCCCCGCACAACCTGGTGCGTCACCCGGATGTTCCGGCGGCGGTGTTCGCGCACATGTGGTCGACGCTCAAACAAGGCTTGCCATGGATGGGCATCGTAAAGAATCGCTGCAAGACCGGTGATCACTACTGGGTTAACGCCTATGTGACGCCAGTCTTCGACGGCAACCAGGTGGTCGGCTACGAATCGGTGCGCATCAAGCCCACCTCTGAGCAGATCCGCCGGGCCGAAGCACTTTATCACCGCATCAACCAGGGCAAGTCAGCGATCCCCCGGCGGGACAAATGGCTGCCGGTGTTGCAGGACTGGCTGCCGTTTATCCTAGTGAGCCAACTGAGCTTCATGATCGGCGCGTCACTCAACTCCCACTGGGGCTTTGCCCTGGCGGCGGGGTTGTCGGTGCCGTTGGGCCTGCTGGGCTTGAGTTGGCAACAGCGTGGCCTCAAGCGTTTGCTGCGCCTGGCCGAGCAGACCACGTCCGACCCGTTGATCGCGCAGATGTACACCGACAGCCGTGGCGCCCAGGCGCGCCTGGAGATGTCGATCCTCAGCCAGGAGGCGCGCCTGAAGACCTGTCTGACGCGCTTGCAGGACACTGCAGAGCACCTGAACGCCCAGGCGGCGCAGTCCAACACCCTGGCGCATAACAGCTCCAGCGGCCTGGAACGCCAGCGTGTAGAAACCGAGCAGGTGGCTACGGCGGTCAACCAGATGGCGGCGACGACTCAGGAGGTCGCCAGCCATGTGCAGCGCACCGCCGATGCGACCCAAGAGGCTAACCGCCTGACCGGTCGCGGTCGCGACATTGCCGGGGAAACCCGCGAGGCGATTCAGCGTCTGTCGGTGGCGGTTGGGGAGACGGGCGTGACCGTCACTCAATTGGCCAAGGACAGCGATGAGATTGGTGGTGTGGTCGATGTGATCAAAGGCATCGCTGACCAGACCAACCTGCTGGCCTTGAACGCAGCCATCGAAGCGGCGCGTGCCGGTGAGATGGGTCGAGGCTTTGCCGTCGTTGCCGATGAAGTCCGTCAACTGGCCCAGCGTACCGCCGAGTCGACCGGGCAGATCCATGCCCTGATCGCCAAGCTGCAGCACACCGCTGCTGCCGCTGTGCAAACCATGGACGCCGGGCATCGCCAGGCCGAAGAAGGCGTAGCGCGGGTGATGGAAGCGGATCAGGCGTTGGTGGGCATCAGCGAAGCGGTGGCACATATCACCGACATGACGACCCAGATCGCTGCTGCCACTGAAGAGCAAAGCTCCGTGGCCGAAGAGATCAGCCGTAATATCAGCACGATTGCGCTGTTGGCGGACCAGACGTCGGAGCAGGCGTTGAACTCGGCGCAGTTGAGTGAAGAGCTGACGCATACCGCGAATACTCAGTATTCGCTGGTGGAGCGTTTCAACCGGTAGACCGCTATCGCAGGCAAGCCAGCTCCCACATTTGGGTGTATTCACACATCAAAATGTGGGAACTGGCTTGTCGGGTCGCCGCACCGCTGCGATGGGGCCCTACAGGCCAGCAATAAACCCAGCCACCTTCACCGCCGCAGCCGCCAAATGCTGCTCATGCGTAAACCCCGAAGCCTTCAACGGCTTCAAATCATGATCCCCCGCCACCAGCCACATCACCTCGATGCTCGGCGACACGTCGTACCCCTCCACCGCCGCCCGATTGCCCAGCGCATCGCGCTCGCCCTGCACAATCAACGTCGGCGCCTTCAACCCAGCCAGGTGCTCGACCCGTGGTTTTTCCGGCTTGCCCACCGCATAGAACGGATACCCCAGGCACACCAGCCCATCGGCGCCCAATTCATCGGCCAACAAACTGGCCATGCGTCCGCCCATGGACTTGCCGCCGATCGCCAGTTTCCCAGCGACATGACGTCGCACCTCGGCATACACCTCGCGCCATGCTTCGAGCAGTTTGGGCGCAGGGTTCGGTGGCCGCCTGCCCCCGTCCACCCGGCGCTGGGCCATGTACGCAAACTCGAAGCGCAACACGTTCACGCCATGCCCGGCAAGGCGTGCAGCCATGTCGTTCATAAACCCGGAATCCATTGGTGCACCGGCGCCGTGGGCCAGGATCAGCGTGACTGGAGCGGCTGAAGTCGTCCTCGACGCCGCATCCCACAGCCACCCATGTTCCCGCACACACTGCACCCATTGATCCCCGTCAATACTGGCCTTGTGCTCTTTGCCCATGCTTGCCTCGCTTTTTAGTCTGCCTATAACTCCAACCCAAGTGTCGCATCTGCTTGGGCTGAACCGTGGATGGGGAACCATGAACACTACTTTAAGTACCGCCTATAACTACAAGGTGGTCCGCCAATTCGCCATTATGACGGTGGTGTGGGGCATCGTCGGCATGGGGCTCGGGGTTTTTCTCGCGGCTCAATTGGTTTGGCCTGCACTCAACTTCGACTTGCCCTGGACCAGCTTCGGCCGCCTGCGCCCGTTGCACACCAACGCGGTGATCTTCGCCTTCGGTGGCTGCGCGCTGTTCGCCAGCTCCTTCTACTCGGTGCAACGTACCTGCCAGACGCAGCTGTTCGCGCCGAAAATCGCCGCATTCTGCTTCTGGGGCTGGCAGCTTGTCATTCTCTCGGCCGCCATCTCCTTGCCACTGGGCTACACCAGTTCCAAGGAATACGCAGAACTGGAATGGCCGATCGACATCCTGATCACCATTGTCTGGGTGGCGTATGCCATCGTGTTCTTTGGCACGATCATGAAGCGCAACACCAAGCATATCTACGTCGGCAACTGGTTCTTCGGTGCGTTCATCATCACCGTGGCCATCCTGCATATCGTCAACAACCTGGAAATCCCGGTTAGCCTGACCAAGTCCTACTCCCTCTACGGCGGTGCGACGGATGCCATGGTGCAGTGGTGGTATGGGCATAACGCGGTAGGCTTTTTCCTCACCGCCGGTTTCCTCGGCATGATGTATTACTTCGTGCCGAAACAGGCCGAGCGCCCGGTGTATTCCTATCGTTTGTCCATCGTGCACTTCTGGGCACTGATCACCCTGTACATCTGGGCCGGCCCGCACCACTTGCACTACACCGCGCTGCCGGACTGGGCACAGTCGCTGGGCATGGTGATGTCGCTGGTGCTGCTGGCACCGAGCTGGGGCGGCATGATCAACGGCATGATGACGCTCTCGGGTGCCTGGCATAAGTTGCGCAGCGACCCGATCCTGCGCTTCCTCGTCGTCTCCCTGGCGTTCTACGGCATGTCGACCTTCGAAGGCCCGATGATGGCGATCAAGACCGTCAACGCCCTCTCCCACTACACCGACTGGACCATCGGCCACGTACACGCCGGCGCCCTTGGCTGGGTAGCGATGATTTCCATTGGCGCGCTGTACCACATGATCCCGAAAGTCTTCGGTCGCGAGCAGATGTACAGCCTTGGTCTGATCAACGCGCACTTCTGGCTGGCCACCATCGGCACCGTGCTCTACATCGCCTCGATGTGGGTCAACGGCATTGCCCAGGGCCTGATGTGGCGTGCGGTCAACGAAGACGGCACCTTGACCTACTCCTTCGTCGAAACCCTGGTGGCCAGCCACCCTGGCTTCATCGTGCGGTTGGTGGGCGGTGCGATCTTCCTCAGCGGCATGTTCCTGATGGCTTACAACACTTGGCGCACCGTGCGTTCGGCGCAACCTGCCGAAGTTGCCGCTGCGGCGCAGATGGCCTGAGGAGTCTGTGATGAAACACGAAACGATTGAAAAGAACGTCGGCCTGCTGATGCTGCTCATGGTCCTGGCCGTGAGCATCGGCGGCCTGACCCAGATCGTCCCGCTGTTCTTCCAGGACGTGACCAACAAACCGGTTGAAGGCATGAAGCCCTACACCGCGTTGCAACTGGAAGGCCGTGACATCTACATCCGCGAAGGCTGCGTACAGTGCCACTCGCAGATGATCCGTCCGTTCCGCGCCGAAACCGAACGCTACGGCCACTACTCGGTCGCCGGCGAAAGTGTGTGGGACCACCCGTTCCTGTGGGGCTCCAAGCGCACCGGGCCGGACCTCGCGCGCGTTGGCGCACGCTACTCGGACGACTGGCACCGCGCGCACTTGTACAACCCGCGCAACGTGGTGCCCGAGTCGAAAATGCCGGCCTATCCGTGGCTGGTCACCGCGCAGGTCGACAGCAGCCACACCGAGACCAAGTTGAACGTGATGCGCACCCTCGGCGTGCCCTACACCGACGACGACATCAGTGCCGCCGTGGCCAGCCTCAAAGGCAAGACCGAGATGGACGCGCTGGTTTCGTACCTGCAAGTGCTCGGCACTGCCATCAAGAGCAAGAGGTGAACCATGGGATTTGAATTCGATGCGGGCACCATCCGCGGCCTCGGCACGCTGGTGGTCGCCATCGCCTTTATCGGCCTGTCGCTGTGGGTGTTCAACAACCGGCGCAATGCGGAATTCGAGCAGGCGCGCCTGTTGCCGTTCGCCGATGAACCTTCTCCATCCGACGCTCAAGAAGAACCTGCAATAAGGAGGACTCGGCCATGACCCTGTTTTGGAGTACATGGATCTGCGTACTGACCCTCGGCAGCCTGATCGGCCTGACCTGGCTCTTGATCGGCACCCGCAAGGGCGAGACCAAGGGCAGCGTCGACCAGACCATGGGCCACGCCTTCGATGGTATCGAGGAATACGACAACCCGCTGCCCCAGTGGTGGTTCATGCTGTTCGCCGGCACCCTGGTGTTTGCGGTCGGCTACCTGATCCTCTACCCGGGCCTGGGCAACTGGAAAGGCGTGTTGCCGGGCTATGAAGACGGCTGGACGTCGTCCAAGGAGTGGGACAAGGAGATGGCCAAGGCTGACACCAGGTTCGGGCCGATCTTCGCCAAATTCTCGGCCATGCCGCTGGAAGAAGTCGCGAAGGACCCGCAAGCGCTGAAAATGGGCGGTCGCCTGTTCGCTTCCAACTGCTCGGTGTGCCACGGCTCGGATGCCAAGGGCGCGTTTGGTTTCCCAAACCTGGCGGACAACATCTGGCGCTGGGGCGGTTCGGCTGAAGCGATCAAGGCCACCATCCTGAACGGCCGCCACGCGGCGATGCCGGCCTGGGGTGACATGCTCGGCGACAACGGCGTGAAAAACGTCGCTGCCTACGTCCGCCACGACGTGGCCAATCTGCCATTGCCTGCCGACAGCACCGCTGACCTGGCCGCAGGCCAAGCGGCGTTCAACACCACCTGTGTCGCATGCCACGGTCCGCAAGGCCACGGCATGGAAGCCATGGGCGCGCCCGACCTGACCAAACCGGCCGGTTACATCTACGGCACCAGCCTTGCGCAGTTGCAGCAAACCATCCGCCACGGCCGCCAAGGCCAGATGCCAGCGCAGGAAGCGCTGCAAGGTAACGATAAAGTGCACTTGTTGGCCGCGTATGTTTACAGCCTGTCCCACAACGCTGATGGTGCAACGCCAGAAAGCCAGCCCCAATAACATCTGACTGCCTCCCCTGGTCAGGGGAGGCTCCGCTTACCTGTGGCGAGGGAGCTTGCTCCCTCGTCACAGGTTCATGCTCACTTTTGAATGAGCCACATCATGAGCGACCAAGTGTCGCACCCTTCCAAAGCACACCTTTCCCCTCCTCACTTTCGGGTCTACGCTTGTTCCCACAGTGGACCATTCCCGGCCTACGCGACGGCAGCCGTTGCGCCCGCTAAATTTCCTGTCCACTCGATCAGCTTTCCATTTCGGATTTTATCCCTACACCAAACATGGAAAGGGCGCAGAATCTGGCGTGGAACGTATTGATACAGGTCAGCCATTGCGTTGCAATGGCCCCTCGCTTTCTACATACTTGCGGCCGATTTTACCTATAAAAAAACCTAAACCGTGGAACCTTAGAATGAGCACAGCAATCAGTCCGACTGCTTATAACTATAAGGTAGTCCGCCAGTTCGCCATCATGACGGTGGTCTGGGGGATCCTTGGCATGGGGCTCGGGGTGTTCATCGCCTCGCAACTGGTTTGGCCGGAATTGAATTTCGGTTTGCCATGGACGACCTTTGGCCGCCTGCGCCCGCTGCACACCAACCTGGTGATCTTCGCCTTCGGCGGATGTGCATTGTTTGCCACCTCCTACTATGTCGTGCAGCGAACCTGCCAGACGCGACTGATCTCCGACAGCCTCGCGGCCTTCACCTTCTGGGGTTGGCAAGCGGTCATTGTCGGCGCCATCGTCACCCTGCCACTGGGGTACACCACCACCAAGGAATACGCCGAGCTGGAATGGCCCATCGCCATTTTGCTTGCCATTGTGTGGGTGACCTATGCCGTGGTGTTCTTTGGGACCATCGTCAAGCGCAAGACCAAGCACATTTATGTGGGCAACTGGTTCTACGGGGCGTTTATCCTGGTGACGGCGATGCTGCACATCGTCAACCACGCCTCGTTGCCGGTCAGCCTGTTCAAGTCCTACTCGGCCTACGCCGGGGCCACGGACGCGATGATCCAGTGGTGGTACGGCCACAACGCCGTAGGGTTTTTCCTCACCACCGGTTTCCTGGGGATGATGTACTACTTCGTGCCGAAACAGGCCGAACGTCCTATTTACTCCTATCGCCTGTCCATCGTGCACTTCTGGGCACTGATCACCCTGTACATCTGGGCCGGCCCGCACCACTTGCACTACACCGCGTTGCCGGACTGGGCGCAGTCCCTGGGCATGGCCATGTCGATCATTCTGCTGGCCCCGAGCTGGGGCGGCATGATCAACGGCATGATGACCCTGTCGGGTGCCTGGCATAAATTGCGCACTGACCCGATCCTGCGCTTCCTCGTGGTATCGCTGGCGTTCTACGGCATGTCGACCTTTGAAGGGCCGATGATGGCGATCAAGACCGTCAACTCGCTGTCCCACTACACCGACTGGACCATCGGCCACGTACACGCCGGCGCACTCGGCTGGGTAGCGATGATCTCCATCGGCGCGCTGTATCACATGATCCCCAAACTGTTCGGCCGTGCGCAGATGCACAGCGTCGGGCTGATCAACACGCACTTCTGGCTGGCGACCATCGGTACCGTGCTCTACATCGCCTCGATGTGGGTCAACGGCATCACCCAGGGCCTGATGTGGCGTGCAATCAACGATGACGGCACCCTCACCTACTCCTTCGTCGAAGCGCTGCAGGCCAGCCATCCGGGCTTTATCGTCCGCGCGTTGGGCGGTGCGTTCTTTGCCTCCGGCATGCTGTTCATGGCCTACAACGTCTGGCGCACTGTGCGTGCCTCCGACCCTGCCGAAGCCGAAGCCGCCGCCAAGATCGCCGTTGTGGGAGCCCACTGATGAAGCATGAAGTAGTCGAGAAGAATATCGGCCTGCTGGCCTTCTTCATGGTCATCGCCGTGAGTATCGGCGGCCTGACCCAGATCGTTCCGCTGTTTTTCCAGGACGTCACCAACAAGCCGGTGGAAGGCATGAAGCCGCGCACCGCGCTTGAACTGGAAGGCCGCGACGTCTACATCGCCAACGGTTGTGTCGGCTGCCACTCGCAGATGATCCGCCCGTTCCGCGCCGAAACCGAACGCTACGGCCACTACTCGGTCGCCGGCGAAAGCGTCTGGGACCACCCATTCCTGTGGGGTTCCAAACGTACCGGCCCGGATTTGGCCCGTGTCGGCGGTCGTTACTCTGATGACTGGCAACGTGCGCACTTGTACAACCCGCGCAACGTCGTGCCTGAGTCGAAAATGCCGGCGTACCCGTTCCTCGTGGAAAACAAGCTCGACGGCAAGGACACCGCGAAGAAGATGGAAGTCTTGCGCACCCTGGGCGTGCCCTACACCGACGAAGACATCGCCGGTGCAGCCGCAGCCGTGAAGGGCAAGACCGAAATGGACGCATTGGTGGCCTACCTGCAAGGCCTTGGCACCATCATCAAAAGCAAACGGTGATTCTTCATGGATATCGGGATGATTCGTGGGCTGGGCACCGTTGTGGTGATGGTTGCCTTTATCGGCCTGGCGTTGTGGGTGTTCAGCCCCAAGCGCAAGTCGGAGTTTGAAGACGCGACCTTGCTGCCCTTTGCGGATGATCCCGAAGCCATCAAGCACGTCGAGCAAGCTTCTAGGAGTAACAAAGAATGACTACGTTCTGGAGTCTGTACGTCACAGTCCTCAGTCTGGGTACCATCTTCGCCCTGACCTGGCTGCTGCTGTCGACCCGCAAGGGCCAGCGCGCCGAGCAAACCGACGAGACTGTCGGCCACTCGTTCGACGGCATCGAGGAGTACGACAACCCGCTGCCCAAGTGGTGGTTCATGCTGTTTGTCGGCACCATCATCTTCGCCCTCGGCTATCTGGTGCTGTACCCGGGTCTGGGCAATTGGAAGGGCCTACTGCCGGGCTACAACTACCTCGATAACGACAAGCAAACCGCTTTCGCCAACGGCCAGACCGGTTGGACCGGCGTGCACGAGTGGGAAAAGGAAATGGCCAGGTCGGACGCCAAGTTCGGGCCGATCTTCGCCAAATTCGCCTCGATGCCGATTGAGGAAGTCGCCAAGGATCCACAAGCCTTGAAGATGGGGGGCCGTCTGTTCGCCTCCAACTGCTCGGTGTGCCACGGTTCCGACGCCAAGGGCGCCTATGGCTTCCCCAACCTGACCGACGCCGACTGGCGCTGGGGTGGCGAGCCCGCCACCATCAAGGAAACCATCATGAAGGGTCGCCATGCCGTGATGCCGGCCTGGCTGGATATCCTCAAGGAGCAAGGCGTCAGCGACGTCGCCGCCTTCGTGGTGACCAACCTTGACGGTCGCAAACTGCCAGAAGGCGTCAAGGCTGACGTGGCCAACGGCGAAAAACTCTTCGCCGCCAACTGCGTGGCCTGCCACGGCCCTGCCGGTAAAGGCACCCCCGCCATGGGCGCGCCTGACCTGACTCACCCGGGCGCCTTCATCTACGGCTCGAGCTTCGCCCAACTGCAACAGACCCTCCGTTGGGGCCGTCAGGGCCAGATGCCTGCGCAGGAGCAACTGCAAGGGAATGACAAGGTGCACTTGCTGGCGGCATACGTTTACAGCTTGTCCCATGGGGATAAGAAGGCTGAAGAGCAGTAAGACCTTTCAAATGCGCTGAAAACACCGAAGACCTAGTGTGGGAGCGGGCTTGCCCGCTCCCACATTCGATCTCCTTCGATTTGACGACCGAGCCAGCCAAAACCGACCCTACTTTCCAAGTCAATTGATCCAGATCACGTAGGTCGTCCCCTTTCAGCAGCAACGGGGGCGTATCATCAGGCCACTGCAACACCCTTTAATTTGACCCCGGTTGGCACGTACTGGCCGAGGCAAGTCTCCACCGCCGTGGGATGCAATGATGAGCGACCAGATACCGGTACAAGACGTTACCCCGCCTGCCAAAACCGTCGACCTCTACGCCTCGCGAGAGAAAATCTATACCCGTGCCTTCACCGGCCTGTTCCGCAATCTGCGCATGCTCGGTGGTGCCGGTCTGTTCCTGCTCTACTTCGGCACTGTGTGGCTGAACTGGGGTGGTCACCAGGCTGTGTGGTGGAACCTGCCGGAGCGTAAATTCTTTATTTTCGGCGCGACCTTCTGGCCCCAGGACTTCATCCTCCTGTCGGGCATTCTGATTGTTGCGGCGTTCGGCCTGTTCTTTATCACCGTGTACGCCGGACGCGTGTGGTGTGGGTATACCTGCCCGCAAAGTGTGTGGACATGGATCTTCATGTGGTGCGAAAAGGTCACCGAAGGCGACCGCAACCAACGCATCAAGCTCGATAAAGCGCCGATGGGCGCCAACAAATTCCTGCGCAAAGTCAGCAAACACAGCCTGTGGCTGCTGATCGGCTTTGCGACCGGCATGACCTTTGTCGGCTACTTTTCGCCGATCCGCGAGCTGGTGTTCGAGTTCTTCACCGGCCAGGCCGATGGCTGGTCGTATTTCTGGGTGGGTTTCTTCACCCTCGCCACCTATGGCAACGCCGGCTGGCTGCGCGAACAGGTGTGCATCTACATGTGCCCGTACGCGCGTTTCCAGAGTGTGATGTTCGACAAAGACACGCTGATTGTCTCTTACGACCCACGTCGTGGCGAACTGCGCGGCCCGCGTAAAAAGGGCGTCGACTACAAGGCCCAGGGCCTGGGGGATTGCATCGATTGCACGATGTGCGTGCAGGTGTGCCCTACGGGTATCGACATCCGCGACGGCCTGCAGATCGAGTGCATCGGCTGCGCCGCGTGTATCGACGCCTGCGACAACATCATGGACAAGATGGACTACCCGCGTGGCCTGATCAGCTACACCACCGAGCACAATCTTTCCGGGCAGAAAACCCACAAGTTGCGCCCGCGCTTGATCGGCTATGCCTTGGTATTGCTGGCGATGATCAGCCTGCTGGCGGCGGCATTCTTCATGCGCTCTCTGGTGGGTTTCGACGTGAGCAAAGACCGCGTGCTGTTTCGCGAAAACGCCGAAGGGCGTATCGAAAACGTCTACAGCCTAAAGATCATGAACAAGGATCAGCGCGACCACACCTACGTGCTCGATGCGTCGGGCCTGCCGGACCTCAAGCTGCAGGGCCGCCGCGAGATCAAGGTGGCCGCCGGCGATATCGTCAGCATGCCGGTGGAGCTGTCGAGTGCGCCGGAACAATTACCATCGAGCACCAACGAGGTGACCTTCATGCTCAAGGATGCCGATGACGCCAGCGTCCAGATTGAAGCCAAGAGCCGATTCATCGGCCCACACGTCCGTTAATCAAGAGAGCCAACAATGCCCCTAGCGACTGCTGCAAGCCCCTGGTACAAGCATCTGTGGCCCTGGATCATCATTGCGATCCTGGCCTGCTCGGTGACCTTGACCCTGTCCATGGTGACCATCGCGGTGAACAACCCGGACAACCTGGTCAACGACAACTACTATGAGGCCGGCAAAGGCATCAACCGTTCCCTCGACCGTGAGCTGCTGGCCCAGACCCTGCAACTGCGCGCCAAGATGCACCTGGATGAGCTGACCGGTGAAGTCGAGGTGAACCTCACCGGCAACAGCAACCCGACCACCCTGGAATTGAACCTGATTTCCCCGACCCAGCCCGAGAAGGATCGCAAGATCAACCTGGCCCGCAGTGACAGTGAGCCCGGCCGCTACATAGGCCAGGTCACCGACAAGGTCGAAGGCCGTCGCTTCGTCGAATTGCTCGGCGTGGAAGGCAACCGCACCTGGCGCATGTTCGAGGAAGAACAGGTCAGCCACGACAAAGACTTGCTGCTGGGTGATGAACCGTTGCAGGGTGCCGAAGACCTGAAAAAGTAAAAACCTGCGCTTCGCGCATCGCGGGCAAGTCGCACCGCCGCTCCCAGCCACTATAGATTCCAGATCATGACCACCCCGTGCTACCACTGCGCCCTCCCCGTCCCCTCCGGCAGCCGTTTTACCGCCGTGATCCTCGGCGAACGCCGCGAACTCTGCTGCCCCGGCTGCCAGGCGGTGGCCGAAGCGATTGTCGCCGGTGGCCTGGAAAGCTACTACCAGCACCGCAGCGAAGCCTCGGCCAACCCTGAGGCGTTACCCGTGCAACTGGTGGACGAGCTGGCGCTGTACGACCGCGCCGACGTGCAAAAACCCTTTGTACGCCACGACGGCGAACTCGCCGAAGCCACGCTGCTGATGGAAGGTATCAGCTGCGCCGCCTGTGGCTGGCTGATCGAGAAACACCTGCGCCGCCTGCCCGCCGTGGCCGAGGCGCGCCTGAACGTGTCCAACCACCGCTTGCTGGTGCGCTGGGCTGACGGGCAGTTGCCGTTGAGCCAGTTACTCAGCGAGCTGCGCCATATCGGTTACGCCGCCCACCCGTATCAAGCGGACCGCGCTGCCGAGCAACTGGCCAGCGAAAACCGCCTGGCCCTGCGCCAATTGGGTGTGGCTGGGCTGCTGTGGTTCCAGGCGATGATGGCAACCATGGCCACCTGGCCGGAATTCAACATCGACCTGAGCCCGGAGCTGCATGTGATCCTTCGCTGGGTGGCGATGTTTCTTACAACACCCATCGTGTTCTACAGCTGTGCACCGTTTTTCAAGGGCGCCTTGCGCGACTTGCGTACGCGTCACCTGACCATGGATGTGTCGGTTTCATTGGCCATCGGCGGTGCATATCTGGCGGGCATCTGGACCGCGATCACCGGCGTAGGTGAGTTGTACTTCGATGCGGTGGGCATGTTTGCGCTGTTCTTGCTGGCCGGTCGCTACCTCGAGCGGCGTGCCCGCGAGCGGACGGCTGCCGCGACGGCGCAGTTGGTCAACCTGCTGCCCGCCTCGTGCCTACGACTCAAGGCGGATGGTCAAAGCGAGCGCATCCTGCTTCCCGAGCTGGCGTTGGGTGACCGTGTACTGGTGCACCCCGGTGCAGTACTGCCGGCGGACGGCGTGATTCTCGACGGCCAATCGAGCATTGATGAGTCCCTGCTCACCGGTGAATACCTGCCGCAACCGCGCCAAACCGGGGATGCGGTCACGGCGGGCACCCTCAATGTGGAAGGCGCATTAACAGTCCAAGTGCGCGCCTTGGGCCATGACACGCGCCTGTCCGCCATCGTGCGCCTGCTGGAGCGCGCCCAGGCCGACAAACCGCGCCTGGCGCAGATCGCAGACCGCGCTGCGCAGTGGTTCTTGCTGTGCTCGTTGATCGCCGCCGCCCTGATCGGCTTGCTGTGGTGGGAATTGGATTCTCCGCGGGCGTTCTGGATTGTATTGGCGATGTTGGTCGCGACCTGCCCATGTGCATTGTCCCTGGCCACACCCACCGCGCTCACTGCCGCCACTGGCACCTTGCACAAACTCGGGTTATTGCTGACTCGCGGACACGTGCTGGAAGGGCTGAACCAAATCGACACGGTGATTTTCGACAAGACCGGCACCCTCACCGAAGGCCGCTTGGCCTTGAGAGCCATCCGTCCCCTGGGCACATTGAGCACGGACCTGTGCCTGAGCCTCGCCGCCGCCCTGGAAAACCGTTCCGAACACCCGATTGCCCGCGCCTTTGGCCGCGCGCCGCTGGCAGCCGATGAGGTGCTCAGTTCGCCTGGGCTTGGTCTTGAAGGCCGCGTTGGCGAGCGCCAATTGCGCATTGGCCAACCGGGCTTTGTCTGCGAACTCAGTGGTTGCGCGATCCCCGCCTCACCGACAGATTCGGGTCAATGGCTGCTGCTTGGCGACCGCGAAGGCGCCCTCGCCTGGTTTGTGCTCGATGATCGCCTGCGCAGTGACGCCCCGGCCCTGCTGGCCGCCTGCAAGGCGCGCGGCTGGCGCACGCTGTTGCTGTCCGGGGACAGTTCGCCGATGGTCGCCAGTGTCGCCGCCGAGTTGGGGATCGACGAAGCCCACGGTGGTCTGCGCCCTGATGACAAGTTGCAGGTGCTGCAACAACTGCACAAGGAAGGCCGCAAGGTGATGATGCTCGGCGATGGGGTCAACGATGTGCCTGTGCTCGCCGCCGCGGATATCAGCGTGGCCATGGGCACCGCCACCGACCTGGCCAAGACCAGCGCCGATGCGGTGTTGCTTTCCAACCGCCTGGACGCGCTGGTGCAAGCCTTTTCCCTGGCGCGGCGCACGCGTCGCGTGATCATTGAAAACCTGCTGTGGGCCGGGCTGTACAATGGCCTTATGCTGCCGTTTGCCGCCCTGGGTTGGATCACGCCCATCTGGGCGGCTATCGGTATGTCCCTCAGTTCGTTGACCGTGGTGCTCAATGCCCTGCGCCTGACTCGCCTGCCGAGCGCGCCAGTTGCCCGAGCCCCCTCAGTAACCCGCCCGCTGCCGGTGTGAGCCGTGCGGACATGGAGTGCAGATGCCAGCTTTATACGTGATGATTCCGGCGGCACTGCTGTTAGTGGGCGTGGCCATCTACATCTTCTTCTGGGCCGTGGACAGCGGCCAATACGACGACCTCGATGGGCCGGCCCATAGCGTGCTGTTCGACGACCAGGACCCGAATCACCTGGCCGGTGTCGAAGAAGCCAACCACCCCGAACAATCGCCCAAAGACCCACCCCATGCTTGAACTGGCGCCGCTGTTGGTCTCCGCATTGATCCTCGGCCTGCTGGGGGGCGGCCATTGCTTGGGCATGTGCGGCGGGCTGATGGGCGCATTGACCCTGGCGATCCCCAGGGAGCAGCGCAGGCGCAGGTTTCGCCTGCTGCTGGCGTACAACCTGGGGCGCATCCTCAGCTATGCCGCTGCCGGCGTGTTGATCGGCCTGGCCGGCTGGGCGGTGGCGAACAGCCCGGCCGCGATGTTCATGCGCGTACTCGCCGGGCTGTTATTGATCAGCATGGGCCTCTACCTGGCGGGCTGGTGGAGCGGCCTCACCCGCATCGAAAGCCTCGGACGCGGCCTGTGGCGGCATATCCAGCCCGTTGCCAACCGTTTGCTGCCGGTATCCAGCCTGCCGCGCGCGTTGCTGCTGGGCGCACTCTGGGGCTGGTTGCCGTGCGGATTGGTCTACAGCACATTGCTGTGGGCGGCGAGCCAGGGGAATGCGTTGGACAGCGGGTTGCTGATGCTGGCGTTTGGACTGGGCACTTGGCCGGTACTGTTGGCCACCGGCCTGGCGGCTGAGCGGGTCACGGCGCTACTGCGCAAACGCAGCGTGCGGATGGCCGGTGGCTTGCTGGTCATGCTCTTCGGTATCTGGACGTTGCCCGGTCCGCACCAGCACTGGCTAATGGGCCACTAAATCGCCATGTGGCATAGCGCCGCTCCCCGTTGATGCAAATCAAGATGGCACCCGCGACGTGCCCCTAGACTCACCCCACTAGCCAATCCGGGGGAGCGACCGCATGCTCGACGCCATTCGTTGGGACACCCATCTGATTCACCGCTACGACTTGGCAGGACCGCGCTACACGTCCTACCCCACCGCCGTACAATTCGACAGCCAGGTCGGCACGTTCGACCTGCTCCACGCCCTGCGCGACAGTCGCAAGGCTGTGCGGCCATTGTCGCTGTATGTGCATGTGCCGTTTTGCGCGAACATCTGCTACTACTGCGCCTGCAACAAAGTCATCACCAAGGATCGTGGCCGCGCCCAGGCTTACCTGCAACGCCTGGTGCAGGAAATCCAGCTGGTGGCCTGCCACCTCGACCCTAAACAACCAGTGGAACAACTGCACTTTGGCGGCGGTACGCCGACGTTTCTCAGCCACGACGAACTGCGCCAGGTCATGGCATGCCTGCGCCAGCACTTCAATTTGCTGGATGATGATTCCGGCGACTACAGCATTGAGATCGACCCCCGCGAGGCGGATTGGGCCACCATGGGCCTGCTGCGCGAGCTGGGCTTCAACCGCGTCAGCGTCGGCCTGCAAGACCTCGACCCCGAGGTGCAACGCGCGGTCAACCGCCTGCAAAGCCTGGAAGAAACCCGTGCAGTCATCGACGCCGCGCGCACCCTGCAATTTCGCTCGATCAATATCGACCTGATCTACGGCCTGCCCAAGCAGACCCCGCTGAACTTCGCGCGCACCGTGGAGGAAGTGATCAGCCTGCAACCGGACCGCCTGTCGGTATTTAACTATGCGCATCTACCGGAACGCTTCATGCCGCAGCGGCGCATCAACACCGACGACTTGCCTTCTCCGGCAGAAAAGCTGCTGATGCTGCAAACCACCATCGAGCAATTGACCCAGGCCGGCTATCGCTACATCGGCATGGATCACTTCGCCCTGCCGGACGACGAGCTGGCCATCGCCCAGGAAGAAGGCACTCTGCAACGCAACTTCCAGGGCTATACCACCCACGGTCATTGCGACCTGATCGGGCTCGGGGTGTCGGCGATCAGCCAGATCGGCGACCTGTACTGCCAGAACAGCAGCGACCTCAACGCCTACCAGAACAGCTTGGCCGGCGCGCAACTGGCCACCAGCCGCGGTTTGGTCTGCACCTCGGACGATCGGTTGCGGCGGGAGGTTATCCAACAGTTGATCTGCAATTTCAGCCTGGCGTTCGAGAAGATCGAGCCGGCCTTCAACATTGATTTTCGCGGGTATTTTGACGACATCTGGCCGCAACTGGAGGCCATGGCCGAAGATGGCCTGATCGAACTCGACGCCCAGGGCATTCGTGTATTGCCGGCCGGGCGACTGCTGGTGCGTTCGGTGTGCATGGTGTTCGATGCCTACCTGGAGCACCAGAATCGGCAACGATTTTCACGGGTGATCTGATTACATCGACAACGAGGCGGCCTTCATCGAGTCGTTGGCGCTCATACCTTTCATCGACTTGGCCAGGGAGGTCTGAGCCGACATCAGGCCCGCCTGCAAAGAACTGATTTCGCTTTGCAGAGCACTGGTCTTGGCTCGAGCCTCTTCGGGCGAAAGGTTATTGGCCGCCGCGACTGCCGCCAGTTCGGCCTGTTTTTCGGCGATCTGCTGTTTCAATTGGCGGATCATTTTCAGCACCTGTTTGACGTTGTCGTCCAGGCCACTGTCATCGATATCCGCATTGGAGCTTTTGGCCGCACCAGCGGCTTTGAAGGCATCGGCGGAAATAGTCACGGCCACACCTTCAACCACTTTGGGTGCAGTAGCCGTTTCAGCGCCTGGTACTTCTTCCTTGGCCTCAGCCAATGGCTTTGCATCCGGCACAGTCGGAACGCGGATGGCAGGGTTGTAGGCGGCTATAACAGACATGATCCAGGCTCCGACTAATAGGTATGCCTGCTGTATCGACCTTGATACAAAAACCTTTATACCGCTGCCGGTTTTTTGTACACGCTGGCTTCAGCGACCTCCAGTGCGTTACCCTTACGTCTTATGTGTGTTTTCCCACAAGGATTAAAAAATGTCCGAGCCAGTCAAACTGCGCGCTCACAGCCAGGCCCATTGCAAGGATTGCAGCCTGGCACCCCTCTGCCTGCCACTTTCGTTGAATTTGGAAGACATGGATGCGCTGGACGAGATCGTTAAACGCGGTCGCCCGCTGAAAAAAGGCGAGTTTCTGTTTCGCCAGGGCGACAAGTTCGATTCCGTTTATGCAGTGCGTTCGGGCGCGTTGAAGACATTCAGCCTGAGCGATGGCGGCGAAGAACAGATCACGGGTTTCCACTTGCCCAGTGAACTGGTGGGGCTGTCAGGCATGGACACCGAGATTCACCCGGTGTCGGCCCAGGCGCTGGAGACTACGTCAGTGTGCGAAATCCCCTTCGAGCGCCTGGACGAACTGGCCCTGCAATTGCCGCAACTGCGCCGTCAGCTGATGCGCGTGATGAGCCGCGAGATTCGCGACGACCAGCAAATGATGCTGCTGTTGTCGAAGAAAACCGCCGACGAGCGCATCGCCACCTTCCTGGTCAACTTGTCCGCGCGGTTCCGCGCCCGTGGTTTCTCGGCCAACCAGTTCCGCCTGAGCATGTCGCGCAATGAAATCGGCAACTACCTGGGCCTGGCGGTGGAAACCGTGTCCCGCGTGTTTACCCGTTTTCAGCAGAACGAGTTGATCGCTGCCGAAGGCAAGGAAGTGCATATCCTCGACCCGATCCAACTGTGTGCATTGGCCGGCGGCACGGTCGACGCCTGATCCAAACGCTGCGGCCGCGCCAACTGGCGAGGCCGCAGGTATACTTCGAGTCCGTTTCCAGCCCAGGACTCTTCGACGATGACCTTTGATTCGTTCGACATCAAATCCCTGATCCGCCCTGTCATCGACTTCCCCAAGCCTGGGGTGATCTTTCGTGACATCACCCCGCTGTTCCAATCGCCTCGCGCCCTGCGGCTGGTGGCCGACAGCTTTGCCCAGCGTTATGTCGAGGCTGACTTCACGCACATCGGCGCCATGGATGCGCGGGGGTTCCTGATCGGTTCGATCATCGCCTATCAACTGAACAAGCCGCTGATCCTCTTTCGCAAGCAGGGCAAGCTACCAGCCGACGTGCTGGCCGAGGGTTATCAGACCGAGTACGGCGAGGCCTTCCTGGAAGTGCACGCTGACAGCCTGTGTGAGGGTGACTCGGTATTGATCTTCGATGATTTGATTGCCACAGGCGGCACCCTGATCGCGGCGGCGAACCTGGTGCGGCGCATGGGTGCGCAGATTTTTGAAGCGGCGGCGATCATTGATTTGCCGGAGTTGGGTGGGTCGCAGCGGTTGGAAGATATGGGGATTCCGACGTTTTGTTTGACGCAGTTTGCGTTGACTGAGCGCTGACCGCTTGAGCTGATTACTTAGTTGTCCGGTCCGGCCTCTTCGCGAGCAAGCCCGCTTGCCCGCGAAGAGGCCAAGAAGAACACAAGATCACAACCCCATCTGCTTGCTGATGATTTCATTCATCACTTCCCGAGTCCCTCCCCCGATGGACAGGATGCGGTTGTCCCGATACAGGCGCTCCACCAGGTTCCCACGCATATACCCCTGGCCCCCGAGTATCTGCACGGCGTCAAACGTCACGCGGTCCGCCGTGTCAGTGGCGAGGTTCTTGGCCATGGAAATTTCCTTGATCACACTCTTTCCCGCGGCCATCTTTGCCGCCTGGCGGTAGGTGAATTCGCGGGAGACTTCCACGGCAGTGGCCATTTCCGCCAAGCGATGCTTGATCACCTGGAATTTGCCGATGGGTTTGCCGAAGGCTTCGCGTTGCGCGGCCCATTTGAGGCTTTCCTCAAGTGCCAGCTGTGCGGTCATGTTGGCCATAAGGGCCAACGCCAGGCGTTCGCTCTGGAAGTTGCCCATGATGCAGGCGAAACCCATGTTCTCGGCGCCGATCAGGTTGCCAGCAGACACCCGGCAATCGTCGAAGAATAATTCAGCCGTGTCCGACGCCCACCAGCCCATTTTCTTCAGAGGTTGGCCGACGGTAAAACCGGGGGTGTCTTTTTCGATCAGCAGCAGGCTGATACCGGAAAAACCCGGCTCGCCGGTGCGCACGGCCACGGTGTAGAAATCGGCGCGGATGCCGCTGGTGATAAAGGTTTTGCTGCCGCTGACGCGGTAGTGATCGCCGTCGCGAATGGCGCGGGTTTGCAGGCTGGCCACATCGGAACCGCCGCCCGGCTCTGTGACAGCCAGGGCGATGATCTTCTCACCCGACAACACCAACGGCGCTACGCGCTGGCGTACTTCGGGTCGCGCCCACTTGACGACAGGCGGCAGGCCGATATCCAGCGAACCCAGCCCCGCCACCACGCCGCCGGAGCCGCAGCGCATCAACTCCTCGCTGGCGGCCACTTTCGCGAACAGATCACCTTCATGACTGCCACCCAGGGCTTCGGGGTAACCAATGCCCAGTATCCCCGCCGCGCCGGCCTTGAGGTACAGCTCTCGGGGAAAACTCTCGGCCTCTTCCCACTGCTCGACGCCGGGCAACATTTCGCGTTCGACAAAACGGCGCACGCTGTCGCGGACCAATTGATGGCTGGGGTCGAAGTAGTCCTGATAGGCAGACATCGGCAAGCTCCACTGTGAGGTAGAGCGAACTTACCAAGCGCTTGCTTGGTTATCAAGTTGACTGCAGATTTCACCCAGAACACAAAACCAATGTGGAGCGGGCTTGCTCGCGAATACAGGGTAGCAGTCAACAAAGATATTGACTGATCCACCGCATTCGCGAGCAAGCCCGCTCCCACCTTTTGATCTGTGTCGCCCCTTAAAGGGCGATGGGTTTGCGACCGGCGAAGGAATGCGCCAGCGTCCCACCGTCCACCAATTCCAACTCGCCACCCAGCGGCACGCCATGGGCGATGCGCGAGGTGATCAGGCCTTTGTTGCTCAGGAGTTGGGCGATGTAATGCGCGGTCGCCTCACCTTCCACCGTCGGATTGGTGGCGAGGATCACTTCGGTAAAGGTGCCCTGCTCTTCAATACGCGCCACCAGTTGCGGAATGCCGATGGCTTCCGGGCCCAAGCCGTCCAGCGGCGACAGGTGGCCCTTGAGCACGAAGTAGCGCCCGCGATAGCCAGTCTGCTCCACCGCGTACACATCCATCGGCCCTTCCACCACGCACAGCAGCGTGTCGTCGCGGCGCGGGTCGGCGCATTGCGGGCAGAGCTCCTCTTCGGTGAGGGTGCGGCACTGGCGGCAGTGGCCCACACCGGTCATGGCCTGGCTCAGGGCCTGGGCCAACCGGGTGCCGCCGCTGCGATCACGCTCCAGCAGTTGCAGCGCCATGCGCTGGGCAGTTTTCTGGCCCACGCCCGGCAAAGTGCGCAAGGCGTCGATCAGTTGGCGAATCAGGGGGCTGAAGCTCATGGGCGAAGGGTCCGACAAAACAACGAGACGCGGTTTATACCCGCGCCTCGGATTAGCGTCAAATGCTCAATCCTGTGCGACGCGCACCACCAACTTGCCGAAGTTGCGTCCCTCCAGCAAACCGATGAAGGCTTGCGGCGCCTGCTCCAGGCCGTCGACCACATCTTCGCGGAACTTGATCTTGCCATCGCGCACCCACGGCGCCATGGCGCTGAGGAACTCGGGCTGGCGATCACCGTAGTCATCAAACACGATAAAGCCCTGAATGCGCACACGCTTGGTCAGCAAGGTGCGTTGCAGCGCCGGCAAGCGATCCGGCCCGCTGGGGGCTTCATGGGCGTTGTAGCCGGCGATCAACCCGCACAGCGGAATGCGCGCCTTGGGGTTGAGCAAGGGCACCACGGCGTCGAAGACTTTGCCGCCGACGTTCTCGAAATAGATGTCCACGCCCTTGTCGCACGCCTGCGCCAATTCGTTGGCAAAGTCCGCGCTCTTATGGTCGATGCAGGCATCAAAGCCCAATTCGTCTACCACGTAGCGGCACTTGTCCGCCCCCCCGGCGATCCCGATGACGCGCAAGCCCTTGAGCTTGGCCACCTGCCCCACTACCGAGCCGACCGCGCCGGATGCCGCTGCCACTACCAGGGTTTCCCCTTCCTTGGGCTGGCCGATGTCCATCAGCCCCATGTAGGCGGTCATACCCGGCATGCCCAGCACACCCAGGGCCATCGACGGGCTGGCCAGACCTTTTGGCACCGGAATCAGGTTGCGACCATCGGAAATGCTGTGGCTCTGCCAGCCGGTAGCACCGACCACCAGGTCGCCCACTTCGAATTTCGGATGACGCGACTGCTCGATACGGCTGACAGCGCCGCCGGTCATCACTTCGTCGATTTCCACTGGAGCTGCGTAGGACGGTGCGTCGCTCATGCGGCCGCGCATGTAGGGATCAAGTGACAGGTACAGCGTCTTAAGCAGGACCTGGCCGTCTGCCACCTCCGGCAGACTCACCCGCTCCAGGCGGAAGTTCTCCGGGGTGGGTGCACCCTGGGGGCGTGAGACCAGGACGATGCGCTGGTTCAGTATCGGTTCTTGAGGCATGAAGGTGCTCCTTTAACGGTAATCGAATTCATCGCTATCAAGTGCAGACACCGGCTGATACGCCGAGGTTCTATAGAGTTACCTTCCCGTAGGGCGAGTAAAAAAAATGCCAGGCACGAGACCTGGCATTTGAGTCTAGCTAAGGCTTGCCGATCAGAACGGCAGCTTCATGCCCGGTGGCAGTTGCATGCCAGCGGTCACGCCACCCATTTTTTCCTGACTGTTGGCTTCGATCTTGCGCACGGCGTCGTTGACGGCCGCGGCGAACAGCGCCTCGAGCATTTCCAGATCATCTTCGCTGGTACCTGGCAATACGCTTGGGTCGATGCTCACGCGCTTGATGTCGTGACGACCGGTCATTACCACACTGACCATATCGCCACCGGCCTTACCGGTGACTTCGGCGTTGGCCAGTTCTTCCTGCATCTTGGCCATCTTTTCCTGCATCTGCTGCGCCTGCTTCATCAGGCCGGCCATGCCACCTTTCATCATGGGAATCACCTCAAAAGTACGTGGATCAATGATTGGCCCGGTGTTATGACGCTTGGGGCACCGGGGCTTCGACGGGTTCAATAGTATCGTGACGGACGACCGCACCGAACTGTTGCATCATTTGCTGGATGAGCGGATCAGCGTGGATCGAGTCTTGCGCTTCACGCTGGCGGTTGATACGCCGGCGGCTCGCGGCCTGGGCCGGGGTTTCCTGCTCAGGCTTGATCAGCTCGATGGCGATGGTCAGCGTGCGCTCATGGTACTGGTTCAGCGCATCGTTCAGGCGGCGCTGCTGGGTCGCGTTGAACAGGGCGCTGTGGGCCGGGTCCAGGTGCAACAGCCAGTGGTCGCCTTCAATGGAAATCAGCGTGCAGTTGGCCGCGATGCTGCCGGTCATGCCGGAGATCGGCAGTTTCGGGAACAGCTCCAGCCATTGCAGCGCCAGGCCGGTGGCCGGGGCTGAAGCGGGTTCCGCCTCGGGCTCAGGGGCCGGCTCGGCGGTGTGTTCGCTGGCCAGGTCGTCCAGGTAGCTGTAGGCCGAATCCATGTCCGGCTCAATGTAGTCTTCGTCCAGCGGCGGTTCGTCGTCGAGGTCGATGCCTGGGGTGGCAGCTTCCACCTGGGCCACGGTTGGCTCGGGGACAGGCGCAGAGGCCCACTCAGGGGCATCCGGCACCACGCTGTCCGGGGTCGGCTTGGGCATCGGCGTCAGCTCGGGCTGCTCGCTGCTGGTTTCCAGCACAGGCTCCACGGCAGGCACCTGCTCGACTTCAGCGTCGGCGTCTACCGGATTATTCCAGGGCAAATCGACGACCGGCTCAGGCTCGGCGATCGGTTCCGACTCGACCACTGGCGCAGCAACCACAGGCTCTGGCTCAGGTGCCGGCGCGACCGGCGCGGGTGCAGCCACCACTGGCGCAACCACTGCCGCGCCAGCCACTGGTTTGGCGGAATCAACTGTGGCCTGGCTGATCCCCACTGGCTTTAACGGCTGTCTCGGCGCATCGGCAGCGTCCGCGGGCCGGAAGGCCAGCATGCGCAGCAGCACCATTTCAAAGCCACCGCGCGGGTCCGGCGCCAAAGGCAGGTCCCGGCGACCGATCAGGCCCATCTGGTAATAGAACTGCACATCTTCGGCCGGCAACGCCTGGGCCAGGGCCAACACGCGGTCGCGGTCGCCATGACCGTTGTCGACCCCTTCCGGCAGGGCCTGGGCGATGGCAACGCGGTGCAGCACATTGAGGATTTCCGAGAGCACGCCGTTCCAGTCCGGGCCTTGCTCCGACAGGTGCCGCACGGCTTCGAGCAACGCCTTGGCGTCGCCTTCGATCAGCGCGTGCAGCACGTCGAATACCTGGCCGTGGTCGAGGGTGCCGAGCATGGCGCGCACGTCGGCGGCCATGACCTTGCCTTCACCAAAGGCGATGGCCTGATCGGTGAGGCTCATGGCGTCCCGCATCGAACCATCGGCGGCGCGGCCGAGCAGCCACAAGGCATCGTCTTCAAACGGTACGTTCTCGACGCCCAACACGTGGGTCAAATGCTCGACCACTCGCTCGGGGGTCATGTTTTTCAGGGAGAACTGCAGGCACCGCGACAAAATCGTTGCAGGTAGTTTCTGCGGGTCGGTGGTGGCCAGGATGAATTTAACGTAGGGCGGCGGCTCTTCCAGGGTTTTCAACAAGGCGTTGAAGGAATGGCTGGACAGCATGTGCACTTCGTCGATCAGGTAGACCTTGAAGCGGCCACGGCTCGGCGCGTACTGCACGTTATCCAGCAGCTCGCGGGTGTCTTCGACCTTGGTACGGCTCGCGGCGTCGATTTCGATCAGGTCGACGAAACGCCCTTCGTCGATTTCCTTGCACACCGAGCAGGTGCCGCAGGGCGTCGAAGTGATACCGGTTTCACAGTTCAGGCATTTGGCGATGATGCGCGCAATGGTGGTCTTGCCCACTCCCCGGGTACCGGTGAACAGGTAGGCGTGGTGCAGCCGTTGGCTGTCCAAGGCATTGATCAGAGCCTTGAGCACATGGGTCTGGCCGACCATTTCGCGGAACGAGCGCGGACGCCATTTACGTGCAAGAACCTGATAACTCATCGAAAACCGTCGCAACTGGGAAGCGGAAGCCGGTAATGCTAGCGGAGCAAGGGGGAAATTGCATCCGGCACGCTCGCCTAATCTGACTAAGCTCTCCTGATTGGCCCCAAAAAGGCCTGAACCCGGAGAGCATATGCGCGTAGTCCTGGGCGCCTTATGGATGATCACCACGGCGAGCCTGGCAGCGCCCGCACCGTTGCGTTTCTCGGTTTCCGACAGCTGGGCGATGCCCATGGTGCAATTGGAGGACGGACGGCCCACTCAGGGCATTTTGTATGACTTGATGTTGAGCCTGGCCACCCAGGTCGGTCACCCGGCCGAATTCCACGTATTGGCACGCGCGCGAATCTCCAGCGCCATGGAGCATGGCGAGATTGATGTGCGCTGTTATGTCACCCAGGCCTGGGTCGACAACCTGTCGGGTGATTACACGTGGAGTATCCCGTTGATGGTGCAGCGCAACCTGTTGGTCAGCACTCAGATCCCTGCGCAGCCGGTTCAGGTTGGCAAACTTGCGCCACAGGCCATCGGCACGGTGCTCAATTATCGCTACGCCACCCTTGAGCCTTTGTTTGCCAGCGGCCAGCTCAGCCGTGACGATGCCCGCAGCGAAGAGCAGGTGCTGCAAAAACTGGTGGCCGGGCGCTTCAAGTTCGCCGTGACCAATGAATGGATACTCGACCGGTTCAACCAGCGGATGCCGGTCGGCAAACGCCTGCACAAGGTCGCGGTGATCGATCAGCAGAACCTGGGCTGCACTGTGCGCAATGATCCGAATGTGCCGGTGCAAAAAATCCTGCGCACCTTGTTGCGCATGAGGATGTCGGACGAGATCGACGAAATCATCAAGCTGTATACCGCAGAGGCCACCGCCAACGCCCTTCCAGACTGATCGCTGCCACGCTGGCCAACACAATCATGCCGCCCAGCACCACTTGCAGGGCGATGTGCTCACCCAGCAACGTCGCCGCCATCACCATGGCGACGGGCGGGATCAGGTACATCGCCACCGAGGCGCGGCTGACTTCGACATGCTTCAACACGTAGCCCCACGCCAGGTACGCCAAAGCACTGGGGAAAATCCCGAGCACCAGCACCGCAAGGTTTTCCGGCAGCGGCGCCTGCACCATGGCAGCGGGCAGGCCTGGCAGGTTCACGCAGAGCATCAACGTGCCCACCCAGACCATGTAGCACGCCATCGTCAGCGGGCTATAGCGATGGGCATAGTGTTTCTGGATGACGAAGTACAGGCTCCACGACACCGCCGCCAGCAGGATCAGCACACCGCGCGGGTCGATATCGCCCACGCCGTGATCGCCCCAGATCACCACCAGCACGCCGAGCAAGCCAAGCAACACGCAGCTCCAGCGCCAGAGGCTGACCCGCTCCTTCAAGCAGAAAAACGCGATCAACACACTGAACAGTGGTGCCGATTGCGCCAGTACGCTGGACGCCGCCGCACTCACGAATTGCTGTCCATAATTGAGGCTGGTGTGATGCAGGAACACCCCGAAAAAGCTCAACACCAGCAGCCACGGCACATCCCGCAGGCGCGGCCGGCCGATGCCCATCACCAGCGCCACACCGGCCATGAACAGCGAAGCGATCAGAAACCGCAGCAGCGCGAGCTGCCCAGGGCTGTAGCTGTTCAGCCCCATGTGCACGCCAATCGGCGAATAGGCCCAACAGAGGATGACGCTGGCAATGACTAGCGTAAGCTTCAGGGGTGACGGGGTGTTCATCGACGGCATCCGAAAACTGAGAAGGAATGCCGTCAGTCTTGGCCCGGGCAAGGCGTAGGACAATTAAGCGTTTCTGACTTCTGAATTCACTGGAACTGAGTAATGGAACTGGCCCAACTGAAAATGGTGCGAGCCGTGGCGCAGACCGGCAGCGTGGCCCATGCTGCCCTGCAATTGCACTGTGTGCCGTCCAACATCACCACGCGTATCAAGCAGTTGGAAGGCGAGTTGGGTACGCCCCTGTTTATCCGCGCCGGGCGCGGGCTGGCGATCAGTGCTGCCGGTGAGATATTCCTGGAGTATTGCGAGCGCATTCTGGCATTGGTGGACGAATCCAAACGCGCGGTGGACGCCAACGCCATTCCCCGTGGCACCCTGCGCATCGGTGCGGTGGAGTCCAGCGCCAGCGGCCGTCTGCCGCCGCTGCTGGCGGAGTATCACCGGCGCTACCCGGATGTCAGCCTGGAGCTGATCACCGGCGCCTGGGGCGAACTGCTCGATGACCTGCAACACCACCGCCTGGATGTGGCGCTGGTGGCAGCCGGCAACAAAAGCGCGAAGCTCGAGCACAGCGTGGTCTATAGCGAACGCCTCGTATTGATCGCCAGCGCCTCCAGCGCACCGATCCACAGCGCCGAGGACCTCGCCGGCCGCACCCTGCTGTTGTGGCCCCCCGGCTGCCCGTATCGGGCGGCGCTGGAGAACTGGGTCAAGCCCCACGCCTTCAAGCCGGCCATCGCCAGCTATGCCAGTTGGGGCACGATCATCGGTTGCGTCAGCGCGGGCATTGGCGTGGCGCTCGCGCCCGAAGGCATCCTGGCCCGCTATGAGCAGGCCAATCAGTTGGCGTCGTACCGATTTGATGAACTGCAGGCCGTGGACAACCTGCTGTTCTGGCACAAGGACATCCAGCGGCACCTGGCGCGGGATGCGTTTGCCGGGCTGTTGCGGGAGACCTTTCGCTAACCCGTAGCAGGTCCTTTCAGTTATTATTTTGCGAAATTAATTCAAAATGTAAGGGACTACCATGAATTACTTCCGCCTGTTGTTGGCGGCGGCCGCTTTGAGCCTGCCTGCCTTCCCCGCCTTTGCCGCTTCCCCACCCGCGCCCGTTGAAGCCAGTGCGCCCGCCGAAACGGCCGAACATTTCCTCAAGTCCCTCAAACAGAAGACCGGCACGGTCACCTTGCCCAGTGGCATTGCAACCCTCAAGCTCAACGACGAGTTCTATTACCTCGACCCCGCCGACACCGAGCGCTTGCTGACGGATGGCTGGGGCAACCCGCCGGGTTTCAAGACCCTGGGCATGATTGTGCCGAAAGCGGTTAGCCCATTGTCGGAGCGTGGCTGGGGTGTGATCGTCAGCTACAAGGCCGACGGGCACATTTCCGACGAGGACGCCGCAAAAATCGACTACGCCGAACTGCTCAAACAGATGCAGGAAGAGGACGAGGCCGAAAACAAAGAACGCCAGCAACAAGGCTACGCCGGCTTGCACTTGCTGGGCTGGGCCGAGCCGCCGCACTACGACGACAGCACCCACAAGATGTATTGGGCCCGCGAACTGAAGGCCGACGACGCCGAGCAGACCACCCTCAACTACAGCATCCGTGTGCTGGGCCGTGAAGGCGTGCTGGAACTCAATGCCGTCGCCGCCATGGCCGACCTGCCCACCATCAAGCAGGAATTGCCCAAGGTCTTGGCCTTTACCAACTTCACCGACGGCAACCTGTATACCGACTTCAACCCAAGCACCGACAAGCTTGCCACTTACGGTCTCGCTGCGTTGGTCGCCGGCGGGATTGCAGCCAAAGCCGGGTTGTTCGCCAAAATCGGCATCTTCCTGCTGGCTGCAAAGAAATTCCTGGTGATTGGCGTGGTGGCGTTGTTCGCCGTGATCCGTAAGCTATTCAACCGCAACAAAGCCTGAACCCGGACATGAGAACGCCGCAACGTGCGTGGCACGTTGCGGCGTAATCGGAGGTTCTGAGTAGGGCTCTGTCTGCCTGGGGCGCGTGGCTAGGGTTTAGGCGCAGACAAACGGCTGTACTGATCCTGGCTGATCCAACCGGTAAACGAACGGGTCTGAGCATTGATGAACTCGACCTGCGCCCAGCCATCCTTGAAGGCCAGCACGCCGACCACGTCGTTTTTGACAATGTAGGGGCGCTTAGCCGCCTTGGCACTTGGGGTTTTCAGCAGGTACGCCTTGTCGGCGGACACCTTCGCCAGGCCGATCCATTTCTTGTTCGCGGTCTGGGTCAAGTCCAGGCCGGTGGCGATCTCTGGCATCAGCACGTTCAAGCAACCGGGGTGGGCGTATTTGAGGTGACGGAACGGGTACTGGCTGATGCACTGCACCAACTGGCCATCGCACTTGCCATTCTCGGCCAGCGGAAAACCCAGTTTGGGAATGATCAGATTGAATAAATACTGGATGCACTGCACATCGGCGGGCAAGTTGCGGGCTTTACCGGGAGTGCCTACCGAAGCACTGATAAGACGGGGTAACCCTTGCAGGCTTTTCATCACAGACATCCTTGTTAGCTAAAGAAGTGATAGCACTTCAATATCAATTGCTCGCCCTTGTCATATTCTGAAACAAGTGGCTGGCGGAAACTAACAAGGTGGTTTGGGGTTGTTCAGAAAGTGTTTTAAAGCTGTGAGGGAGCCCTCAAGGACAGATCGGGAAAATGCAGTTTCTCAACTAAATAGGCGGTATTCAGCCGCCGGCTGGACTACTGTCTTTCGCGCAAGATACCTGCCTCAAACTATTTTCAAGGATTGAAATGAAAATCACGCTAGTTGTTTTGTCTGCCTTGGCCCTGCTCTGCGGTTGCGCTTCGCCCCCAGCCA
Source organism: Pseudomonas sp. EL_65y_Pfl1_R83 (assembly GCF_963970695.1). Classification (NCBI taxonomy): domain Bacteria; kingdom Pseudomonadati; phylum Pseudomonadota; class Gammaproteobacteria; order Pseudomonadales; family Pseudomonadaceae; genus Pseudomonas; species Pseudomonas sp. EL_65y_Pfl1_R83. The sequence goes on along the minus strand of NZ_CAXAQI010000002.1, from coordinate 152,628 downwards.
CTATTGCCCCCGACCTGTCGCGCCCCTCCATTGCCGAAACCAAATCGGTGGTGTTCGACGGCAAGACGTTCGTCCTGAAATTTCAGAAACCCGGCCTGTGGGAATACTTCCCGGCGCAGGAAAGCGTCGATGCCTGGAATGAGATGGTGGATTTTACCGTGGTCCCTCGCGAGATGAACCGTTTCGAACCCCTCGACCTCGCCAAGAATACCGTCCGGCTTCACCAGCAGGAAAACCCGAATATGCCGTCGATACTGGCGACGGACAATGCCACCGGCATCGTGTATTTGGTGATGTATTTCCCCGAGTCTCTGCGCAAGGATGGGCTCTTCTCTGAAGTCAGTTTCTTCAAATATTACCGGGACAGTGGCACCGGCCAGACCATCATCTTTCACTTTGCCAGGAACATTCCAACACCGAGCAATCCGCCAAAAACGGTGGAGGCGATGGGCCCGGAAATAGTCCCGTTGATCAAGGCATTCCCGGTGTACCGGCCGTAATGCCGCTGAGCAGGCAGGCCCCATCGTCGGCCTGACCTGCTCGCCGCCAGGGCCTGTGAGTTCAATCAGTAACCGTGCGACCCGCTGAATCCCTGATAATTGTGGTACTCGAGCCATTCGACCACATCGTAAGGGACGTAAAGCTGTTGCTTTGTGCGGGAAATTGCGATGTACACGGCACAGATCCGCTGGTCGAACGCGTAGGCATCCTTGAACTTCACGTTGGTCAGCAGCTCAGGGGTCAGCAGCACCCGATCGAATTCCATGCCACCTGCCTGTTCCGCCAGCATCAGCAGGCAACGCTTGCCGGGGACACCGCCCAGGCGGTTCAAGCGTGTGATATCGGCGACATTGAAGCCTTTTTCCAGCTCACTTTCGACCCACAGGAACGACTCATCGAACTGGCTGGCATCACGCACCTGTTGCCAGTCAGCCATGTCGCTGAAATACACGTGCGGCCCGTTCTCGTTGTGCTCATTGCTGTAGAACTGCGGCTTGAACAAGGCGATGGCGCTGACCATGAAGCGTTGGAGGTCCTGCTGCGCCGCGTTGTCGGGGAACCCGAACGGGCAGTTGGCCTGCTGCAACTGAATGGCCCACTTCATGGTGTCCCAAGGCGAGGCGGTCAACACCACGCAGCCTTCCGGCGGCACGAAGCCCTGGGGGTAATGTTCGATGCCGACGTCGGCATCCCGAGCGCCTTCGAAGGGGGTCTTGCATTTCTGCGAGTGCACGCTGATCAACGGGTTGACCAGCCGCTCGACGTTGCGGCCCGAGCGCACGGAATAACTGATGTCGGTGTGCCGGACTTCGCGCTTTCTTCTGACCATCACTCCGTTGGCCAATTGGTACTCATCGCCGAGGGTGATCAGCACTTGGCGGCCGCGTTCGATAATCTGCAACAACGAAGGCGGGATGTCCTGGCTTTCATCAATCAATACATGGGTGTACCGAGGCGGCACCACACAACCGTCGAGGCTCGCGCGCTTGATCAGCAACAGCGCCGCGAACGCGAGTGGGCTGGCCCATTGCGGGTTGGCCTCCAGGTAAGTCCACACACGGCTGGAATACTCCAGTAACACCTGGGCATCCACACCTGACAACGGTTGTTTGAAGTGCGGCAAATGACTGGCCGACAGGCTGTGATGGCTGGAGTGGCAATAGCGTTCGAGCACCTTGAGACACACCTCGACGGTCGCTGGACCATCGTGCCCGCGCCACCCATGGATATCCAGGGTTTGCGCCACAGCCAGTTTGCCGGGCAACCTGGCCGGCGCTGCCGGCGCGGGCGGGCGTGGCCCGTGCAACAGGGCCTTGGCGAACGCAGCAAACGTCGAGCCGGCCTTGCTGTCGCGCCCCAACCCCATACGTTCGCGAAGTGTCGCCAGCTTTGCTTGCGTGCGCGCCAGTATGAGGGTCTTTTCAGGCCGCAGGCACTCCATCAACGCGCCGAGCAGGTGGCTCTTGCCGATGCCCGCGTAGCCTTGAACATGCAAGTCTTCATTCAAGTTGGCGCGAAAGGTGCGCACCAGCTTGTCCTGGGCCGGGCTGAGCCAGCGTTCGCGATGCCGGGGTGTAATCATCTGCTGGCTGAACGGATCATTGCTGCGCAGATGGCGGACCTTGTAGCCGATATCCCATTTACCCGTAGGCAACAGGTAATCCCGCGCCGCAACTTCTTCAGCTGAAAGCAGGCGCAGGTTCACGCTTTTGAGCGCGTTAAAACCAAAGTACAGCTTGCGCGGGTCGAACAGCCGTTGCGCCTCAGACCGCAACGTCGCAGCGCCCGCAGGCGGTGAATCGACTGCCCAGCCGAGCAACTTTTCCAGGATGCGCTCGGCACCCGCGCACGTCAGGTCTTTTTCCGCGGCCTGGGCCAGGTTCTGGATGACGAGCACGGCGGCCAGCTCCGGGTCCGTCAGGCCGACCAAGGCCTCGGCACCGTCCGTGCCGAGCAGTGCGGTGCAGGTTTCATCCGTGACAGGCAGGAAGACGGGGCTGGATAAATCAAAGTGTTCCGGTTGCATAGTTCCTCGCAGCCAGGGGCCGACGTACGTCGCGTGGATCAGGCATGGTCCTGGCTACCCAGTTCGAACCGATACTCGCCCAGGGAGCCTGACATGCCACCGCAATGGGCCGGCGAGTCAGCCCCAGAGGCCATCGCATTGATCTGCTGCTGGAGTTCGAAAACCGCCATCTCAAGCAACCTGCGCAAGTCTTCGGCGCTCTGCGCGGCCACATTCAATTGCAGCGTGCAGGCGCCCGCGAGTGGCAGCGGCGCGGGCTCGGCGATCGGCCCCGGGGCATCCGTCACTTCCTCGACCCGGATCATTTGCGCCTGGCTGAGGATTTGCGCGTGTTCGTCGTCCATGAGGTCCAATACCCTCGACAATTCCAGGGTCTGTTCAGGATGCGACTGAATACGGTCCTTGATCTCCAGGCGCCGCATCTGCCATTCCCGCAGTTTTTCGCGCGTGAGGTCGTCGACTTTTTCCACGTGTGCTGTCTCCGGATGCCAGGCATGGAGTATGCCGCCATGGACTGCACGATGGCAGATGGCGTGAAAGCATTTTTTTGAATTGAAAGTGATGGGATGTTGCTAGGAGGAGCGTTATGGAGGCAACCCCACCAGCCACACCCCGGCACACAATGTTCCCGCTGTGGCTGCTGCCTTCCGGCTCTGACCAGGTTCACGGGTAATCGTTGCGGGGGGACCGATGGGGTCACCATAACGACGCCTGCCTCTCGGCAAGCGGGGCCATTGTACCGATCTCATCGGAAGTTACAACCATTGCGCCGGATAAAAAATATGAAGGGGCTCAAGCACTTGTCTGCGCCCGTGGGAGCAATATAGAACGCTGTGGGAGCCGGGCTTGCTCGCGCTGCTGGCGACTCGGTCTGCCTGGGCTACCGAGCTGCCACACAAGGCGGATTACTGCGCCTGTACCACCTCCTCCGCACGGCCGCCCTCTTCCTGGATCACTAGGTGAATAAAGTGCAGCTTGGCGATCACCGCCGGTGGCAGCACGAAGGGATAGAAATCCGGCTGGCCCATGCTGCGCGATAGTTCGTTAAGCATGCCGGCCAGTTCGATCCAGGCATTGACGAACGACAGGAACGCTGCACCGCCAGGGTGCTCCGGGTCGTAGAGCGTGCTGAGCGGGAATGGCTGGTAATCCAGCTCCATCGTGCGGGCGCTCATGCCGAAGCCGAGGGCGGTGTCGACCGCGTCCATCATGTGCAGGTAATGGGCCCAGGTTTCGGCCCAGTCCTCCCAGGGATGCATGGTGGCGTAGGCACTGACGCAGGTTTTCTGCCAGTCGGCACGTGGGCCGTTCTGGTAGTGCTGGTCGAGCGCATCGGCATAACTGGCGCGTTCGTCGCCGAACAGGTTGCGAAACGTTTCAAGCCAGTGGGTATTGGCGATCAGGCGATCCCAGTAATAATGGCCGACTTCATGACGAAAGTGCCCGAGCAAGGTGCGATAGGGTTCACGCATTTGCACGCGGAGTTTTTCACGGTGGGCGTCGTCGGCTTCCTTGATGTCGAGGGTGATCAGGCCGTTCGCATGGCCTGTCATGGGGGCGTTGCCTTCCAGGTCGACACCGACGAAGTCGAAGGCCAGGCCGTTATCTTCATCGGCACTCTTGGGCACCACGCGCAAACCCAGGCTGATCAGTTGCGCGACCAAGCGGCGCTTGGCGGTTTCGACTTTGCGCCAGCGATCCTGGTTTTCCGCGATCGACAGGTCGGGGATGGTGCGGTTTAAGCTGCAGGCCACGCACAGCGATGCGGTGCTGTGGGCCGGGATCAGCCAGTTGCAGGCGGCCGGCGTGTCGAGGTTGGCGCAGCGGCGGAAGGCGCCGGCGGCGAGGTTGTCGTCCTGTAGCCAGGTGCCTTCGACGGGCCCGGGTTGCAGGGAGGACAGGCGACTTTGTGGCGCTTGATACCCCAACAACGCCTGGCAGGCCAGGCATTGGCTGTTGCGAAAAAACAGCGATTGGCCGCAGCGGCACTGCCACACCTTGCTATCGCGAGATGTGCCGGCTACGAACGGTGCAGCGATGCGCGAACTGAGTTGTTCGAAGTAGCGGAACATGGCGATCTTTTCCTGCCTTGAGTACCAACAATAACCGCGTAGCAGCTGTCGAGCTTAAGCGAGGCTGCGTCGGCAACACTGCCCATCCAGCGCCGCGCTCTGCACCGCATGCCGCCAACGCAGCCTCGCTGGCGCTCGACAGCTGCTACGGGGCGCGCGTAGGAACTCTGAGCATCGCCAGTAAGAGATCGTTCAGTAAGAATCAGACCGTGATGTTATGCGTGGCCAGGAAGGCGACGAAAGCTTCTTCGTCCAATACCTTCAAGCCCAGCTCGCTGGCCTTGGCCAGCTTGGAGCCGGCGCCTGGCCCAGCCACCACGCAATGGGTTTTCGCCGAGACGGAACCCGCCACCTTGGCGCCGAGGCTTTCGAGCTTTTCCTTCGCCACGTCACGACTCATCAGCTCCAGGGAGCCGGTGAGCACCCAGGTGTGCCCGGCTTCGGGCAAACCTTCGACGACTTTCTTCTCGCTCAGCCAGTGCATGCCGAAGTCCTTGAGCTGCTGCTCGATGGCCAGGGCGCGGTTGGCGTTGCCTTCGCTGTCGAAAAAGTCGCGGACGGCCTTGGCCTGTTTCTCGGGCAGGGCCTGGCGCATGTCCAGCCAGTCCGCCTTGATCACGCCCTCGAGGGTGCCGAACTTGTCCGCCAGTTTCTGCGCAGCGCCCGGGCCGACGCTCGGCACGTGCAACTTGTCGAGCAAGCCGCCCAACGTGGTGCTGGCGGCGAATTCGGCACTCAGGTCGCCCTGATCCTGCAATTGCAGGCCGCATTCATCCGGCGACAGCAGCGCGCCGATCACGTCTTGGTTATGGCTGTCTTCAAAGAAGCTGTGGATCTCGTGCGCCACTTCCAGGCCCACGTCCGGCAAGTACGTCAGCACTTCCGGCAAGGCCTTCTGCACACGTTCCAGCGAGGCCAGGGAACGCGCCAGCACCTTGGCGGTCTCCTCGCCTACGTCGGGAATCCCCAGGGCGTAGATAAAGCGCGCCAGGGTCGGGGTCTTGCTGTTTTCGATGGCGGTAATCAGCTTCTTGCTGGAAATATCGGCGAAGCCTTCCAGGTCGATAATCTGCTCGTACTTCAGTGTGTAGAGATCAGCCGGCGAGCCGATGAGTTTTTCATCCACCAACTGTTCGATGGTCTTGTCGCCGAGGCCGTCGATATCCATGGCACGACGCGACACAAAATGGATGATCGCCTGCTTGAGCTGCGCGCCACAGGCCAGGCGGCCGACGCAACGGTACACCGCGCCTTCGCTCACGGTTTCCTTGCCTTTGCTGCGCTTGACCAGTTGCGTGCGCTCCACATGGGAGCCGCACACCGGGCAGCGCTCGGGGATCGGCACTGCACGTGCTGTTTCCGGGCGCCGCTCGAGCACCACCGACACGACTTGTGGGATTACGTCACCGGCACGGCGGATGATCACGGTATCGCCGATCATCACGCCCAGGCGCGCGACTTCGTCCATGTTGTGCAAGGTAGCGTTGGAGACGGTGACACCCGCGACCTTGACCGGCTTCAAGCGCGCCACCGGTGTAACGGCGCCGGTGCGGCCAACCTGAAATTCGACGTCGAGCAGTTCGGTCAGCTCTTCCAGGGCCGGGAATTTATGCGCGATGGCCCAGCGCGGTTCGCGGGCGCGGAAGCCCAGCTCACGCTGGGAGGCAATGCTGTTGACCTTGAACACCACACCGTCGATCTCATACGGCAGGCTGTTACGCCGCTCGCCGATATCGCGGTAGTACTCCAGGCAATCCTGAATGCCCTTGGCCAGCTTCAGCTCGTGACTGATGGGCATGCCCCACTGCTTCAGTTGCTGCAGGTTGCCAATGTGGGTGTCGCTGATATCGGTGGTCACGCCATAACAGCAAAATTCCAGCGGGCGGCTGGCAGTGATCTTTGAGTCCAGCTGGCGCAAGCTGCCGGCAGCCGCGTTGCGCGGGTTGGCGAAGGTCTTGCCGCCGACTTCCAGTTGCGAGGCGTTGAGCCGCTCGAAACCGGCCTTGGACATGAACACTTCGCCGCGCACCTCGAGGGTGGCCGGCCAGCCGCTGCCGTGCAGCTTCAATGGGATATTGCGCACGGTGCGCACGTTGACGCTGATGTCTTCACCGGTGGTGCCGTCGCCACGGGTAGCACCCCGTACCAACTCGCCATCCTGGTACAGCAGGCTGACCGCCAGGCCGTCCAGCTTGGGCTCGCAGCTGTACTCCACCGCCCCGCCACCGCCAAACAGATCGCCCGCGGGCAGGTCTAGACCTTCGGTCACCCGGCGATCGAACTCCAGCAAGGTGGTTTCATCAAACGCGTTGCCCAGGCTGAGCATCGGAATCTCGTGCTTCACCTGAGTGAACGCCGACAGCGCGGCACTGCCGACCCGCTGCGTCGGTGAATCGCGCGTAATCAGCTCCGGATGCTCGGCCTCCAGGGCCTTGAGCTCATGGAACAACCGGTCGTACTCGGCGTCCGGAATGCTTGGCTCGTCGAGGACGTGATAACGGTAGTTGTGCTGATCCAGTTCAGCGCGCAGTTCGAGGATGCGGGTATGGGCGGCGGTCATGGGTGTTCTCTCATAAAGCAAAAGAGCAGCCGAAGCTGCTCAATATGTTAGTGCACGGATTCTACAGGCAACGCTTAAGATCAGGCCTCAGCGTTTCTGTGTCAGGGCGCGACGTTCGAACTCGACGATGCGCTGACGGTAATGTTCGATGGTCTGGGCCGTGAGGACGCTGCGCTGGTCGTCCTTGAGCTCGCCATTCAGTTCCTGGGACAGCTTGCGGGCTGCGGCCACCATCACGTCAAATGCTTGTTTCGGGTGACGTGGGCCTGGCAGGCCAAGGAAAAAGCTCACCGCCGGGGTGCTGAACAGGTCGATATCGTCCAGGTCGAAAGTGCCCGGCTTGACCGCATTGGCCATGGAGAACAGCACTTCGCCGTTACCCGCCATGCTTTCGTGACGGTGGAAAATATCCATCTCGCCAAAACGCAGGCCACTTTCCAGGATGTTCTGCAGCAGGGCCGGACCTTTGAAACCGGCGGCGTCGCGGCAGATCACGCTGATCACCAGCACTTCTTCGGCGGCGGGCTGGTCGTTGACCGATTGGCGCGGCGCGCTGGAGGTCTTGCCCACATTTTCGTCCGGGAAATCATCGTCGCGGCTGCTGAAGCTCGGGCCTTCATCGACGTCGAGGTTCAAGTCGCCCTGATGCGGCTCGGCAGCGCTGGCACTGGCGCGCTTGCCACGCTTGGACGACGGCTCGCGGGCTTCACGCAGCGGCGCGCTCATCGACGGCAAGTCGTGCTCGTCCAACTGGGGTTCTTTATGGGTATCAAGCACACGAGGCGGCCCCAGCAGCTCGGCGGCACCGTCGTCGTCAGGCAAGTTGGACAGGTTGCGGTCCAGACGAAATTTGAGCTTGCCCTTGCCACCGCGCATGCGGCGCCAGCCATCAAAAAGAATACCGGCAATGACAATAATGCCGATGACGATCAGCCACTCGCGCAGACCGATTTCCATGTAATCCCGTGCCTCTAATAAAAAATGCTGAAAAATAAGGGGTTTAGCACTGCGCAAACCGCTTTAAAACGTGGCGCCAACTCTATGTTCTGACTGACGTTTTGCCCACGCATATGAAAATTTGACATTAAATTAGCACAGTTGGCGAAAGATGTATTGGATTGGCATCTTCGCTCTCCAATGGCCTTTTCGTACATTGGCGCCAACGGTGAGCTGCAAGCTTCAAGTTATAAGCTTCAAGCTCAAGCCAACTCACTTGCAGCTTGCAGCTTGCAGCTAAACGCTACGCCGCTAGGCGTCCACCATCGCCATCGCTTCTTCGACATCCACCGCTACCAAACGCGAGCAGCCAGGCTCATGCATCGTCACACCCATCAACTGATCCGCCATTTCCATGGCGATCTTATTGTGGGTGATATAGATGAACTGCACGGTCTGGGACATCTCCTTTACCAACCGTGCGTAGCGTCCAACGTTAGCGTCATCCAGCGGGGCGTCAACTTCATCGAGCATGCAGAACGGCGCCGGGTTCAACTTGAAGATGGCAAACACCAGGGCCAATGCGGTCAGGGCTTTCTCGCCGCCGGACAACAAATGGATGGTGCTGTTCTTCTTGCCCGGAGGCCGCGCCATGATCGTTACCCCTGTATCGAGTAGATCTTCGCCCGTCAGTTCCAAGTAAGCGCTGCCACCGCCGAAAACTTTTGGGAATAACGCCTGTAAACCGGCATTAATCTGATCAAAGGTATCTTTGAAGCGGTTACGGGTTTCCTTGTCGATCTTGCGGATCACATTTTCCAGGGTGTCCAAGGCTTCCACAAGGTCGGCGTTCTGGGCATCCAGATAACGTTTGCGCTCGGATTGCTGCTGGTATTCGTCGATGGCCGCCAAGTTGATCGCGCCCAGTCGCTGGATACGCGCAGCAATGCGTTCGAGTTCTTCTTCGGCCTCTTTCTCATTGGCCTGGGCGGTCAGTGTGTTGAGCACGCCGTGCAAGTCGTAGCCGTCTTCCAGCAACTGGTCTTGCAGGGTCTTGCGGCGCACGGTCAAGGCTTGCCATTCCATGCGCTGTTGTTCGAGCTGACCGCGGATAAGCTGGGACTGCTGCTCGGCCTGGGTCCGGCGTTTTTCGGCGTCGCGCAATTCGCGATCGGCGTCTTCCAGGGCGATCTGCGCGGTCTTGAGTTCTTCGTCGACGGTCATGCGCTTGTCGAGCAACTCTTCGAGCTTGAGGCGCAGTTCTTCCAGCGGCGCTTCGCCCTCCTCCAGATTGAGGCTCAACTGCTCGCGCTTTTCGGTGAGGCGTTCCGATTGCATCTCCAGGCGCTCAAGGGCCTGAGCCGTGGAGTTGTGCTGGGCGCGCAGCGAGCCGAGGCGCACTGCCAATTGGTGGGCATGGTCCTTGTGTTGGCGGGCTTCCTGGCGCACGCGGTCGAGGCGTTCGCGCAGGCTGTCGCGCTGCGCCAGCAGCAATTCGCGTTGCTCGGTGTCGAGGGCCATGCTGTCCAGGGCCTCCTGCAACTGCAGGCGCGCTTCGCCGATCTGCTCATGTTCGAGAGCGCGTTGTTCGCCCATTTCGGCGACTTCTTCATCAAGACGGGTGCGGCGCAGGGTCAGCTGTTCGGCCTTGGCTTTGCTCGCGGAGAGCTGGGCCTTGAGTTCACCTTGTTGGCGCGCTTCGTCCTGCAACAGGCGGCGCAGGTGTTCGCGGCCGGTCTCTTGCTGGCGCTGGGTGGCGCGCAGGGTTTGCAGTTCGGTTTCCAGGCTTTCAAGGGTGGCCTCGCGTTCTTCGCGTTCGGCGCTCAGGTTGACGATTTCCTGGCCCCGGGCCAGGACGCCGCTTTCGGCTTCACTGGCACGGCGTACCCGCAGGAAATGGCGACCGACCCAGTAGCCGTCGCGGCTGATCAGGCTCTCGCCGACGCCAAGCTGGCCGCGCTGGGCCAAGGCCTGCTCAAGTGATTCAACCGGTGTGACCTGGCCCAGCCACGGCGACAGATCAATTGCCGCTTCGACCTTGTCCAGCAAACTGCCCGGCATCCGTGTGCCATCGGCCGCAGGGCTGAGCAAGCGCAGATCACCCTGGGCAAAACCGGCCAGGTCGAAGCCGCCAAAATCATCCACCAGCACAGCCTGCAGGTCGGCGCCGAGCACGGTTTCCACCGCCAGCTCCCAACCCGCCTCGACCTTCAAGCCTTCCGCTAATCGCGGGCGTTCGGCCAGATGCTGCTCGCGCAACCATTCAGCCGTACCGGTGCCTGGGTCCAGGGCGGCTTGCTGCAAGGCCTCAAGGGATGCCAAGCGCCCATTGAGCCGCTGCAAATCACCCTGGGCTTGCTGCTGCGCCTGAGTCGCCTGTTGCAGTTGCTGACGCAATTGCTCCAGACGCTCCACTTGCTGTTCTTCGCTGGCTTCCAGTTCCTCCAGCGTCATTTCGCTTTCGGCCAGTTGCTCGCTCAGTTCCATGATTGCCGCGTCTTCCGGGTCGGCGGCGAGCAACACACGCTCTTCCTGCAGACGACGCTGGCGTTCGGCCAGGCGCTCCATGCTGGTTTCCAGTTGCTGGATGCGCGACTGCTGCACCTCAGCCTGGCGACGCGGCTCGGCGGATTGCAGGTTGAAGGTGTCCCACTGCTCCTGCCAGCCGTGCATGGTAGTTTCGGCCTCTTCCAGCGCCGCCGCCGCCTCTTCGGCGGCGGCGCTGGTGATCTCCTGCTCGGGGGTGAGCATGTCTAGCTCTTCGCCGAGGGTCAGCAGCAACGTGCGGTCGTGCCCCAAGTGAGATTCTGTTTCCAGGCGTGCGCGCTCGGCTTCCTTCAAATCATCCTGCAACTGGCGCAAGCGCTGCTGGCCGTGCTGGATGCTCTGCTCGACGCGGGCAATATCGCCGCCTACCGAATAGAAGCGGCCCTGCACCAGATTGAAGCGTTCGGACAGGTCGTGGTGCCCATCGCGCAAGCGTTCGATGCTGGCGTCGGCATTGCGCTGCTCGGCCACCAGGGCTTCAAAGCTGATTTCCTGGGTGCCGATAATCGCTTCGCGCTGGCCAACCTGGTCATTCAGCGCCTGCCAACGCAGGGCCGACAGTTGTGCCTTGAGCTGGCGCTCTTCGCCCTTGTATTCCTGGTACTTCTCGGCGGCCTGGGCCTGGCGGTGCAGGCGCTCCAACTGGCGCTCCAGCTCTTCGCGCAGGTCGGTCAGGCGGGCGAGGTTTTCGTGGGTGCGGCGGATACGGTTTTCGGTCTCGCGGCGGCGCTCCTTGTACTTGGAGATGCCGGCCGCTTCTTCGATAAAGTTACGCAGGTCTTCGGGCTTGGCTTCGATCAGCTTGGAGATCATGCCCTGCTCGATAATCGAATAGCTGCGCGGGCCCAGGCCTGTGCCGAGGAAGATATCGGTGATGTCCCGACGGCGACACTTGGTGCCGTTAAGGAAGTAACTGTTCTGGCTGTCGCGCGTCACTTTGCGGCGGATCGAGATTTCGGCGTAGGCCGCGTACTCACCGACCAGGGTGCCGTCGGAGTTGTCGAATACCAGTTCGATGCTGGCCTGGCTGACGGGCTTGCGGCTGGTGGAGCCGTTGAAGATGACGTCGGTCATCGATTCGCCGCGCAGGTTTTTTGCCGAGCTCTCGCCCATCACCCAGCGTACGGCGTCGATGATGTTCGACTTGCCGCAACCATTGGGCCCGACCACCGCTGCCATATTACTGGGGAAGTTCACCGTGGTTGGATCGACGAAGGATTTGAACCCCGCCAGTTTGATGCACTTGAGCCGCACGTTTAGACGTCCGCCAACGCGGCGATGACCAGCGAGGAACTGCGCTGGCAGTAGGCCGACAGCACCAGGCGAATCTGCACCAGGTCACGGGCCAGTACAGCGGCGAGCAGTTGTTCGAACAGCGCCAGGTACTCGCTCATGGACGCCTTGCGTTGATCCAGGGCCAGGTAATAGGCACGGTTCATCGCAGGCTGCAGGTTCTCGACGGTTTCCTGCAAATACGGGTTGTTGGCGAAGGGGTACGCGGCACGCATGACATTGAAGCTTTCTTCAACGAAGGCGCGGATGTCCTCGCGCTCATAGCTGACCTGCAGGCGCTGCTGTATTTGCAGAAACGGCGCCATGTCGACCTGGGTCTGCCAGCCTTCGGCAACCGCATTGCCGAGCAGGATGTACATCTCGCCCATCAGGGTACACAGGCTCTGCACCTTGTGTGCGGTGAGTTCGGTGACGTGGGCGCCACGGCGCGGCAGAATCGCGATCAAGTGGCGACGTTCGAGGATCAGCAAGGCTTCACGCACGGAACCACGGCTGACATTGAGTGCCAGCGTGACCTTTTGCTCCTGGATCCGCTCCCCAGGCTTGAGATCGCCGCGAATAATGCGTTCGGCGAGGTGGTGAGCGATTTGCTCGGCGAGACTGTCCGGCGCCTTGAACGTCATGTTTTCCCTTCAAAATCTTCTATCAATACAGGCGCGGCAGTGTAGCGCATTGGCCCGCTGATGGCGCTACGCCCACCTTGGCGAATTTGGCACGGAATAAGCAAAGGTTGCAGTGTATAAGCCCGCAAAAACAACGGTTCCAGAAGACTGGACCATAATTGAACGTGTTGCGATCGCACTTTCTTGACCCTTAGGTCAGAAAACGATTGACCGAAAAGTCAGACATGACTAGATTCGGCGCAAAGCGGTTAACAACAATAATGAGTCTGCGAGGCCTTCCGTGATCCAGTTTTTACTTAACCAGGAACTCCGCAGCGAGCACGCCCTGGACCCCAACCTGACTGTGCTCAACTATCTACGCGAGCATGTGGGCAAATCCGGTACCAAGGAAGGCTGCGCCAGCGGCGATTGCGGTGCCTGCACCGTGGTGGTCGGCGAGCTGCACAAGGACGATCAAGGCGCCGAGCAGATCCGTTATCGCAGCCTCAACTCCTGCCTGACCTTTGTCTCGTCCCTGCACGGCAAACAACTGATCAGCGTCGAAGACCTCAAGCACCAGGGCCAACTGCACAGCGTGCAACAGGCCATGGTCGCGTGCCACGGTTCACAATGCGGCTTTTGCACCCCCGGTTTTGTGATGTCGTTGTTTGCCCTGCAAAAGAACAGCGACGCCCCCGACAGCCAGAAAGCCCATGAAGCCCTGGCCGGCAACCTGTGCCGCTGCACCGGTTATCGCCCGATTCTCGCTGCCGCCGAACAGGCTTGCTGCAACAAACCCCAGGATCACTTCGACAGCCGCCAGGCCGACACCATCGCCCGCCTCAAAGCCATTGCGCCGACGCAAACCGGTGAACTCAACAGCGGCGACAAACGCTGCCTGGTGCCCCTGACCGTTGCCGATCTGGCCGACCTCTACGATGCTTATCCCCAAGCGCGCTTGCTGGCCGGAGGCACCGACCTGGCGCTGGAAGTCACCCAGTTCCACCGCACGCTGCCGGTGATGATCTACGTCGGCAACATTGAAGAAATGAAGCGCATCGAAGATCTCGACGACCACCTGGAAATCGGCGCGGCCACAGCCCTCTCCGATTGCTACGCCGCGTTGAACGCTGAATACCCGGACTTTGGCGAACTGCTGCATCGCTTCGCCTCTCTGCAAATCCGCAACCAGGGCACGCTGGGCGGCAATATCGGCAACGCGTCGCCCATTGGTGATTCGCCACCGCTGCTGATCGCCCTCGGCGCGCAGATCGTGCTGTGCAAGGGCGAAACCCGCCGCACCCTGGCGCTTGAAGACTACTTCATCGATTACCGCGTCACCGCGCGCCAGGACAGCGAGTTCATCGAGAAAATCATCGTGCCGAAGGGTCACGCGTTGTTCCGCGCCTACAAGGTTTCCAAGCGCCTGGACGATGACATTTCCGCCGTGTGCGCCGCGTTCAATTTGAAGATTGAAAACGGTGTGATCAGCGACGCCCGCGTTGCGTTCGGTGGCATGGCGGCCACGCCTAAACGCGCCAAGAGCTGTGAAGCCGCGTTGGTGGGCGCCACCTGGAATTCGACCACTGTCGAAAAAGCCTGCGCCGCCCTGGCCGAGGATTTCACCCCGCTGTCGGACTTCCGCGCCAGCAAGGAATATCGCCTGCTCAGCGCGCAGAACCTGCTGCGCAAATACTTCATAGAACTGCAAACGCCGCACATCGAGACTCGGGTGACCGCTTATGTCTAACCATCATGCTGTCGTTAAAAGCCAAGACGAACTCGCCGAGCTGTTCGCCCAGGATCTCACCTCTGGCGTGGGCCGCAGCGTCAAGCATGACAGCGCCGCCAAGCACGTCAGCGGTGAAGCGCACTACATCGATGACCGCCTTGAATTCCCCAACCAATTGCACCTGTATGCGCGCATGTCCGACCGTGCCCACGCGAAGATCATCAGCATCGACACCGCGCCCTGCTATGCCTTTGAAGGTGTGCGCATTGTTATTACCCATGAAGACGTGCCGGGCCTGAAAGACATCGGCCCGCTGATGCCCGGCGATCCGTTGCTGGCGATTGATACGGTGCAGTACGTCGGCCAGGTTGTACTCGCAGTGGCCGCCCGCGACCTGGACACCGCACGCAAAGCAGCGATGGCTGCGGTGATCGAATACGAAGACCTGGAACCGGTGCTGGATGTGGTCGAAGCGTTTCGCAAAAAGCACTTCGTGCTCGACAGCCACACCCACCAGCGCGGTGATTCAGTCGGCGCATTGGCCACGGCCAAAAACCGTATCCAGGGCACTCTTCATATCGGCGGCCAGGAACACTTCTACCTGGAAACCCAGATCTCCTCGGTGATGCCCACCGAAGACGGCGGCATGATTGTCTATTGCTCTACGCAAAACCCCACCGAAGTGCAGAAACTGGTGGCCGAAGTGCTCGACGTGTCGATGAACAAGATCGTGGTGGATATGCGCCGCATGGGCGGTGGTTTCGGCGGCAAGGAAACCCAGGCCGCCAGCCCCGCGTGCTTGTGCGCGGTGGTCGCGCGCCTCACCGGCCAGCCGACCAAGATGCGCCTGCCGCGCGTGGAAGACATGCTGATGACCGGCAAGCGCCACCCCTTCTATATCGAATACGACGTCGGCTTCGACGACAGCGGTCGCCTGCACGGCATCAACCTGGAGCTTGCGGGTAACTGCGGCTGTTCGCCGGACCTGTCCAACTCGATTGTCGACCGTGCAATGTTCCACTCCGACAACGCGTATTACCTCGGCGATGCCACGGTGAACGGCCATCGCTGCAAGACCAACACCGCGTCCAACACTGCCTACCGTGGCTTTGGCGGCCCGCAAGGCATGGTCGCCATCGAGGAAGTGATGGACGCCATCGCCCGCCATCTGGCGCTTGATCCGCTGGCGGTGCGCAAAGCCAACTACTACGGTAAGACCGAGCGCAACGTCACCCACTACTACCAGACGGTCGAGCACAATATGCTCGAAGAGATGACCGCTGAGCTTGAAGCCAGCAGCCAATACGCCGAGCGCCGCGAAGCGATTCGCCTGTACAACGCCCACAGCCCGATCCTGAAAAAAGGCCTGGCGCTGACCCCGGTGAAGTTCGGCATTTCGTTTACAGCCAGCTTTCTCAACCAGGCGGGTGCACTGATCCACATCTATACCGACGGCAGCATCCACCTGAACCACGGCGGCACCGAGATGGGCCAGGGCTTGAACACCAAGGTCGCGCAGGTGGTGGCCGAGGTGTTTCAGGTGGAGATCGACCGCGTACAGATCACCGCCACCAACACCGACAAAGTGCCCAACACCTCGCCGACCGCCGCCTCCAGCGGTGCTGACCTGAACGGTAAGGCCGCGCAGAACGCCGCCGAAACCATCAAGCAGCGCCTGGTGGAATTTGCCGCTCGCAAGTACGACGTGAGCGAGGCCGATGTGGAGTTCCGCAACGGTCATGTGCGCGTGCGTGACCAGATCCTGACCTTTGAGGCGTTGATCCAGCAGGCTTATTTCGCGCAGGTTTCGCTGTCGAGCACCGGCTTCTACAAGACCCCGAAAATCTTCTACGACCGCAGCCAGTCGCGCGGTCGGCCGTTCTACTACTTCGCGTTCGGCGCGGCCTGTTGCGAAGTGATCGTCGACACCCTGACCGGCGAGTACAAGATGCTGCGCACCGACATCCTCCACGACGTCGGCGCCTCGCTGAACCCGGCCATCGACATCGGTCAGGTCGAAGGCGGTTTTATCCAGGGCATGGGCTGGCTGACCATGGAAGAGCTGGTGTGGAACAACAAGGGCAAGCTGATGACCAACGGCCCGGCCAGCTACAAGATCCCAGCCGTGGCGGACATGCCGCTGGAGCTGCGCGTCAAGCTGGTGGAAAACCGCAAGAACCCAGAAGACACGGTGTTCCATTCCAAGGCCGTGGGCGAGCCGCCGTTCATGCTCGGGATTGCTTCGTGGTGCGCGATCAAGGACGCGGTGGCGAGCCTGGGTGATTATCGCCATCAGCCGAAGATTGACGCACCGGCGACGCCGGAGCGGGTGTTGTGGGGGTGTGAGCAGATGCGGCAGTTGCAGGCGGCGAAAGCCATTGAGACTGAAACCGAGATGGCTTCGCTCTAGACCGAGGTGCTGCTATCGCGGGCAAGCCCGGCTCCCACATGTTGATCTGTGAACCCGATCAAATGTGGGAGCTGGCTTGCCTGCGATAGCGGTCTCACAGACACCACTGGAGGTGACTATGAACAACTGGATCAGCGCCCTCGCCGACCTGCAAAACCAGGGCGAACCCTGCGTCCTGGTGACCATCATCGAAGAGCTCGGCTCCACGCCGCGCAACGCCGGTTCAAAGATGGTAATCAGCACCGCGCAGACCTTCGACACCATCGGCGGCGGGCACCTGGAATACAAGGCCATGCAGATCGCCCGGGACATGCTCGCAAGTGGCCAGCAGAACACTCATCTGGAACGCTTCAGCCTCGGCGCCAGCCTGGGCCAGTGCTGTGGCGGCGTGACCGTGCTGCTGTTCGAACCCATGGGCCAAGTGCAGGCGCAGATCGCGGTGTTTGGCGCCGGCCATGTTGGCCGCGCGTTGGTGCCGTTGCTGGCGAGCCTGCCGTGCCGGGTGCGTTGGATCGATTCGCGCGACCAGGAGTTTCCGGAACATATCCCGCTAGGCGTGCGTAAAATCGTCAGCGAAGAGCCGGTCGACGAAATCGCCGACTTGCCGGTGGGCAGTTACTGCATCGTCATGACCCACAATCATGCGCTGGACCTGGAACTGACCGCCGCCCTGCTCAAACGCAATGACTTTGCCTATTTCGGCCTGATTGGCTCAAAGACCAAACGGGTCAAATTCGAACACCGCTTGCGTGATCGCGGCTTCGACGCCGCACAGCTGCAACGCATGCGCTGCCCCATGGGCCTCACCGAGGTAAAGGGCAAATTACCGGTGGAGATCGCCATCTCCATCGCCGGCGAAATCATCGCTACCTATAACGCGAATTTCGGCCAGCACACCGCCAGCGCCGAACCCATTGCCAAACTGCTGCCGGCTTCGCGTCGCAGCCAAGCCCTTTGAATTGAGACGACCATGCCTTTGACTCGCAAAGCCTACCGTGCCGCCATCCTGCACAGCATCGCCGATCCCGCTGAAGTGGGTATCGAAGCTTCCTACGAGTATTTCGAAGACGGCCTGCTGGTGATCGAAAACGGCCAGATCAGCGCGGTTGGTCATGCCGGCGATTTGCTGCCGACGTTGCCCGCCGACATCGACATCACCCACTACCAGGACGCGCTGATCACGCCCGGCCTGATCGATACACACATCCACCTGCCGCAAACCGGCATGGTCGGCGCGTATGGCGAGCAATTGCTGGATTGGCTGAACACGTACACCTTCCCGTGCGAAAGCCAGTTCGCCGACAAGGCTCACGCCGAAGAAGTCGCTGATATTTTTATCAAGGAGCTGCTGCGAAACGGCACTACCACCGCGCTGGTGTTTGGCAGCGTGCATCCGCAGTCAGTGAACGCATTTTTTGAGGCGGCAGAAAAGCTCGACCTGCGCATGATCGCCGGCAAGGTGATGATGGACCGCAACGCGCCGGACTACCTGACCGATACCGCAGAATCCGGCTACCAGGAGAGCAAGGCGCTGATCGAGCGCTGGCACGGCAAAGGCCGCCTGCACTATGCGGTCACGCCGCGCTTTGCGCCGACCAGCACGCCGGAACAATTGGCCTTGGCCGGGCAACTGCTGGGCGAATACCCCGACCTGTACATGCAGACGCACATCAGCGAGAACACGCAGGAAGTCGAGTGGGTAAAAGCGCTGTTCCCGGAGCGCAATGGCTACCTGGATGTGTACGACCACTACACATTGCTGGGCGAGCGCTCGGTGTTTGCCCATGGCGTGCACCTGTGCGATGACGAATGCGCGCGACTGGCAGAAACGGGCTCGGCCGTCGCGTTTTGCCCGACCTCGAACCTGTTTCTCGGCAGCGGCTTGTTCAACCTGCCGATGGCCGAGAAGCACAAGTTGAATGTGGGCCTGGGCACGGACGTGGGTGGCGGCACCAGTTTCTCGCTGCTGCTAACCTTGAACGAAGCCTACAAGGTCATGCAGTTGCAGGGCGCACGGTTGAGCCCGTTCAAATCGCTGTACCTGGCGACCCTGGGCGGCGCGCGGGCGCTGCGGTTGGAAGACAAGATCGGCACGTTGCAGCCGGGGACGGATGCGGACTTTTTAGTGCTGGACTACAACGCTACGCCGTTGCTGAGCTATCGCTTGAAGCAGGCGAATAACATTGCCGAGACGTTGTTTGTGTTGATGACACTGGGGGATGATCGGACGGTATTGCAGACGTATGCAGCCGGGCAGTTGGTGCATCAGCGCTAACTTTAAAATCACCGCAAAACAAAGGTGGGAGCAAGCCCGCTCCCACCTTTTGAATCCCAGGTGAGCCTGGGAAATTACAGTTTGATCGAAGAGCGCCCTGGCTTCTTGGTCTGCAACAAATGCGAAAACACCGCATGCAAATCATCCGACGCGCTTTCCTCATCGAGGTTGAGCTTGCTGTCGATATGGTCCATGTGGTGCATCATCAAATTCACCGCCAACGCCGCATCCCGCGCTTCGATCGCATCGATCAGCTGAGTGTGTTCATCGTAGGAACAGTGCGAGCGGTTGCCGCTTTCGTACTGGGCGATGATCAATGAGGTCTGCGACACCAGGCTGCGCTGGAAGCTGATCAGCGGCGCGTTCTTCGCCGCTTCGGCCAGCTTGAGGTGGAACTCGCCGGAGAGGCGGATACCCGCACCGCGGTCGCCACGAGAGAAGCTGTCGCGCTCGTCGTTGACCATCTGGCGCAGCTCGGCCAGTTGTTCGGCGGTGGCGTGTTGCACCGCCAACTCAGTGATCGCCCGCTCCACCAGACGTCGCGCGAGGAACACCTGGCGCGCTTCCTCGACGCTCGGGCTGGCCACCACAGCACCGCGATTGGGCCGCAGCAACACCACGCCTTCATGGGCCAGGCGCGACAGGGCGCGGCGAATGATGGTGCGGCTGACGCCGAAGATTTCGCCCAGTGCCTCTTCACTCAATTTAGTACCGGGTGCCAGGCGTTGTTCGAGGATCGCCTCGAAGATATGCGCGTAGACGATATCGTCCTGGGTTCCGCTGCGACCGACCTTGCCGGCTCGCGGTGTTTTCTTGAGAGGTTGCAACTGTTCGTTCATGGGCACTCGGGTTTG
Organism: Pseudomonas sp. EL_65y_Pfl1_R83; assembly: GCF_963970695.1. NCBI lineage: Bacteria > Pseudomonadati > Pseudomonadota > Gammaproteobacteria > Pseudomonadales > Pseudomonadaceae > Pseudomonas > Pseudomonas sp. EL_65y_Pfl1_R83. The sequence goes on along the minus strand of NZ_CAXAQI010000002.1, from coordinate 132,820 downwards.
GAGAACGGCGGCGAATTAACGGTAATACGTCAACAGCGGGTCGCTGGCAAGTATCACCTAAAAACAGGGCACATTGTACACAACCGGATGCGCCAACACACTGTACGGCTGTTTGCGGCGTCGGCTGTATTGCAATGAGTCGTTACGTTTGAGTTTAGGCTTGAGTCCGTAACGCCAACGGTAAAAAACAGGTAAAAGGAACACCTCTTCATGAACGACGCCACCCAAGCGCCTTTGCGCCCGCTGGCCGACACGTCTGCGTCGGCCGTCGTCGCCGGCTTCATCGCAATGATGACTGGCTACACCAGTTCCCTGGTGCTGATGTTCCAGGCCGGGCAGGCCGCCGGCTTGACCACGGCGCAGATTTCTTCATGGATCTGGGCGATTTCCATCGGTATGGCGGTGTGCAGCATCGGCCTATCCTTGCGTTATCGCACGCCCATCACCATTGCCTGGTCGACGCCGGGCGCGGCGCTGCTGATCACCAGCCTTGGCGGTGTCAGTTATGGCGAGGCCATCGGCGCCTACATCACCTGCGCCGTGCTGGTGACGATTTGCGGGCTGACCGGCAGCTTTGAAAAACTGGTCAGGCGTATTCCGGCGTCACTCGCGGCCGCCCTGCTGGCGGGGATTCTGTTCAAGATCGGCAGCGAGATCTTCGTTGCCGCGCAGCATCGTACCGGGCTGGTGCTGGGGATGTTCTTCACTTACTTGATCATCAAACGCCTGTCGCCGCGTTACGCGGTGCTGGCCGCGTTGGTGATCGGCACCATATTGTCCGGGTTGATGGGGCTGTTGGACTTCAGCGCTTTTCACCTGCAAGTGGCGACGCCGGTGTGGACCACGCCGCACTTCTCGCTGGCGGCGACCATCAGCATCGGCGTTCCACTGTTCGTCGTCGCGATGACCTCGCAGAACATGCCCGGCGTCGCGGTACTCAGGGCCGACGGTTACAACGTGCCTGCCTCGCCCCTGATCACCGCCACCGGCCTGGCCTCCCTGGTGATGGCGCCGTTCGGCTCCCACGGCATCAACCTGGCAGCGATCAGCGCGGCCATCTGCACCGGGCCGCATGCCCATGAGGACCGTAACAAGCGCTACACGGCAGCGGTGTGGTGTGGAGTGTTCTACGGGATCGCCGGGGTGTTCGGCGCGACCCTCGCGGCCTTGTTCGCCGCCTTGCCCAAGGAACTGGTGCTGTCGATTGCAGCCCTGGCGTTGTTTGGCTCGATCATCAATGGCTTGAGTATCGCCATGAATGAGCCGAAGGAACGGGAAGCGGCGCTGATCACTTTTATGGTCACCGCGTCTGGCTTGACGCTGTTTTCCATCGGTTCGGCGTTCTGGGGAATTGTGGCGGGGGTGTTGACGCTGCTGATTCTGAATTGGAGAAGGGATTAGCTTCAAGCTTCAAGCTTCAAGCTTCAAGCTTCAAGCTTCAAGCTTCAAGCTTCAAGCCACATGAGCTTGCGGCTTGAAGCTTGGAACTTACCGCTTCAATTCTTGGAATTGATCGGCTTTTCCGGGTACCACACGTCCAGCAGTGGGCTGACTTCAGCGCTTTTCAGTTCGCTGCGGCCTTTGAGCCAGCTTTCAACAGCTACGCGCTGTTCTTCGTTGACCGAGCCACGCTTCTGCAGGCAAACCAGACCGAAGTCATCGCCGCCGACATAGCCCAGACCATTGGCTTCCATGGCTTCTTTGATGAATGCTTCGAGGAAAGCGTCGGTAGCTTCTTCACTCAGGTCTTCTTTGAAGTCCAGGTTCAGTTCGAAACCCAGCTCTTGAAATTCATCAACGCACAGTTTTTTGCGCAGACGCTGGGAACGGTTAGTCGCCATTGGAACAATCCTCATAAGTAATAACGGGCGGCACTTTAGCAGTTTAAGGCGACGATTGCCCGACTCTCTGGGACAGGCGGCACAATGCCGGCAAAAAAAACGCTGAATACCCGCTATCGTTCAGCTACAAGTGAGCCTACCTTGGGGCATAATGCCGACACTTTCATGACCATTGAGGGATTTTTCTTATCTACCCCTCGCCTTTTTCACCCTCCTCAGCAGTAGGGTTTTACTTCTTATGATCAAATCTTTGCGTTCAGTGTTTTTCGCCGGTCTTATTCTGCCACTGGCCTTTTCGGCCACCGCTGCCCCCGTCAACAATACTCTGCCGCCGAATGTTCAGCAGGCCCTTTCAAAAGCCAAACTGCAAAACAATGCGTTGTCCCTGGTAATGATCCCTCTGAACGGCCCGGGCACGCCTACCGTATTCAATGCCGATGTCTCGGTAAACCCAGCGTCCACCATGAAACTGGTCACCACTTACGCGGCCTTGGAAATGCTCGGTCCCAACCACCAGTGGAAAACCGAGTTCTACACCGACGGCACCCTCAGCGGTGGTGTGTTGCACGGCAACCTGTACCTCAAGGGCGGCGGCGACCCCAAGCTGAACATGGAAAAACTCTGGCTGCTGATGCGCGACCTGCGCGCCAACGGCGTGCAGCAAGTCACCGGTGACCTGGTGCTGGACCGTGGCTTCTTTATCCAACCGCAATTGCCCGAGTTCAATGACGACGGCAACGACGAGAACAAACCGTTCCTGGTCAAGCCAGACGCGCTGCTGGTCAACCTGAAGGCGCTACGTTTTGTGACTCGCAATGATTCCGGCCGGGTGCTGGTGTCGGTCGAGCCGCCGATTGCCAGTATCCGCATCGACAACCAGGTCAAGGCCTCCAACGCCAAGCAATGCACCGGCGATGTGCGCTACAACCCAGTCACCGCCGCCGATGGCAGCGTGACAGTAACGGTCAGCGGCCAATTGGCCGATGGCTGCAGTTCGCAGACCTATCTGTCGCTGCTGGACCACGCCACCTACGCCGCCGGCGCCGTGCGGGCGATCTGGAAGGAATTGGGCGGCACTATCCAGGGCCGGGATGTCCAGGCGCCTGTGCCCAAGGATGCCAAAGTGCTGGCCCGGGCGTTCTCGCCGGACCTGGCGGAAATCATCCGCGACATCAACAAATACAGTAACAACACCATGGCCCAGCAGTTGTTCCTGAGCCTGGGAGCACAGTTTCGCAACGATGCCGATGGCGACGATGCCAAGGCGGCGCAACGCGTCGTGCGCCAGTGGCTGGCGAAGAAAGGCATCACCGCGCCGCACTTGGTGATGGAGAACGGCTCCGGTCTTTCCCGTGCTGAACGCGTCAGCGCCCGCGAGATGGCGGCGATGCTGCAAGCGGCGTGGAAAAGCCCTTACGCGGCGGAGTACATCAGCTCGATGCCGATTGCGGGCACCGACGGCACCATGCGCAAACGCCTGAAGACCACTGCCATGCGCGGCGAAGCCCACATCAAGACCGGCACCTTGAACACCGTGCGCGCCATCGCCGGGTTCAGCCGCGACAACAACGGCAATACCTGGGCAGTGGTGGCGATTCTCAACGATCCGAAGCCATGGGGCGCGTCGTCGGTGCTGGACCAGGTGCTGCTGGACCTGTATCGCCAGCCTAAATTGGCGGCTGCACCGATACTCTAAAAGGCACTGTAATACCCCTGTGGGAGCGGGCTTGCTCGCGAATGCGTTGGGTCAGTCTAAACATTCGGCGCTGACACTCAGCATTCGCGAGCAAGCCCGCTCCCGCATTGGGCCCTGCGGCGGCCTTCAGGTACGCAAGGGCTCCACCACGACCCGGTCCCTGCCCGCCTGCTTGGCCACGTACACCGCTGAGTCGGCGCGCAGCAGCAAGCCATCGACACCTTCATCCACCCGCCAACTGGCCACGCCAAAGCTGGCGGTGACAGTGCCGACCGGCTCCATCGGCGCACTGCGCAGTGACTCCCATAACTCTATGGCCAGGCGATAGGCCTGCTCGCCATCGGTATGGGGGCACAGCACCATGAATTCCTCGCCTCCTAGGCGGCAGAACACATCGGTGCGGCGCAGGCGCTGGCTGATGCGTTTGCACAACGCCTGCAATACCCCATCGCCGACGGCATGCCCATGCCTGTCGTTGATGCGCTTGAAGTGATCGATATCCAGCATGATCACCGACAGTGCCCCCGAGGTGCGGTTAAGCCTCACCATCTCGGCCCTCAGGCGATCTTGAAAATAGCGGCGGTTGTGAATCCCGGTCAGGGAGTCGGTGATAGAAAGGGCGCGCAGTTCCTCTTCCACCCGCTTCAAGTCGGAAATATCCGACACATAGCCATGCCACAACGTGCCGCCTCCCGGTAACTCTTCCGGGGTGGCCTCCCCACGAATCCAACGCAGGCCGCGTTGCGGCAACTGCACCCGGTACTCTTCGCGCCAATGGCTCAGCTGCAACGCGGACAAACGGATCGATGCACGCACCCGTTCCACATCCAGCGGATGGATACGCTCAAGGACCTTTTTCGCGTCTTGCTGCAATACGCCGGGCTCGATTTCATAGATGTCGCGCATGCCATCACTGGCGTAGATGAATTTCCAGTTGTTCTGGGGCTCCAGGGTGAACTGGAAGATTCCGCCGGGGACATGGGCGCTGAGTTTCTTGAGCAGGCGGTCCCGCGCCGCCAATGCCTCGTAGGCACGCTTTTGTTCGGTAACGTCCAGGTAAATCGCCAGGTGGCCGATCCACAAACCATGGTCGTCCAGCAGCACGGTGGCCAGCATGTTCACGGTCAGCTGGCTGCCGTCTTCGCGGACCAAGGTCCATTCGCGTGCTTCGTGCAGGCTGTCCGGGCTTTCCACCAACATCGCCTGGCTCGCGGGAATACGCTTGCCCAAGGCCACACTCAAACTGGCGGAACGCGCCTCCAGTTCCACCGCCAGATGCAGGCTTTCCAGGGTGTGTGTGCCCACCACTTGCTCGGCCTCGAACCCCAGCATCTGCTCCGCACCGGCGTTGAAGGTGTTGATGACGCCGCGCAGGTCGGTGGCAATGATTGCGACCTGGGTGGCCGCATTGAGCACGCTGCGCAACTGGCCATGGGCCGCGCGTAACTCCTGCTCGCGCATACGCAGTTGCACGGTACGTTGCTCCACCAGTTTCAACGCGCGCTGGCGTTGGCTCACCAGTACATAGAGCAAGGCACTGAGCAACAGGCTGAGCAGGCTCCCCATGGTCAGGATCGCGGACAACGAAGAGTGGTTGGCCTGTTCGAACACCTGGCTCGGACGCAGGTTCAGGGCGTAGATGTGGTCGCCCAGCGTCAGGCGGCGCGTGCCGACAAGGTCGCTGCTGGCCCCGAACGTGCCGGACTCGAAAAGCACGCGCTTGTGCAGGTCGGAGATGTCGACTACTTGCATCATCAGGTTATCCCGGTCAGGCTTGGGCAAACCGTCGGCCACCAGCTGGCGAATGCTGATCACCGCCATCACATAGCCGTAGGGCTCGTTCTGGGATTGTCCGGAGATGGACAAGTGGCTCACCGGCGCGACCAGTAACACGCCGGTGGCATAGGCCGGTTCTACGCCCACCAATTGCATGGGCTGGGACACCGCCAGCTTGCCGGTCTTTTGCGCACGCTCAAGGGCCGAACGCCGCAGGGGCTGGGCCAGCAGATCAAAGCCGAGCGGTGCACCCCGTAGACTTTGGGTCTGGCTATACACCACCGGCACGTATTCATCACGCTCGGTCGCAGGGGCCAGCTCACCCGCCGAATTCAACTCACGGATAACAAAGGGCGCGCCTCCCCGGCCGGACACGTCTTGCTCAAACTGGCTGCGCTGCTCGCGATACACCCGGGGCGCCCAGGAGTATGCGAGGGTGCGCAACAACAAGGGCTGGGCAAAACCGTCAAATTCTTCGTGGGACACATCATCGGAATTGACAAAGAAACGCCGCAGGCTGTCCAGGCGCTGCTCCTGGTCTTCGAAGCGCTCCTGCAGGTGGGTATAGCGTTCATTGACCAGCAATTGAAAGCGCTGGCGCAGTTGCTGCTGATAGAGGTCGGAGGCGGCCCAGGCGACAATCGCCGTCAAAGCAAATCCCGCCAGTAACACCACCAATGCCACCACCCAAGCCGACGCCTGCTCACTGATAAAGCCTAGGATTTTCGGGCGAACAGCTTGCAACGGCATAAGCAACACTCACAGCGCCAGTGTGCGGGGTGTCACTTTGGCTGGACCTTAAGTTATAGCCATCGACCTTGAGTTTGACCAGCGTAAAAAAGCCGCAAGCCCGGAATAATCCAGGCTTGCGGCTTTTTAGTGGCGGCGATCAGCGAGCAGTGATTTTCCACGCCCGGTGAATCTTCGCATTACGTGCGAAATCCGGGTCGATGGTCTTGTCGCTGATCTCCTCGACCGCGTAGCGTTCGCTGAGGTTGTCCTCCAACGCAAATTTGCGGAAGTTGTTCGAGAAGTACAGCACGCCGCCCGGTGCCAGGCGTGCCATGGCCAGGTCGAGCAACTGCACGTGGTCACGCTGTACGTCGAAGATACCTTCCATGCGCTTGGAGTTGGAGAAGGTCGGCGGGTCGATGAAGATCATGTCGAACTCATCGCGGCTGGCTTCCAGCCACGCCATCACATCACCCTGCTCCAGGCGGTTCTTGTCGGAGAAACCGTTGAGCGAGAAGTTGCGACGCGCCCAGTCCAGGTAGGTCTTGGACAGGTCGACACTGGTGGTGCTGCGCGCGCCGCCCTTGGCCGCGTGCACACTGGCTGTAGCGGTGTAGCAATACAAATTGAGGAAGCGCTTGCCGGCGGCTTCTTTCTGGATGCGCATGCGCATCGGACGGTGGTCGAGAAACAGGCCGGTGTCCAGGTAATCGGTGAGGTTGACCAGCAACTTCACGCCGCCTTCGCTGACTTCGGTGAACTTGCCTTGGGCGCTCTGACGCTCGTACTGCTTGGTGCCGCTCTGACGCTCGCGGCGCTTGACCACCACGCGGCTCTTGTCGATGTTCAGGGCCTGGGGAATCGCGGCCAGGGCATCGAACATGCGTGCGGAGGCTTTTTCCGGGTCGATGGACTTCGGCGCGACATATTCCTGCACGTGGACCCAATCGTGATACAGGTCGATGGCCATGGAGTATTCCGGCATGTCGGCGTCGTACACCCGGTAGCAGTCAACGCCTTCGCGCTTGGCCCACTTGCCCAGCAGCTTGAGGTTCTTCTGCAGGCGGTTGGCGAACATCTGGCCGCCTTCGCTCAGGCGCGGCTGCTCAACCACTGGCGCCGGAGCGGGTTTGATCGGGTTGCCGTTCTTGTTGTACTGACGCTCTTGCGGCTCAGCCGGGGCTTGATCGTAAGCGGCTTGCTCACGTTCGGCCTGACGCTGTTCTGGGGTGCGACGCTCACCGGTGACGAACTGGTCCGGGTTGACCTTGATCAGCAACAATTTGCACGGCAGGGCGCCGTTCCAGAACGAGTACTGCTTGTGGCTACGGATACCCATGCGCTTGCCCAGGTCCGGTGCGCCAGTGAATACAGCCGCTTCCCAGCCCATGCACGCTTGGCGCAGACGCTCGCCAAGGTTCTGGTAGAGGTACAACAAGCTGGCTTCGTCACCCAAACGCTCGCCGTACGGCGGGTTGCAGATGACCAGGCCTTTCTGGTTCTGGTCCGGGCGCGGCTCAAAAGTGCCGACTTCGCCCTGGTAAACCTTGATCCAGTGGCTGAGGCCGGCACGCTCGATGTTGTTGCGCGCGGGCTGGATCAGGCGCGGATCGGCTTCGTAGCCACGAATCCACAGCGGCGGCTTGTTCATGCCGATGGCCGCACGTTCGGTGGCCTCGGTGTGCAGTTTTTTCCACAGCGCCGGGACGTGACCCAGCCAGGTGGTGAAACCCCACAGCTCGCGGTTCAGGTTGGGCGCCATATCGGCAGCGATCATCGCGCCCTCCACCAGGAAGGTACCCACGCCGCACATTGGGTCGCTCAGCGCGCCGCCTTCAGCAGCAATGCGCGGCCAGCCGGCACGGATCAGGATCGCGGCCGCCAGATTTTCTTTCAGTGGTGCCGCGCCCTGCTGCAGACGGTAGCCACGCTGGTGCAGGCTGTGGCCGGAAAGGTCGAGGGACAGGATCGCTTCGCCGCGGTCCAGGCGCAGGTGGATGCGCAGGTCCGGGTTGATCTTGTCGATGGACGGGCGTTCGCCGGTCGGGGTGCGCAGCTTGTCGACAATCGCATCCTTGACCTTCAGCGCGCCGAAGTGGGTGTTATCGATGCCCGAGCCGTGGCCACTGAATTCCACCGCCAGAGAGCCATCGGAGACCATGTGCTCGGCCCACTCGATATCCAGCACGCCGTGGTAGAGGTCTTCGGCGTCCTTCATCGGGAAGCGCTTAAGCACCAGCAGTACGCGGTTGGCCAAGCGTGACCAGAGACACAGACGGTAGGCGGTTTCCATGTCGGCCATGCCGCGCACGGCCGAGGTGTGCTCACGGGCTTCCTCAAGGCCAAGCCCGACGGCTTCCTCGATCAGCAGGCCTTCGAGGCCTTTGGGGCAGGTGAGGAAGAGTTCAAAACGGTCCGACATGGGGCATTCCAGGCTTTTCAGCAATAAATGAACGGGCGACGCATCGCCAGCTCGGTTTTCAATCAAGCACTTTTCTTGAAGAGTGCCCGCGTGGCACGAATGTGCCGTCCCACCTCGTCTGCCGGGCCCTTGGGCCCTGATTGACGAGGCAGAGAGAACTGTTTAACAACAAAACGGGTAACAAAAAGAAATATTCCGCCCTTTCGTCGAATAATAACCGACCGCAACGGACGGGCATTCTCACTAAAGGATTAAACCCATCCTCTTTGCAGGGCACATCATAGCTGGGTTTGCCGGATAAATGGGGCGAAAAGCCAGCCCAGCTTATGGCTATAGCATCGTTATCGTTACGTGCTTATGACAAAACGATCATTGAATCCATGTGACCTATTGGTTAGAACTCACCACAGGTTGGCGCCGTAACGACGCCGACAAATAGGCTCGCCACGCCGGCAGCGAGCCGACCGACGGCAGAAAAACTCTGCTTGGCCCCAGACGAGGCCAAAGGATATCAAGACAGTCAACAAGTGAGGGAAACACCCTATGAGAAGACTTAAGCGTGATCCGTTGGAAAGAGCATTTTTACGCGGATATCAATATGGCGTTCATGGCAAATCCCGTGAGCTTTGCCCATTTACTCTACCGTCGGTACGCCAAGCCTGGATCAACGGCTGGCGAGAAGGACGCGGCGACAACTGGGACGGTATGACTGGCACTGCGGGAATTCACAGACTCAACGAACTTCACGCCGTCGGCTAATCAAGGGCAATTAATTCCGACATCATCACCTTTGAATGTGTAACGATTTAACCACGCACGTCCTATCCGGGCGGCGGGCTTCGGCCCAGGGGGCTCCTTGATGGAGCCCTTTTTAATGGCTGGTGAATAAACCTTGTGGGCGCATCAGCGCAGTGCGGCGATTGCATCCACCGACTGGCGGATCAGCGCCGGGCCTTTATAGATGAAGCCGGAGTAGAGCTGCACCAGGCTGGCACCCGCGGCGATCTTCTCGGCTGCGTGCTTGCCTTCGGTGATGCCACCTGCCGCGATAATCGGCAAACGCCCCGCCAACTCGGCAGCCAACACCTTGACGATATGCGTGCTCTGCTCGCGCACCGGGGCACCCGACAGGCCACCGGCTTCATCGCCATGGGCCAGGCCTTCGACGCCTACGCGGCTGAGGGTGGTGTTGGTCGCGATCACCGCGTCCATCCCTGAGTCCACCAGGGCCTGGGCGACCAGCACGGTTTCTTCGTCGCTCATGTCTGGGGCAATCTTGATCGCTAACGGCACGCGCTTGCCATGGCGCCCAGCCAGGTCTTCCTGGCGCTGGCGCAAGGCTTCGAGCAGTTGCTTGAGGGAGTCGCCGAACTGCAGGCTACGCAGGCCCGGGGTGTTGGGCGAGCTGACGTTGACCGTGACGTAGCTGGCGTGGGCGTAGACCTTGTCCAGGCAGATCAGGTAGTCATCCACGGCACGTTCAACCGGGGTATCGAAGTTCTTGCCGATATTGATGCCTAGGATGCCCTTGTACTTCGCCGCTTGAACCCGCGACAACAGATGATCAACCCCCAGGTTGTTGAAGCCCATGCGGTTGATGATCGCCTCGGCTTCCGGCAGACGGAAGATACGCGGCTTGGGGTTACCCGGTTGTGGCCTTGGGGTCACCGTGCCGATTTCGACAAAACCGAAACCCAACTGAGCAAAACCATCAATGGCCGCACCGTTTTTATCCAGGCCAGCCGCCAGCCCGACCGGATTGGGGAAATCGAGCCCCATCACCGATACCGGCATTTTTGCCGGCGCCTTGCATACCAGGCCATTGAGCCCCAGGCGGCCACCGGCACCGATCAGGTCCAGGGACAGATCGTGGGAGGTTTCCGGGGAGAGTTTGAACAACAGCTGGCGGGCCAGGGTATACATGGGCGGGCTAGACTCGGATGGCGGCGAAAGGTGACGGCGATTATAGCTGGGGAGACAGGGAGCGCGCGAGGCGTGAACCTCAATCGTCAGTAGCGATGCGCGACCAACTGCTCGTAATACGCCCAGATTTTCTGCGCATACCGCATGCGCAACGCCTCACGCTCGGGCCCGGAGCCCGTCCCAACGTTGTAGGAACCTACCGCTGTCCAGTTGTAACCAAAGCGCTGGATGAACTCGGCGAGAATCGAAGCGCCCACCTCAACCGACAGACAGGGCTCGTTGATCAGACGCTCCTCGGTAATACCCTGCTTGAGCAGGCGAGGCAGATGGATGCTGTTGATCTGCATCAGGCCGATGTCACGAGTGCCATTACGGTTGGCAAGATTCATCGCTTGCGCCCGATTACCTGACTCCACGACGGCGATCGCTTGCAGCAACTCTGGTTCGATATCGTAGTGCCTGGCGGCCTCCTGCCAGCAATAGGCCACCGCTTGATGGCTGGTCATCACCATGCTCAACACCAAGCCTGTGCTCCAGAACCTAGCCACGGTTTATCGAACCATGGCTGACCTGGCCGCAGGCCGAGCACACATGTCTCATGCAGCCCGGCGCATGGCCCTCTGCAGTGACCGGGCATGTGAAGCGGTACCCTTGACCGTAGATCGTCTTGATAAACCCCTTGTCGACGCCAAGGTACTTGCGCAGTGAGTAAATGCAGCGCGTCAACGACTCCTCGGCCACCTCCCCCTGCGGCCAGGCCAGCTCCAGCAAGCGATCCTTGGTCATCAACGCGCCACCGGATGCCAGTAGCAGTCGCAACACCTGCCATTCCTTGGGCGGTAACTGAACATCCGAACCCTCGCCGGTCAGGCGACCGTCGTCATGCAGGGTCCAGCGCGAAAAAACCAGGGAAGTCGTCGTCCCTGCATCATCCATGACGGCCATCATTACCTCGGCATCCGGCTACTGACATTGAAGTCCTCACTTGCATCACTGACTCATGTACCTAGGTCACGACTGTAAAAACCTGCCTCCCGACTCACGTTAGGAAAAAGCCCAATCATCCAGCGGTTTTCGATACTGCTCTGTAAGACCTTTCGCTATCCGCCGCCTCCAGGCAGCCACGCCTGATACACCTCATGCAACTCAACCCCTAGCCGGTCCTCCAACTGCACCAGTTCACCCAAGGCGAGTAATTGCCCATTCACCCGAACTTCTACGCAGTGAGTTATCTGCTGCGTCAGTGGCAATATCTTTCCCGGCGCGAAGGCTGCCAGGCGCCTGCGGCTGATCAGCTGTTCCTGTAGAAGAATTTCCAGATGCATGGTTACCACCTTGGTTACGGTGAGACATCGCGCCCCGGCCGCACAAAAGCACGTTGAACACGCTCATATTGCACGGCTGTCAAGGGTGGTGGCCCTACGCCCTCGTCCGGCCCCTTCAACACGCCGCCCACCGCTCTGGCCTGGATCACAAACAGGCGCACTAGAGCCGGGCGACCAGCTCCGCGTCCTTCTGACTCCCTTTGAAACGCGCCCAGCCATAGGCGTCTGCCTTGGGGCAAACGCACCACACTGTTGACGCCCACTCGTCCCACCGCCGCGTTTTTTTCACGCCGTCCCGGCTCGGTCATCTGGCGACCCTCTTCGACCTCAAGGCGCATCTCGATCTGGTTGGCCTCGGCAAAACGCGGCAAGACACTGACTTGGGTGCCGTAGCGAACTGGTTTCCAGTCGGTTTTGTCGTTTTCGACAGGTGGCAGATAGAACGTGTGGTTGTCCTGAAAAACCGCCGGCACGTTCTCCTGGGTGAGAATCGCCGGCAGTGTTGTCACCTTCGCGCGCCGACGACGCTCCAACGCGCTGATCTGCGCCAGCAGGTGGCTATCATCCAACGGCGCTAAAACGCGCGATGTCGAAGCCTTGCTTTGCGTATCCCAGCCCAAGCCCAGCTTCTTCAGTTCGTCGCGCTCCACATCCACCCACCACAGCGAGACCTCGATCGCGCGCTTGGGTATGTCGAGTTCCGCTACCAGTTTCTGGATGAAACTCACCTGCGCTGGCTTACCCTTGATAAGCAGGCTGTTGCTATCCGGGTAGGCGATCACGCCAAGGCTCTTGTCGGACAGCAACCCCTTGTGCTCGCTGGCCAGCAGGGTTTTGATCATCGAAGCCATCCCCGGAACGGTGACCGGGCTGTCGCTTGTGCCGTACTGATGGTCCGCCACATCGGTGTTGAGTACCTGGACAATGCCAAAGGCCTGCGCCCCCACCCGTAACTCAGCTTTTTGCCGGTCCATCAACTGGGCCAGGCGCAGCACCTGATCGACATAATTCGGTGGGCCGGAAACATAGAACGTTCGCCCTGCACTTTCACGCAATGGATAGCGCGACTCATCGAGGCCCGACCGGCGCATGAGGCTACGCAGCCTGTCGACGGAAATATGCCGCAAGGTCACCGCAGAGCTTTTAGCCTCGCCCGCGTCATAGACATACAGCGCTTGCCCGTCGCTGTACCAGATCAATCCTTGTTGCAGCGCAAGTGTCTCCAGGGCCTGTTGCGGTGCATCGAAATCCAGCGCTGTACTGAGACGTTTGCGTGCCACCTCACGGCTGACAACAATGGGCAAGCCCAATGGCTCCGACAGTGCAGTGAACACGGTATACAGGCTTTGATCCTGTGCCTGGTAAAGCCCGGCCCAGGCAACAGCACTTTCGGACACCAGCACGGCGAGCAGCGCAGCAAAAAACAGCCGACGGCAAAGCCAGGGGCGGGGCATCGTTGCAAGGAAGTCGGCGTACACCGTGGGGTTTCCTGGGCGGTCTGACATTAAGAATGCGGCCATACTGAAAGGCCGCCAGGTTTCAATCTTGATGGAAAGTTGACGGCTGCCTGGGCCCCACTCCCCGTGGCATGTGCATTGCTATGCACTCTGCATCAGAGCACGCGCCAACGACGGAGCGAGCTTACGGACAAAGGCGTCGTTACCCGCACTGGCTTACATCGCCATCTGAGGGAACGACGCTTTTTTTTGAGAGAAAAGGTAGGTATTGATGAACGATTCGGTTGGCAACAGCCCGATGAACGACCCGCTGGCTTGGGTCAACGGCAGTGATGCCCCGGAAAAGAGCAGCCTCGACCTGGGCTTCATGGCCTTGAGCGACTGCGCATCAATGATAGTGGCGGCCACCCAGGGCTTCGCTCAACCCTATGGCCTGACCCTGAACCTCAAGCGCCAATCGTCCTGGGCCAACCTGCGCGACAAACTGGTCAGCGGCGAACTGGACGCCGCCCACAGCCTGTACGGGCTGATTTATGCCGTGCACCTGGGCATTGGCGGCGTAGCGCCCACCGACATGGCGGTACTGATGGGGCTTAACCAGAACGGGCAAAGCATCAACCTGTCCCACGGATTGCAGCAACAAGGGGTGATCACTCCTGAGGCACTGGAGCGCCATGCGCACCAAAGCCGAACAAAACTGACCTTTGCCCAGACGTTTCCCACAGGCACCCACGCTATGTGGTTGTATTACTGGCTGGCGAGCCAAGGCATTCATCCCTTGCAGGATGTGGACAGCGTGGTGGTCCCGCCACCGCAAATGGTTGCGCACCTGCAAGCCGGACGCATCGATGGTTTTTGCGTCGGCGAACCCTGGTGCGCCAGCGCGGTCAAGCAAAACCAAGGGTTTACCCTGGCAACAACCCAGGCAATCTGGCCGGATCATCCAGAAAAGGTGCTCGGCTGTACCCAGGCGTTTGTCGACCAGTACCCCAACACCGCGCGCGTACTGGTAATGGCGATCCTGGAGGCCAGTCGATTTATCGAAGAAAGCACCGAAAACCGCCGTTCCACCGCGCAATTGCTCAGTGGCCGCGAGTACCTCGACGCGCCGCTCGACTGCATCGAACCACGCCTGCTCGGCGCCTATGACGATGGCCTGGGCAACCAGTGGCAGGATCCCCACGCCTTGCGCTTTTTTGCTGATGGCGAGGTGAACCTGCCCTACCTCTCTGACGGCATGTGGTTCATGACCCAGTTTCGGCGCTGGGGCCTTCTGCGTGAAGACCCGGACTATCTCGGCGTTGCGCGCCAAGTGCAGCAGCTGCCGCTGTTTCGCCAGGCGGCTGACGCGCTGGGTATCAAGGTGAAAGACCAGGACATGCGCAGCAGCCAACTGATCGACGGCAAAATCTGGGACGGTTCCGACCCCGCCGGCTATGCCCGCAGCTTCCGCCTGCATGCCCTGGCCAACACCACCCACTGCCAAGCCTTGCGCTGACAGGAGGATCTCCATGCTGCGAATCCTGTTGATCAACGACACCCCGCGCAAAGTCGGCCGCCTGAGGACGGCGCTGATCGAGGCCGGCTTTGAAGTCATTGACGAGTCCGGCCTGACCATCGACCTGCCCGCACGCGTCGAAACAGTGCGCCCGGACGTGATCCTGATCGATACCGAGTCACCGGGCCGTGATGTGATGGAGCAAGTGGTATTGGTCAGCCGCGACCAACCCCGGCCGATAGTGATGTTCACCGACGAACACGACCCGAGCGTGATGCGCCAGGCAATCAAATCCGGTGTCAGCGCTTATATCGTCGAAGGCATCCAGGCCGAGCGCCTGCAGCCGATCCTCGATGTGGCCATGGCGCGCTTCGAGAGCGACCAGGCCCTGCGCGCTCAGCTTCACGCTCGGGACCAGCAACTGGCGGAACGCAAGCGCATCGAGCTGGCCAAGGGCATGCTGATGAAAATGAAGGACTGCAATGAGGAAGAGGCCTACACCCTCATGCGCCGGCAGGCCATGAGCCGCCAGCAGAAACTGATCCAGGTGGCGGAGCAGATTATCGCCATGAGTGAGTTGCTCGGCTGATTTGGCGCAGCTCTTGCTAAGTAAACATCACAGGTAGCCAACGGCGGTTGCCCCTCCACGACAAAGACGTCGCTCACCCGGTTTGCCCTCGCGAACCCGGTGGCGGCGTTTTTTTGTTTTAGCCCCCGCTAAAGGGGAAGGTGGGGCGGCCTTAACCGGCTGTTCCATCACCAGGCCTTCTTACAAGACTCCCAACCGTTGAGGTGCGTGATGAAATCAAGCTTCTGGAAATCCGGGCACACCCCGACCCTGTTTGCCGCGTTCCTGTATTTCGACCTGAGCTTCATGGTCTGGTACCTGCTGGGCCCACTGGCGATACAAATTGCCGCCGACTTGCACTTGACCACTCAACAACGCGGCCTGATGGTCGCAACGCCCATCCTCGCCGGTGCGATTTTGCGCTTTCTGATGGGGATGCTGGCTGACAAGCTGTCGCCGAAGACCGCGGGGCTGATTGGCCAGGTGATTGTGATCTGCGCCCTGTTCGGCGCCTGGAAGCTGGGAATCCACAGCTATGAGCAAGCCTTGCTGCTGGGCGTGTTTCTGGGCATGGCCGGCGCATCGTTTGCCGTCGCGCTGCCACTGGCCTCCCAATGGTACCCGGCAGAACACCAGGGCAAGGCCATGGGCATCGCTGGCGCGGGCAACTCCGGCACTGTATTCGCCGCATTGCTGGCGCCTGTGTTGGCGGCCGCTTTTGGCTGGAACAACGTCTTCGGCTTTGCCGTGATTCCACTGGTGATGACCCTGATCGTCTTTGCCTGGCTGGCGCGCAACGCCCCTGAACGGCCGAAAGCCAAGTCCATGGCTGACTACTTCAAGGCCCTGGGCGACCGTGACAGCTGGTGGTTCATGTTTTTCTACAGCGTGACCTTCGGCGGGTTTATCGGCCTGGCCAGCGCCCTGCCCGGCTACTTCAACGACCAATACGGCCTGAGCCCAGTGACCGCCGGTTACTACACCGCCGCCTGCGTGTTCGGCGGCAGCCTGATGCGCCCCCTGGGTGGCGCCTTGGCGGACCGTTTCGGCGGGATTCGTACCCTATTGGGCATGTACAGCGTGGCGGCGATTTGTATCGCGGCGGTGGGTTTCAACCTACCGAGCTCCTACGCGGCACTGGCACTTTTCGTCTGCACTATGCTCGGCCTAGGTGCCGGGAATGGCGCGGTGTTCCAACTGGTACCACAGCGTTTCCGTCGCGAGATCGGCGTGATGACCGGCCTGATCGGCATGGCCGGCGGTATCGGCGGTTTTGCTTTGGCGGCGGGCATGGGCGCGATCAAACAAAGTACCGGCAGCTATCAACTGGCCCTGTGGCTGTTCGCCAGCCTGGCCGTGTTGGCCTGGTTCGGCCTGCATGGCGTGAAGCGTCGCTGGAGGAACACCTGGGGCTCGGCTGCCGTAACGGCTGCGCGGGTCTGATGAGCCTGCAACTGAGCGTCGCCCACGCCAGCGCCATCGGCCCACGGGCGGAAAACCAGGACGCACTGCGGGTGGTGACTCCCATGGCCGAACTGGCGGCGAGCAAAGGTTACCTGTGCGCCATCGCCGACGGCGTAAGCCAGTGCGCCGACGGTGGCTTGGCCGCGCGCTCGACCCTGCAGGCGCTGGCGTTGGATTACTACGCCACGCCGCAAACCTGGGGCGTGGCCCAGGCCCTGGAACGTTTGCTGCTGGCACAGAATCGCTGGCTGCAGGCGAATGGCGGTGGTCAGCCCTTGCTGACCACTCTCAGCGCCCTGGTGTTTCGCGGCCAGCGCTTTACCCTGGCGCACGTCGGCGATTGCCGGGCCTATCGTTGGCTGGATGGCGAATTGCAGCGCATCAGCGAGGATCACGTGTGGGAACAACCGGGCATGCAACATGTGCTCAAGCGCGCGCTCGGCCTGGATCAACACCTGGTGTTGGACTTTCTCGACGGCCAATTGCGCGAAGGCGAGTGTTTCCTGCTGCTCAGTGATGGCGTGTGGGCAACCCTCGGTGATCAGAGCATCCGCGCGATTTTGCGCGAGCAAACGGACCTGGATCTGGCAGTCAATACGCTGGTGAGCGCCGCACACCTGGCCGGTAGCCAGGACAATGCCAGCGCCCTGCTGGTGCGCATCGACAGCCTCGGCGCAGCCACGCTCGGCGATGCCTTGGTACAGTTGCAGCAATGGCCCCTGCCACCACCGCTGAAAGACGGGCAACACTTCGAAGGCTGGCAGGTGGAAACCGTACTGGCGCAAAGCCGCCAGTCGTTGTTATACCGGGTAAGGGACGCCCAGCAGCAACCCTGGCTGCTGAAAACACTGCCGTTGAGCCATGACGATGATCGCGACGCCGGCCAGGCGTTGCTGTCGGAGGAATGGTTTTTAAGGCGGGTTGCAGGGCGGGCGTTTCCTGAAGTCCACGTCGCCAGCGAGCGCCAGCATCTGTACTACGTGATGCGTGAATATTCCGGAGAAACCCTGGCTGAACGGTTCCAGCGCCAAGGTCCATTGCCCCTGGCGCAATGGCAATCGATGGCCGAACGCTTGCTGCGTGCGGTGGGCATGCTGCATCGGCGGCAGATCTTGCACCGTGATATCAAGCCGGAAAACCTCCTGCTGGGGGACGACGGCGAACTGCGGGTGCTGGATTTCGGCCTGGCGTACTGCCCAGGCCTGTCGGAAGACCATGCCCATGTGCTGCCGGGCACGCCAAGCTTCATCGCACCGGAGGCATTCAATGGCGACCGTCCTACAGCCCAACAGGATTTATACAGCGTCGGCGTCACCCTGTATTACTTGCTGACTGGGCATTACCCCTACGGTGAAATCGAAGCTTTCCAACGGCCAAGGTTCACCCACCCTGTCAGCGCCAGCCGCTATCGCCCCGATCTGCCGGATTGGTTGCCCCTCAGCCTGGAACGGGCCGTGGCTGCGAATCCGTCACACCGCTATGAAACCGCCGAAGAGTGGTTGCGGGTGCTGGACCAGGCTGACCGGCAGGAACTGAGCATCCGCCCCAGGCCGTTGCTGGAGCGTGAACCCTTGAAGGTCTGGCGCGCGCTGGGGTTGATCTCAATGCTGATCAACCTGGTGCTGTTGTACTCACTCTTTCACAGCTGACGTCATCCCTGGACGAGGAAAAACCTATGAACGCAAAAGTCTGGCTGGTAGGCGCAGGTCCCGGTGACCCGGAGCTGTTGACCCTCAAGGCCGTTCGGGCCATGCGCGAAGCCGATGTGGTACTGGTCGATGATCTGGTAAACCCGGCGGTGCTGGAACACTGTGCCGAAGCGCGGGTGATTATCGTGGGGAAACGCGGTGGCTGCCGCTCGACTCCGCAGGCTTTTATCCACCGCCTGATGCTGCGTTATGCGCGCCAGGGCAAATGCGTAGTGCGGCTCAAGGGTGGCGACCCGTGCATTTTCGGGCGCGGCGGTGAAGAAGCGGTGTGGTTGCGTGAGCGAGGCATCGAGGTGGAATTGGTCAACGGGATTACCGCGGGCCTGGCCGGCGCCACGAATTGCGCGGTTCCGTTGACGTTGCGCGGGGTAAGCCGTGGCGTGACCCTGGTCACGGCACATACTCAGGACGACAGCAGCCTGAATTGGCGTGCCCTGGCAGAGGGCGGGACAACCTTGGTGGTGTATATGGGCGTGGCGAAACTGGAGGAGATTCGCCAGCAATTACTGGATGGCGGGATGATGCCGGATATGCCGGTGGCGATGATCGAAAATGCATCGTTGCCGCAACAAAGGGAGTGCCGCAGCGATCTGTCCCATATGCATGAGGACGCCCGTGCGTTTGCCCTGAAGAGCCCGGCAATCCTGGTGATCGGCCGCGTTGCCGCCACCGAACAGGCTGTTTGCCTGGCAGATGCAGCCAGCGCCTGAGGCAAATCACAGGCGAAAAAAAGCCCGGCCTAAGCCGGGCTTTTTTCTACAACTCAGTAATTACTGAGCGGTAGCTTCAACCGACGCTTCTACGCGACGGTTAACAGCGCGACCAGCTTCAGTTGCGTTGTCAGCAACTGGGCGGGATTCGCCGTAACCTACTGCGGTTACACGGCTTGGAGCAACGCCGTCTTTAACCAGGACTTGCTTAACAGCGTCAGCACGACGCTGGGACAGCTTCTGGTTGTAAGCGTCTGGACCTACGGAGTCAGTGTGACCAGCAACTTCTACGTTGGTAGCTGGGTACTGAGCCATGAAGTCGGCCAGGTTTTTAACGTCGCTGTAGCTGTTAGGCTTAACAACGGCCTTGTCGAAGTCGAACTTAACGTCCAGCTCAACACGAACAACCTGAGCAACTGGAGCTTCTGGCTCTGGAGTTGGCTCTGGAGCTGGTGCTGGGGTAGGAGCTGGAGCTGCTGCGCCAGCGTTACCGCCGAAGTTCACGCCCAGGCCGACCAGTGCGGAGTAGTCCCACTTGCCGTTGTCCAGACCGTAGTCAGCTTCAACACCGGCACGAGCGTACAGGTTGTTGGTGAAGTAGTACTTCACGCCAGTACCAACGGTAGCGAAAGTGGTCTGGTCGCGACCGCTGTGGCCGTCAGCCAGAACGTTGGTACGGCTCTGGTGGCCGAAACCGCCTTCTACGTACGGACGCAGGCTGTCTACGCCAGCTTGACCGAAGTGATACTGGGCAACCAGGCTGCCGGTGTCGCCTTTGATCTTCTGGCTACCAGTACCGTCGTTCGAACGGGTGTGGTTGGTCTTGTCGTACGACAGGTTCAAGGACAGGTCGTCGGTCAGGAAGTAACCGATGCGAGCGCCAGGATTGAAGCCGTCTTCGATGTGCTTGACGCTATCGTTGTACTGCTTCTTGTAGAACAGCTCGCCTTCAACTGCGCCTTGGCCTTGTGCCAGAACGCCGAAAGAAGTAGCGGCAATAAGAGAACCAATGGCCAAGCCCAAGGTGTTTTTCAGTTTCATCCGTTAAATCCCCATCTGGTGATTGTAAAGCAGTCCCACAAACCGGGGGACAACTCGGCGACAAGTCTAACAGAACTTGCCTACACGTAAGAGATATTTGCTACGCACTAAGTTTCAGTCTCGCCCGCAAATTTCTCACGTAATTTATCAAGAGCACGTTTGTAACGCATTTTTGTAGCACTCAAACCCATGTGCATGATGTCAGCGATTTCCTGAAATTCCAGCTCTGCGACAAATCGTAGCACCAGAATTTCGCGGTCAATCGGGTTCACATACACCAACCAGCGATCAAGTCCGCCCTTCTCCTCGGGTGCCGGCGCCTTCTCTTCAGACGCCTCCTCAAGGGGGTCAAGACTCAAGGCGTCCATCAAGCGACGCTTTCGCCGTTCCTTGCGATACTGCGTGATGCACTCGTTGTAGGTGATGCTATACAGCCACGTTTTGAACTTCGATTTGCCCTCGAAGTTCTTTAAGCCGTACAGCACCTTGAGCATCACTTCCTGACAGACATCATCCGCATCTCTATCGTTCCCTAAATACCTTGAACAAACGTTGAACAGAGTGCGTTGATATCTGCGCATCAATTCTTCATACGCACGAGTTACGTGAAACAGCTCCGTGTGCGCGCGCGCGACCAGCTCCTCATCAGAGAGCTCACGGGGGTCATAGCGCGTGGACAGCGTTTGGGCTTTATTCAAAACAAGTCGTGCCGACAGTCAGGTCAATGTCCGCCACTGCCCGGTCAGCCGGGTTCGCGGCGGCGTACATTAGCAGGGTTTTCCGGATTAGCGGCTACTGACCTGCTGCTCGAGGAGAATCCGATTGGACAACGACACCAGGTCGCCGTCATCGGTGAGTACTGTCGTCTTGACTGTGCCGATCTCTTCGATTTGCCCTTCGACCTCGCCCACACGCACCTGTTGCCCTACCTGATACAGCTCACGCACATAGATTCCCGCAAGAATCTGACTGGCAATTTCCCGGCTTCCCAAGCCCATGGCCAGCGCAACGGCCAGACCAACGGTAATCAAAACAATCACAATCACGTGGTTGAGCAGGTCAGTCTTGACCTCCAACTGGCTGATCGCGACCGAAATACTGATGATGATTACCAGTCCCTGAGCGATTCGCCCAAGACCGGCGGCATAGTCCAACCCCACACCTTCAGCGGCGCCACGCACCAGCCCATTGGCCAATTGCGCCAGCAAAACGCCTACCAGCAATACCAGCGCGCCGCCGAAAACTTTCGGCAAATACAGCGCCAGCATGTCGAGCGTAGCTGATACTCGCTCAAGCCCAAGGGATTGAGCCGCAGAAACCAGGAAAATCAACAAAACAAACCAATAAACGATTTTGCCGATCAATGTGGAGATCGGCACCTGCAGCCCCGCGCGGCCCAGCAGCTTAGTCAGGCCAGTGCCTGCCATCAAGCGGTCGAGGCCCAGTTTTGCAAGCAATTTGGACAGCAGAGTGTCGAGCAACTTGGCCACGACAAAGCCCAGCAGTACCAGTACCAGTGCACCAAACAGGTTGGGAATGAAGTTCGCCACCTTGGTCCACAATGCGGTCATCGCGGTGACCAGGCTCTGGGTCCAGAGATCAAGTTCCATATTCAATCAGCCTTATCAGCAGTGCGAGCAAGAGGTTTACGACGGGAAACCGGCGATACGTGGGCCGAACCGTTGTTCAGGGCCATCATCAATGCCGGAACCCAGCGACCGAGCAGACCGAACAGGTCACCCGCACCCACCTGACGGTTGGCGGTTTTCAACACGCGGCCCAGGCAAGCATCGTCGTCGCGGTTGGACGGCGAGGCATTGAGCATGTCACGCAAAGACTGTTCGAACGGATCGTGCATAAAGACCTCTCGCAAGTGTTTTAAAAGACGAGGGTAAAATTCTCGGGGTCACATACGACCTTTCCTACGTTCAGCTCATATTCAGCTCAAACCCAGCGCAACCGTCGAAAAAGCCACCACTGGCCGAGCGCAACCGAGGCCATCAACAGGCACGCAATCATGAATCCATAGGGGCTGGCGGAGAACGGAATACCCCCCACATTTATACCCAGCAGACCGGTGAGAAAACTCATCGGCAGGAAGATCCCGGTAATGATCCCGAAGCGGTACATGGTGCGGTTCATACGCACGCTCAAGCGCCGATCTTCGGCCTCAAGCACAAGCCCCACGCGCTCTCGGGTCAATTCGAGCTCTTCCAAGTAACGGGTCAGGCTGTTGTTCAATTCGTTCCAGTAGTCGGCATCGTCATCGCAGAACCAGGGTAATTTGATGCGTGTGAGCTGGGCAAAAATATCCCGCTGCGGCGCGAGGAATCGCTTCAGACCGGCCGCTCGCCGGCGGATCTGCAGAACGCTGCCATGTTCCGGGGTATACCGTTCGTCGGTATCGAGTTTTTCTTCCTCGGCGTCGACGACTTCCGACAGGTCGGCGACCAAATCCTGCACTTTATGGGTCAAGTACTGCGCCATATAAAGGATGAGTTCCGACGCGGTTCTAGGCCCCTTACCGTCCGCCAATTGCACCAGCAACTCATCAGTGGCGCGCAACGGGCGCAATCGCAGGGAAATCACACGACTGGCCGCCGCGAAAATACGCACCGAAACCATATCTTCCGGTTCTGCGCCCGGGTTGAGGTTGACCCCACGCAGGAACAACAGCAATTCCGAGTCCGGCAGCGGCAACAGGCGCGGCCGGGTGTTTTCCTCCAGCAACAGGTCACAGGCGAATTCACTCAACCCACTGGATTTACGTAGCCAGGTCTGGGTTTGCGGGTGGCTGCGATCCCAATGCAGCCAGAGGCTTTCCTGGGGCTGCAGTTGCAAATCATCGAGTTCAGTCCGGGCAATCGAACGCGCACCGCCTTTACCGTCCAGCACCAGGGCATGCACCAGCCCCCATTGCGCGTTTTCTTCCTCGAACATCCTCACTCCTGTCTTATTCAGGCATTTTCAGCGGACTGGGTGAAACGATCACGCCGTTGTTATCGGCGTATACGTATTCACCCGGGCGAAACGTCACGCCTGCAAACGTGACCACTACGTTCAGGTCACCGATACCGCGTTTGTCGGTCTTCATCGGATGGCTGGCCAGAGCCTGAACACCCAGGTCGGTCTGGGCGATCACATCGACGTCACGGATGCAGCCGTAGATCACCAGGCCTTCCCAGCCGTTTTTCGCGGCTTTCTCGGCAATCATGTCGCCCAGCAGCGCGCGGCGCAGCGAACCACCCCCGTCGACCACCAGCACCTTGCCAGCGCCAGGCTGGTCGGCTTGTTCCTTGACCAGGGAGTTATCTTCGAAGCATTTGACGGTGACAATCTCGCCGCCAAACGAATCTCGTCCGCCGAAATTGCTGAACATCGGCTCAAGCACTTGCACCAGATCCGGGTAGGCGTCGCACAGGTCGGGAGTCACGTAATGGTTCATTGAAAAA
Organism: Pseudomonas sp. EL_65y_Pfl1_R83; assembly: GCF_963970695.1. NCBI lineage: Bacteria > Pseudomonadati > Pseudomonadota > Gammaproteobacteria > Pseudomonadales > Pseudomonadaceae > Pseudomonas > Pseudomonas sp. EL_65y_Pfl1_R83. The sequence continues at coordinate 109,206 of NZ_CAXAQI010000002.1, read as the reverse complement.
TTCCTTTCTGTCAAAGAGGTGTCTTTCGAAAGAAGCGCCAGGCAAAGCAGGTGCGAAACATCCCATCCGCTTCGCCGCAACGCAATAGCCACTGCGCGACTGAATATGACCAGAAGCGTTTGACGCGTCATATCTTAGCCGCAACCACACACGAGTGAAACGCCCTTGGCAGAGCGCTCCTTCAAGCCTCGGCCAATACCTCGGCTTGCGCGCCAGACAAGGGTGTGAGCGGATCTTTCAGCCACTGCGCCACCAATGGCCACACTTCGACCTGCGCGGCTTTGCTGACGAGCATTTCCACATGCCCGAAATCCCCGCTAAACCCCCGCTGGCGGCCCAGGCACAAGTATTGGCGGTGCTCGGAGCCGACTTGCTCAAACAACTTGCGGCAGGCCCAGTCGGGGTCTTGATGATCCCCGGCAGCACTGACAGCCAGCAGCGGCACATCGACGCTTGCCAAGCCTTTCCACCAGTCGTGTTTACCTTCACCAAACCGCCCGAACAGGCCATTCCAGCGCATAGCTTCGATCAACACGCCCGCAGGTTCGTCCTCAGGGCCGCGCTTGAAGCGCGAGCCCGACAGCTCGCCGAAGCGCTTCAAGAGCAAGCGGCCCGTCCATTCCACCGGGGGGAGTTTCAACGGCCAGTGGGTGCGACTGACCTGACAGCCAAACAGTGCCACTGAAGCCACTGCCGGCGCGCCAAGGTGCTGCCCGCCCAAGGCCGCCGCCAAGCTTGTCCCCCCCAGGGAGTGGCCGATCCAGTGTGGAACCTGTCGGCTTTGCTCGCGCACAAAGGCGCCAATGGCCGGTAAGTCATAGCGTGCGTAGTCCGCGACGCGGTTGCGAGCGTAGTGATGATTGCGCTTGGACAAGCCGTGGCCACGCATTTCCGGGATCCACACATCAAAGCCCTGGCGCGCCAGATAAGCGCCCAGGCCGATCCCCTTGGGCGAATACCAGAAGCGCCGATTGGAAAAACTGCCATGCAACAAAATAACCGGAATACCGCGGTTTTCCGAGGCATCGGCCAAGCCCAAACGGGTAACCGCCAACTCCACGGTGCCGTCGGGGCTGTTGCCAGGTTTGAGGCGGTACACATCTTCACTCAGGTCGCCACGACGTTCAGCGCTGATCAGGGCGACGGGAAACAGGTTGCTGCTGCTTTGCATAATGCTCTTGCACAAAAAAGGGCGGCGTCCGGAAGGATTTCCGCCCTGCACAGATAAGAATGCCGGTCACCCTCAGCGGGTGACCGGCACTTTTGACGTGACGACCTTAGGCCGACGCTTGGCCTTCCGCCAGGAAGAACCAGGTTTCCAGCACGGAATCAGGGTTCAGCGAGACACTTTCGATGCCCTGCTCCATCAGCCATTTGGCCAGGTCCGGGTGATCGGAAGGGCCTTGGCCGCAGATACCGATGTACTTGCCAGCCTTGTTACAAGCCTGGATAGCATTGGCCAACAGCTTCTTGACGGCAGGGTTACGCTCGTCGAACAGGTGAGCGATGATCCCGGAGTCGCGATCCAGGCCCAGGGTCAGCTGGGTCAGGTCGTTGGAGCCGATGGAGAAACCGTCGAAGAATTCCAGGAACTCTTCAGCCAGGATGGCGTTGGACGGCAGTTCGCACATCATGATGATGCGCAGGCCGTTTTCGCCACGGGACAGGCCGTTTTCCGCCAGCAGGTCAACCACTTGGCTCGCTTCGCCCAGGGTGCGCACAAACGGCACCATGATCTCGACGTTGGTCAGGCCCATCTCGTTGCGCACGCGCTTGAGGGCGCGGCATTCGAGCTCGAAGCAGTCACGGAACGCTTCGCTGATGTAACGCGAGGCGCCACGGAAACCCAACATCGGGTTTTCTTCTTCCGGCTCGTAGAGTTTTCCGCCGATCAGGTTGGCGTACTCGTTGGACTTGAAGTCCGACAGGCGCACGATGACCTTTTTCGGGTAGAACGCCGCCGCCAGGGTGCTGATGCCTTCCACCAGCTTCTCGACGTAGAAGCCCACCGGATCGTTATAGCCAGCGATGCGCTTGTCGACGCTTTCTTTAATATCCAGCGGCAGGCCGTCGTAGTTCAACAGGGCCTTGGGGTGCACGCCGATCATGCGGTTGATGATGAACTCCAGGCGGGCCAGGCCAACGCCGGCGTTCGGCAACTGCGCGAAATCAAAGGCACGGTCCGGGTTGCCGACGTTCATCATGATCTTGAACGGCAGGTCGGGCATGGCGTCGATGGAGTTCTGCTTTATATCGAAGCCCAGTTCGCCTTCAAAGATAAAGCCGGTGTCACCTTCGGCGCAGGAAACCGTCACGCCCTGGCCGTCCTTGAGCAGTTGGGTGGCGTTACCGCAACCCACTACCGCAGGAATGCCCAGCTCACGGGCGATGATCGCCGCGTGGCAGGTACGCCCACCCCGGTTGGTGACGATGGCGCTGGCGCGTTTCATCACCGGTTCCCAGTCCGGGTCGGTCATGTCGGAAACCAGTACGTCACCTGGCTGGACTTTGTCCATTTCGGACACGTCCTTGATGATCCGCACCTTGCCGGCGCCGATGCGTTGGCCGATGGCACGGCCTTCCACCAGTACAGTACCGGTTTCTTTCAGCAGGTAGCGTTCCATGACATTGGCCGAAGTGCGGCTCTTCACGGTTTCCGGACGGGCCTGCACGATGTAAAGCTTGCCGTCGTCACCGTCTTTGGCCCACTCGATGTCCATCGGGCACTTGTAGTGCTTTTCGATGATCATTGCTTGTTTAGCCAATTCGCTGACTTCAGCGTCGGTCAGGCAGAAACGCGCGCGCTCGGCCTTGTCGACATCAACGGTTTTAACCGAGCGACCGGCCTTGGCCTCGTCGCCGTAGATCATCTTGATGGCCTTGCTGCCCAGGTTGCGGCGCAAGATGGCCGGACGGCCGGCTTCAAGGGTGTGCTTGTGTACGTAGAATTCGTCTGGGTTGACCGCGCCCTGTACAACGGTTTCGCCCAGGCCGTAGGCGCCGGTGATGAACACCACGTCACGGAAGCCCGATTCGGTATCGAGGGTGAACATCACGCCGGCGGTGCCGGTTTCCGAACGGACCATACGCTGTACACCGGCGGACAAGGCCACCAGCTTGTGGTCGAAACCTTGGTGCACACGGTAGGAAATCGCGCGATCGTTGAACAGCGAGGCGAACACTTCCTTGGCCGCGCGGATCACGTTTTCCACGCCGCGGATGTTCAGGAAGGTCTCTTGCTGGCCGGCGAAGGAGGCGTCTGGCAGGTCTTCGGCGGTGGCCGACGAGCGCACGGCGACGGCCATGTCCGGGTTGCCAGCCGACAGGGCAGCGAAGGCGACGCGGATTTCTTCGTTGAGCTTCTCAGGGAACTCGGCGTCCATGATCCACTGGCGGATCTGGGCGCCGGTCTTGGCCAGGGCGTTGACGTCATCGACGTCCAGAGCGTCCAGCGCGGCGTGGATCTGAGCGTTGAGGCCGCTCAGTTCGAGGAAATCCCGGTAAGCCTGGGCCGTGGTGGCGAAACCACCAGGCACCGACACACCAGCGCCTGCAAGATTACTGATCATCTCGCCGAGGGATGCGTTCTTGCCCCCCACGTGCTCTACATCATGGACGCCGAGCTTATCGAGGGAAACTACGTACTCTACCAAGGTGATCTCTCCACTAACTGTGTTGGAAAAGCTCAGGACGCCGGCAGCTCAGTAGGAGCATTCGCCAGCGCTTGTGGCCTGGACCTGGAAAATAAGTGAGAATGCGGCCCACTGCGGGACGGCAAAATCGCGCCTATCATATCCAAGATTCGCCATCAGCTTAAGGCCCAGGGCTCAAATGAAACGATCTGCTTTCTTTATCTCCGACGGCACCGGCATCACAGCCGAAACATTGGGTCAAAGCCTGCTCGCGCAGTTCGAAAACAATACCTTCGCCAAATTCACCCGGCCTTATATCGACAGCGTGGATAAAGCGCGGGCCATGGTACAACAAATCAATCTGGCGGCTGAAAAAGACGGCTTTCGGCCGATCATTTTTGACACCATCGTCAATCAAGACATCCGTGAGATACTCGCAACCTCCAATGGTTTCATGATCGACATCTTCTCGACGTTCCTGGCGCCACTGGAGCAGGAGTTGAGTGAACACTCCTCCTATTCAGTAGGAAAGTCCCATTCCATTGGTCATAACTCCAACTATATGGAGCGTATCGAGGCCGTCAACTTCGCCCTCGACAACGATGACGGCGCCCGCACTCACTATTACGATAAAGCCGACCTGATCCTGGTGGGCGTTTCGCGCTGCGGCAAGACCCCAACCTGTCTGTACATGGCTATGCAATTCGGCATTCGTGCGGCCAACTACCCGCTGACCGAAGATGACATGGAGCACCTGACGCTGCCGGCCGCCCTGCGGGCGCATTCGCATAAGCTGTTTGGCCTGACAATCGATCCGGACCGCCTCACTGCGATCCGCAATGAGCGCAAGCCTAATAGCCGCTACTCCAGCTATGCCCAGTGCGAGTTCGAGGTGCGCGAGGTAGAAAATCTGTTCCGTCGCGAGAATATTGCGCATATCAATTCCACGCATTTTTCGGTGGAAGAGATTTCAGCGAAGATTTTGGTGGAGAAAGGGGTGGAGCGCAGGTTCAAGTGAAGCAGTTACAAGCTACAAGCTACAAGAAAGAACCAATCGGCTCTTCTAGTCTTGCAGCTTGTGGCTTGGCGCTTATAGCTGAAACCTTATAGCTTATAGCTGAAACCTTCCTCCCCCCTGCCCCAGCGCGGTGGCCAACGCATCAAACCCCGCCCGCAACAACTGATCATTCCCCGACGTATTACAGATACTCGCCCGAATAAATTGCGGCACCGCCGTCTGCCCCACGGCAAACGCCTCGGCCGTAGCAATCAAGTAGTTGTTCTGCCTGAGCTCCGCCTCGATTTCCGACGCACGCCACGGCTCCGGCACTTCAATCCAGAAATGCGGGCTGTTGAGGTGGGTGCGGTATTCCAGGCCCGCCAGAAGATCGCGTACCAGCGCCTTACGGCGGCTGATCTCATTGATCTGCTGGCGCAACAGGTATTGCGCCGTGCCGTTCTCGATCCACTGGGTGGCCAGCTCAAGGGTGACAGGCGTGGCCATCCAGCAGGTCGAACGCAGCGCCGCCGAAATACGGCTGACCAACGCCGGCGGCGCATGCACATAGCCCACACGTAGCCCGGCCGACACCGCCTTGCTCAGGCTACTGATCAAAATCGTACGCTCGGGGGCGAAATGGCTGAGGGGCGGTGGTCGGTCCTCGACCAGCACACCGTGGGCTTCATCCTCAAGAATCAGCAGGTTGTGTTCGCGACACACCCTGACCAAGGCTTCGCGACGCGCCACCGAGAGCACCGCGGTGGTCGGGTTCTGGATCGTCGGCGTGCAATACAGCGCTGAGACCCGGTGATTACGACAGACTTCATCCAGCGCGCTCGGCAGCACACCTTCTTCATCCATTTCCAGGCCGATCAACCGGATACCCAGCATGCGCGCGGCGGTGATCAAACCGGGGTAAGTCAGCTGTTCGGTGACCACCGTATCGCCGGCCCGCAACAGCGCCATCATCGAGCACAGCAAGCCATGCTGGCCGCCGTTGACGCAGATGACTTGCTCGGGGATCGGATGAAAATCACGCTGCACCAGCCACTGCGCACCGGCTTCGCGGTAGCGCGGCAGGCCGGCGTCCGGGGTGTAGGCACTGATATCCTGGAGAAACTTGGCGTTGGTCGACAGGGTTTGGAAGCTCTGGGCCAGAAACAGCGTTTCCTGCCCTGGGATGTGCATGTTGCGGCTCATGTCGAAAAACTGGCGCGGCTCTTCGCTGAAGTTGCGAAAACCTTCATCGCGCTGGCGCTCCATCCCACGCTTGCGCACGAACGTGCCGTCACCGACCCGCGCGACAACCAACCCCAGACGTTCCAGCTCGCCGTAAGCGCGGCTGATAGTGCCGATGGTGACGCCAAGATTGTCGGAAAGCACCCGATGGGGCGGCAGTTTTCGTCCCGGCTCAATCAAGCCTTCGAGGATGCCCCGTTCCATGACATCGGACAGGCGCTTGTACTTCACGCCCTGCCCGCTGGACAACCCCTCACGCATAATTGACACCATGTCAATATTTGTTTTGACAGCCATCTTTCGCCCTAATAGTGTGCTTTTACGGGTTCAATCGCCGAATTTTACAACTCATTACACGCTCAATATAGAGTTCAATTCCGGCTCAGGGAAGCAATAAACGATGCCAATGTCCGCCGTTCTCGAAAACACTGCCAAGACAAAACCCCAAAAACAGTGGTTGGCCGGCTTGGTCACCAGCGTGATGTTCCTGATCGTGTGCCTGAGCTGGGGCACAACCTGGCTGGGGATCAAGATTGCCGTGGAGAGCGTTCCGCCACTGACCTCCGCCGGTTTGCGCTTCCTCATCGCCTTCCCGCTGTTCCTGTGTTTTGCCATGGTGCGTCGCGAGCCGATCCTGTTTCCACGTGAGAGCCGCTGGTTCTTCGTGTTCGTGACCTTGTCCTACTTCAGCGTGCCCTACTACCTGCTCAACTACGGCGAGATGCATGTCTCGTCCGGCCTCACCGCTTTGTTATTCAGCTGCATGCCGGTATTCATCCTGATTTTCTCCGCGCTGTTCCTGCGCGAACGTATCTACTTTTCCCAGGTGGTCGGCATCGGTATCGGCTTCGGCAGCCTCTACATGATCATCAAGAGCCAGGGCCTGCACCTGGACCACGCGGAGTTCTTTGGCGTCCTGGCGATCCTGACCGCGGCAATCATGCATGCCTTGTGCTACGTGATTACCAAGCAAAAAGGCAGCGCCATCAGCGTTATCACCTACAACACTCTGCCCATCGGCATTGCCGGGATGATGCTGTTCGTCGCCGGGCTGTGGTTTGAAACACCGACATTCGAAGACATCACCCTGCGCTCCTGGAGTGCCCTGTTCTACCTGGGGCTGGTGGCTTCAGTGGGTGGGTTCATCGTGTACTTCATGCTGCTCAAGCGCTTGAGCCCGATCATCCTGTCGTTCGTGTTCATCATCTTTCCGGTGTTCGCGGTGATCATCGGCGCCTGGTACGAAGGCTTGGCGATTTCCCGCGACCTGATGCTGTATTCGGCCATTCTGCTGGCCGGCTTTGCGATTACCAAATTGCCCATCGAGAAACTCATGGCCAAGAAAAATTGACCCTCCTTTCCCATCAACATGAGCAACGCGAGAGAAACATGGACGTCCTCCGCCCAAAAGCCCTGGAACAGATTTACGCCCACGCCAGCCGCAGCTACCCCGAGGAATGCTGTGGTTTTGTCTTCGCCGACGGCAGCGTGTACCTGGGCAACAATATCCAGAATGAGCTGCACCGCAAGAACCCCGAGATGTACCCGCGCAGCGCCGCCAATGGCTACACGTTTTCGGTGGCCGACACCCTGCTGATGAACAAGGCGTTTCGCAGCGACAACCCGGTGGTGGTGATCTACCACTCCCATCCGGATGTGGGTGCCTATTTCAGCGACGAAGACCAGGACAAGGCGCTGTTCATGGGCGAGCCGATCTACCCCGTCAGCTACCTGGTGGTAGACGTTCGCCAGGGCCAGGCCCTGGGCTCCAAGCTGTTTGCCTGGGATGGCAAGCATTTCGCCCTTAAACCTTTCAACGACCTGCACACGGAGTTGTCCATGAACGCTGTCTCTTTCCCTGACATTCTGGTTCGCGTGGCCAAGCTGCCGGAATCGACCCTCGAGGGCACCGGATCGACATTGCGCGAAGTCATTGAAAACCTCTGCGGCAGCCACCCGCAATTGCGTCCGCACCTGTTTCACGAGAAGAACAACCAGCTCAAGGAACACTTCCTGTTTACCGCTGAGGAGGAGCTGATTGGTGCCGATGAACGGCTGCCTGAAAAAGCCAGAATCGAAGTACTGCTCGCCACGTCGGGCGGCATCGACGTCGACGCTTTGAGCAACGAGGAAGTACAGCGCTATGTGCGCCACATCACCCTACCGGGTGTCGGTCGCGAAGGTCAGTTGAACCTCAAGAAAGCCAAGGTGCTGATTATCGGCACCGGTGGCCTGGGTTCGCCGATCAGCCTGTACCTGGCAGCCGCCGGCATCGGCACCCTGGGGCTGGTGGACTTCGATGTGGTGGAAAGCAGCAACCTGCAACGCCAGATCGTCCACGGCAACAGCACATTGGGTATGCCAAAGGTCGAATCCGCCAAGCAGCGCCTGCAAGACCTCAACAGTCATATCCAGATCAATGCCCACGACACCGCCCTGAATGCCGACAACGCCCTGGAACTGGTGGGCGCCTACGACCTGGTGATCGACGGCACCGACAATTTCGACACCCGCTATTTGGTCAACGACGCCTGCGTGCAACTCGGCAAGCCCTTGGTGTACGGCGCCATCTACCGCTTCGACGGGCAGATCAGCGTGCTCAACTACAAAGGCGGCCCGTGCTACCGCTGCCTGTTCCCCAGCGCGCCGCCGGCCGAACTGGCCCCCAATTGCAGCGCCGGGGGCGTGATCGGCGTACTGCCCGGCGTGGTTGGGATGATCCAGGCGACCGAGGCCATCAAGCTATTGATCGGCATTGGCGAGCCTTTGTCCGGCCGCTTGATGCGTTTTGATGCGCTGGCGATGAAGTTCAGCGAGATCCGCTTCAAGCGCCGCGCTGATTGCCCGTGCTGCTCGGAACTGCGCCACAGCCAGGCCCACACTCCAACGGTCTGCGCCGACGCAGTGCCGAACAAGCCTTCACTGGCCGAAGAACGCTATATCAAGCCCCGCGTGCTCAAGCAACTGCTCGACCACCCGCGCAGCGCCGACGTACTGGTGGACGTGCGTGACGCCAGCGAACTGGAAGTGTGCAAATTGCCGGGCGTGGTGCATATCCCCCTCGCCGAACTGGACGGGCACCTCGACAGCCTCAGTCGGGACAACACCCACTATTTGATCTGCTACGCCGGAACCCGGGCCGAACAAGCCGCCAGTACCTTGCTGGCAGCCGGCTTCGCTAACACCAAAGTCCTGCAAGGCGGCATGAAACACTGGGTTCGCGACGTCGAACCCGACATGCCTTTGTACTGAGCCGGGGGCTGACTGATGTTGCATAACTCCATTCTCGACGTGATCGGCCATACGCCAATCGTGCGCCTGGCGCAGTTTTCCGAAGACCTCGGCGTCGAGGTCTACGCCAAGCTGGAATCCCTAAACCCGGGCGGCAGCCACAAGGCGCGCATCGCGTTGGGCATGATCCTCGACGCCGAGCGCCGGGGTGTGCTGATCCGCGACTCCGGGCAAACCATCATCGAGCCCAGCGGCGGCAATACCGGCATTGGCCTGGTAATGGCCGGCAATGTGCTGGGCTACAAAGTCGTGCTGGTGATCCCCGACAACTACAGCCCCGAAAAACAGAAGTTGCTGCGTTTGTACGGAGCCAAGGTGGTGCTGTCGGACAGTCGCCTGGGTAACAACTCCCACGGCGAAAAGTGCATGGAGCTGCAGCTGGAAAACCCCAGCTATGTGATGCTCAACCAGCAGCGCAACGGCGCTAACCCACAGACTCATCGCGACACCACTGCACCAGAAATCCTCCGCGCCTTTGGCGAGCAACGCGCAGACTATTTTGTCAGCGGCATCGGCACCGGTGGGCATATCACCGGCATCGGCGAAACCCTGAAAGCTGCCTGGCCAGCCCTTCGCGTCATGGGCGTGGAACCGGAAGAATGTGACCTGCTGAAAAACCAGCACGCGCCGCACCACATCCAGGGCCTGTCGATTGGCCTGATACCAAGCATCCTCAACCTGGGCGTGATCGACGGCATGCTCAAGGTCTCGCGTCAGGAATGCATCGACATGATGAAACGCATCATGCGCACCGACGCCATCAGCCTGGGCCTGTCTTCCGCCGCCAGCATGGTGGCCATCGCCAAGCTTGCCCCCGAACTGCCGCCCGAAACGGTGGTGTTGACCATGGTCTACGACAATGCCGACAGCTACCTGCCGAGTTTCGAATAATCGGTTTTCCAACCATCCAGAACGCGGGGGTGCCTCTATGGGCGGCTTTATCGACATGCAACAGTTGCACGATGAGTTGATCACTCACCTCATCAAGACCCTCACACCCGTGCAAATGAAACAGCTGGAACCGCACCTGGCACCGTTGATCCAGAATGCCGCCCAGGCAGTGGCCGAGGACCTGATCGCCTACGCCTACCGCGATCCGGCATCACGTGGGCGTGGCGAGCTGATCCTGGAGTCCTACGCTTCGTTCAAGGCGGTGCTGTATTACCGGCTGGCACACTTGGTGTGGAACTTTCCCGACCAGACCAACGGGATGTTTTCCCGCATCGCGCTCAAGCTCAGTAACCAGGGCAAAGTGCTCTCCGGCGCCGAGATTCACCCGGCAGCGCGGATCGGCCGACGCTTCGTGCTGGACCACGGCTACGGCACGGTGATCGGCGAAACCTGCGAGATTGGCAACGACTGCTACATCCTCTGCGGCGTCACCCTGGGCGCCCGTGGCATCGCCAAAAACCCCGACGGCAAGCGCCACCCGCGCCTGGGCAATAACGTCGAAGTCGGCTCCGGCGCCCGCGTGCTGGGCTATGTACTGATCGGTGACAACGTATTTATCAGCCCATCCTGCGTGATCACGCAGGACGTTCCCGCTGGCACCAAAGTGAAGGTGGTGAACCAGATCCAACTGCAAAAGAACGATGAGTCGGACCACAGCAACTACCTCGGCGCCTTCGCCTTGGATGAGCGGTTACATGTGGTTGGCGAGATCAATGCCAGCCACAAGGTGACGGTGCTGGACGCCGACTTTCACCCCTTGCAGGGCCTGATGCTGGAGCCCACGGTAAAAGAGCGTCACCACCTGCAGTTCCGATTGCACCGGGTGGAGTCGGGCAACCCATTGCCGCGCTTGCCACTGAACCTGAAGGTCTGCGGCCCCGAATTTGAAATCACCCTGCTCTCACCTCCTGGCTTGAGTGCAATGGTGCGTTCCCTGCTGCAAGCCAGCCCACTGATCGTGCGAGGTTGAACATGTCTGTGCACACCATGGAAACCCTGGCGCTGTTCGACAGCGCGCCCTACCAGAATGCTTTCAGCGCACGGGTGATTGCCGTCAGCGAACATGGCATTGCCCTGGAGCACACGCTGTTCTATCCCACGGGTGGCGGGCAGCCAGGCGACACCGGTCACCTCACACTGGCCGACGGTACGCGAGTCGAAGTGACGGGCACGGTGCGCGACCCGGTGCTGCGCTCGATCATCTGGCATCAGGTGGAATACTGCCCCGAGCAACTGGTCGCCGGGGTGCAGGTGGACGCCGGACTCGATTGGGATCGCCGTTACCAGCACATGAAAATGCACACCTGCCTGCACCTGTTGTGCTCGATCATCGACGCACCGGTAACGGGATGCAGCATCAGCGCGGACAAGGGGCGCCTGGATTTCGACCTGCCGGAAATGACCCTCGATAAAGACACCATCACCCGCGACCTCAATGCGCTGATTGAACAGGCTCACGCGGTGAAAACCCTGTCGATGCCGGCCTCGGAGTACGCCACCTTGCTGCAGATCACCCGCACAAAGGCGGTGGCTCCGCCGGTGATTCAGGGCTCGGTCCGGGTGATTGAAATTGCCGGTATCGATATCCAGCCGTGTGGGGGCACGCATGTGACCAACACCGAAGAAATCGGCCGGGTGTTTTGCGAGAAGATCGAGAAGAAGAGCAAGCACAACCGCCGAGTTATTTTACGGTTCGAATGACCTCTGGCCCTGACTTGATAGCACTGACAATAAAGATCACTGATAGGGTTTCCACCGATGAATACGTAGTGCCAATCAGATCACGAACAGGTCCACGAACCGATTCACGGGCATCGCCTCAAGCCGCGCCTGGTCCTTGCACAACGCAACAATCTCGCCACAGCGCTGTGCAGTAAACCGCGTAGCCAGGTTGGCCTTGAACTTGTCTTCCAGCAAGGGAATGCCATCCACTCGGCGCCGGCGATGCCCAATCGGGTACTCAACCGCCACCTGCTCAGTGCTGCTGCCATCCGTGAAGAACACCTGAACGGCGTTGGCGATGGAGCGCTTGTCGGCCTCCAGGTATTCACGGCTGTAGCGCGGGTCTTCGACAATGACCATTTTTTGCCGCAACTGATCGATAATTGGATGCGCGGCGTGGAATTCATCTTCGTACTGCTCGGCCACCAGATTGCCGAAGGCCAGCGGCACCGCAGTCATGTATTGCAGGCAATGGTCACGGTCCGCTGCATTCGCCAGTTGGCCGACCTTGGAGATAATGCGAATCGCCGACTCATGGGTGGTAATAACGATACGCTCGATTTCATGCAGGCGATCTTTCACCAATGGATGCAAGGTCACCGCCGCCTCACAGGCCGTTTGCGCGTGGAACTCTGCCGGGAAGCTGATCTTGAACAGCACGTTCTCCATCACATAAGTGCCGTAGGGCTGGGACAGGCTGAACGCGCGGTTGTCCTCCGGCTTGAGCATCAGGTCCTTGTTGGTGTGGCTGAACAGCACGTCGTAGAACCCCCACTGCGGCGCGCTCAATACGCTGGGAATACCCATCTCGCCACGCAACGCGATATGCGCCAGCCGCACACCCCGACTCGACGCATCCCCTGCCGCCCAGGATTTGCGCGACCCGGCGTTCGGCGCATGCCGATAAGTGCGCAACGCCTGCCCATCGACAAACGCATGGGACAACGCCGCAAGCAACTGCTCCCGGTTGGCGCCCATCAGCTTGGCGGTGACGGCCGTGGAGGCGACTTTTACCAACAGCACATGGTCTAGGCCGACGCGGTTGAACGAGTTTTCCAGGGCAATCACGCCCTGGATTTCGTGGGCCATGATCATCGCTTCCAGCACGGTGCGAACTGTCAGCGGTGCGTCGCCATTGGCCACGCGTTTTTGCGACAGGTGATCGGCGACGGCGAGGATGCCGCCGAGGTTATCCGAAGGGTGACCCCATTCGGCGGCGAGCCAGGTGTCGTTGTAGTCGAGCCAACGCACGATGCAACCGATGTCCCACGCCGCCTTGACCGGGTCCAGCCGGAACGACGTCCCCGGCACCCGCGCGCCAAACGGCACCACCGTGCCCTCGACGATCGGCCCCAGGTGCTTGGTGCACTCGGGGAAGCGCAAGGCCAGCAGGCCGCAACCTAATGTGTCCATCAAGCAGTGGCGGGCTGTGTCCAATGCGTCCTGCGAGTCGATCCGGTAGTTGAGGACATAGTCGGCGATGTCCTGCAGGACCTGGTCGTAGTCGGGGCGGTTGTTCTGGTCGACGTTGGCGCTCATGGCAGTGCTCCAAAAAATGGTTGGGGGGGGGGTAGTCCTCGGGGTCACGGTTGATCGGGTTGCGGCCGGTCTGGTTGCCTGCCTATATGCGTAATGCACCACTTACCCTGTGGGGTCTGTGTTGGGGGTTAGAACGCGTCTCCAGGCACGCGTACAAAGCCTTCCATCAGCACCCGTGCGCTGCGGCTCATGATGGCTTTCTTAACAATCCATTCGCCGTTCACTTGAGTGGCTTCGGCCCCGACACGCAAGGTGCCGGACGGATGCCCAAACCGCACGGCGTTACGCTCGATACCACCGGCTGCGAGGTTGACCAAGGTCCCGGAAATGGCCGCCGCGGTGCCAATCGCCACCGCCGCCGTGCCCATCATCGCGTGGTGCAGCTTGCCCATGGACAGCGCACGCACCAGCAAGTCCACATCGTCGGCCTTGATCGTCTTTGCGCTGGAGGCCACGTAATCCGCAGGCTTGGCCACAAACGCCAGCTTCGGCGTGTGCTGGCGCTGCGCGGCTTCGTCCAGGTGTTTGATCAGGCCCATGCGCAACGCGCCGTAGGCCCGCACGGTTTCGAACATGGCCAACGCTTTCGGATCGCTGTTGATTGCGCCTTGCAGTTCGGTACCGGTGTAGCCGAGGTCTTCAGCGTTGATGAAAATCGTCGGGATGCCGGCATTGATCAGCGTCGCCTTGAAGGTGCCGACACCGGGTACTTCCAGGTCATCCACCAGGTTGCCAGTGGGGAACATCGAGCCACCACCGCCCTCCTCGTCCGCCGCCGGGTCCATGAACTCCAACTGCACCTCGGCTGCCGGGAAGGTCACGCCGTCCAGTTCGAAGTCGCCGGTTTCCTGCACAGCGCCGTCGGTGATCGGCACGTGGGCGATGATGGTCTTGCCGATATTCGCCTGCCACACGCGCACCACGGCCACGCCGTTACGGGGCACGCGGGCGGAGTCAACCAAACCGGCGCTGATGGCGAAGGCGCCGACTGCCGCCGACAGGTTGCCGCAGTTGCCGCTCCAGTCGACGAAGGGTTTGTCGATGGAGACCTGGCCGAACAGGTAGTCCACGTCATGCTCAGCGCGGGTGCTTTTGGCCAGGATCACGGTTTTGCTGGTGCTGGACGTGGCACCGCCCATACCGTCGATCTGCTTGTCATAGGGATCGGGGCTACCGATCACCCGCAGCAACAGGGCATCCCGCGCAGCGCCCGGTACCTGCGCCGCTTCGGGCAGGTCCTGGAGGCTGAAAAATACACCCTTGCTGGTGCCGCCACGCATGTAGGTGGCGGGGATCTTGATTTGCGCTACGTGTGCCATGGTTACCCCTCAGGCGGTCGCCGCCGATTCCAGGAAGTCCTGGGCAAAACGCTGCAACACGCCGCCCGCCTCGTAGATCGACACTTCTTCGGCGGTGTCCAGGCGGCAGGTCACCGGCACTTCGACACGTTCGCCATTCTTGCGGTTGATCACCAATGTCAGCGTGGCACGCGGGGTGCGCGCACCGACCACGTCGTAGGTCTCGCTGCCGTCGATCTTCAGCGTATGGCGATCCGTGCCCGGCAGGAACTCCAGCGGCAACACGCCCATGCCCACCAGGTTGGTGCGGTGGATACGCTCGAAGCCCTCGGCGGCAATCGCTTCCACACCGGCCAGTCGCACGCCCTTGGCCGCCCAGTCGCGGGACGAGCCCTGGCCGTAGTCGGCGCCGGCGATGATGATCAGCGGCTGCTTGCGCTCCATGTAGGTTTCGATGGCTTCCCACATCCGCGTGACCTGGCCTTCCGGCTCGATGCGCGCCAGAGATCCCTGCTTGACCTTGCCGTTCTCAACAACCATTTCGTTGAACAGTTTCGGGTTGGCAAAAGTCGCGCGCTGCGCAGTCAAGTGGTCGCCACGATGCGTCGCGTAAGAGTTGAAGTCGACTTCCGGCAAGCCCATTTTCGCCAGGTATTCGCCGGCGGCGCTGTCGAGCATGATTGCGTTGGACGGCGACAGGTGGTCAGTGGTGATGTTGTCCGGCAGCACCGCCAGCGGGCGCATGCCCTTGAGCGGGCGCGCGCCGGCCAGCGCGCCTTCCCAATACGGCGGACGGCGGATATAGGTGCTCTGCGGGCGCCAGTCATACAGCGGCGCGACTTTCGGGCCGGTGTCTTCGTGGATCGCGAACATCGGAATGTAGACCTTGCGGAACTGCTCCGGCTTGACCGAGGCCTTGACCACCGCGTCGATCTCTTCGTCGCTCGGCCAGATGTCCTGCAGGCGGATGTCCTTGCCGTTGGCGTCGAGGCCGAGCACGTCCTTCTCGATATCGAAACGGATAGTGCCGGCAATCGCATAAGCCACTACCAGCGGCGGCGAGGCCAGGAACGCTTGCTTGGCGTACGGGTGAATACGCCCGTCGAAGTTGCGGTTGCCCGAGAGCACGGCGGTCGCGTACAAGTCGCGGTCGATGATTTCCTGCTGGATCACCGGGTCGAGTGCGCCGGACATACCGTTGCAGGTGGTGCAGGCGAAGGCCACGACACCAAAACCAAGCTGCTCCAATTCAGTGGTCAAGCCGGCTTCGTCGAGGTACATCGCCACGGTTTTCGAACCGGGAGCCAGGGACGATTTGACCCACGGTTTGCGCACCAGCCCCAGTTTGTTGGCGTTGCGCGCCAAGAGGCCTGCGGCAATGACGTTGCGCGGGTTGCTGGTGTTGGTGCAACTGGTGATGGCGGCGATGATTACCGCGCCGTCCGGCATTTGCCCCGGCACCTCTTCCCACTGGCCAGAGATACCTTTGGCCGCCAGGTCACGGGTAGCGACACGAGCGTGCGGGTTGCTCGGGCCGGCCATGTTGCGCACAACGCTGGACAGGTCGAAGGTGAGGCCACGCTCGTATTGCGCGCCTTTGAGGTCATCGGCCCACAGGCCAGTGTGGCGGGCGTATTGCTCAACCAAGGTGACTTGTTCGTCTTCGCGGCCAGTAAGCTTGAGGTAAGCGATGGTCTGTTGATCGATGTAGAACATCGCCGCGGTGGCGCCGTATTCCGGTGCCATGTTGGAGATGGTCGCACGGTCGCCGAGGGTGAGGTTTGAGGCGCCCTCGCCGAAAAACTCCAGCCACGCGCCGACCACTTTTTGCTTACGCAGGAACTCGGTCAGCGCCAGCACCATATCGGTGGCGGTGATGCCGGGTTGCAGCTTGCCCGTCAGCTCCACGCCGACACTTTCCGGCAGGCGCATCCACGAGGCGCGACCGAGCATCACGCTTTCGGCTTCCAGACCACCGACGCCGATGGCGATCACACCCAGTGCGTCTACGTGCGGGGTGTGGCTGTCGGTGCCAACGCAGGTGTCGGGGAATGCAACACCGTCACGCACCTGAATCACCGGGGACATTTTCTCCAGGTTGATCTGGTGCATGATGCCGTTGCCTGGCGGGATCACGTCGACGTTCTTGAAGGCCTTCTTGGTCCACTCGATAAAGTGGAAACGGTCTTCGTTGCGACGGTCTTCGATGGCGCGGTTTTTCTCGAACGCGTCCGGGTCAAAACCACCGGCTTCGACGGCCAGGGAATGGTCGACGATCAGTTGGGTCGGCACCACCGGATTGACCTGCGCCGGGTCACCGCCTTGCAGGGCGATGGCATCGCGCAAGCCGGCGAGGTCGACCAAGGCGGTCTGGCCGAGAATGTCGTGGCACACCACGCGCGCCGGGAACCACGGGAAGTCGAGGTCGCGCTTGCGTTCGATCAGTTGGCTCAAGGACGCGTTGAGGGTGGCCGGGTCGCAACGACGCACCAGGTTTTCTGCGAGGACGCGGGAGGTGTAGGGCAAGGTGGCGTAGGCGCCGGGGGTGATTGCCTCGACAGCCGCGCGGGCGTCGAAGAAATCGAGGCGGCTGCCGGGGAGTGCTTTGCGGAATTCAGTGTTCATCGTCAAGGCTCGGTCACGGTAGATACAAAAGGAAAAGACGACGCGGATTTGATGTGAAATGCGATCCAATGTGGGAGCGAGCAAGCCCGCTCCCACATTGGATTCGGTGACCACTTCAAGACGCCGGTCTCTTCATTCAGCGACGTTCGATTGGCACGAACTTGCGCTGCTCAACGCCGGTGTATTCGGCGCTTGGACGGATGATGCGGTTGTTGGCGCGCTGCTCGAAGACATGCGCGGCCCAGCCAGTCAGGCGCGAGCACACGAAGATCGGGGTGAACAACTTGGTCGGGATGCCCATGAAGTGATACGCCGAGGCATGGTAGAAATCGGCGTTGGGAAACAGCTTCTTCTGTTCCCACATGGTTTTGTCGATGGCTTCGGAGACCGGGAACAACACCTTGTCACCCACCTCGTCAGCGAGTTTTTTCGACCAGCCCTTGATCACTCCATTGCGCGGGTCGTTGTCTTTGTAGATCGCGTGGCCAAAGCCCATGATCTTATCCTTGCGCGCCAGCATGCCGAGCGTGCCTTGGACGGCTTCTTCAGCCGACGAGAATCGCTCGATCATCTCCATCGCCGCTTCGTTGGCGCCGCCATGCAGCGGACCGCGCAGGGAGCCGATGGCGGCGGTAACGCAGGAATAGAGATCGGACAGGGTCGACGCACACACGCGGGCGGTGAAGGTCGAAGCGTTGAATTCGTGCTCGGCGTAGAGAATCAGCGACACGTTCATGACTTTCTCGTGCAACTCGCTCGGTTTTTCGCCGTGCAACAGATGCAGGAAATGGCCGCCGATGGTCGGCTCGTCGGTCACGCAGTCGATACGCTTGCCGTCGTGGCTGAAGCGATACCAGTAGCACATGATCGCCGGGAAGGCCGCCAACAGACGATCGGTGACGTCGCGCTGCACGCTGAAGTCTTTCTCCGGCTCGATATTGCCAAGGAACGAGCAACCGGTGCGCATCACGTCCATCGGGTGAGCGTCGGCAGGAATGCGTTCCAGCACTTCCTTGAGCGCTTGGGGCAGGTCGCGCAGCTTGCCCAGCTTTTTGCGGTAGTCCGCCAGCTCGGCCTGGGTCGGCAGTTCGCCGTACAGCAGCAGGTAGGCGACTTCTTCAAACTGTGCATCGGCAGCCAGTTCGCGCACGTCGTAGCCGCGATAGGTCAGGCCGGCGCCCGCTTGGCCGACGGTGGACAGTGCGGTCTGCCCGGCCACCTGGCCACGCAGGCCGGCGCCACTGAGTACTTTTGCTTCAGCCATGTTCTTTCTCCAATCTTGAATTTATTAGGGAGGCCGTTCGTTACTTCTTGGCTGCGAACAGCGCGTCGAGCTTCTGCTCGAAGGTGTGGTAGTCGATGCGATCGTAAAGCTCCATGCGGGTTTGCATGGTGTCGATCACATTCTGTTGGGTGCCGTCGCGACGGATCGCGGTGTAGACGTTTTCGGCGGCCTTGTTCATGGCGCGGAACGCCGAGAGCGGGTACAGCACGATGGAAACATCAGCAGATTTCAACTGTTCGGTGGTGTACAGCGGTGTGGCGCCAAACTCGGTGATGTTGGCCAGGATCGGCGCTTTCACGCGGGAGGCGAACAGCTTGTACATCTCCAATTCGGTAATGGCCTCCGGAAACACCATGTCGGCGCCAGCTTCGATGCAGGCGGCGGCGCGTTCCAGGGCGGATTCCAAACCCTCGACGGCCAGGGCATCGGTGCGCGCCATGATCACAAAGCTGTCATCGGTGCGCGCATCCACGGCGGCCTTGATGCGGTCGACCATTTCCTGCTGCGACACAATTTCTTTGTTCGGGCGATGGCCGCAGCGCTTGGCGCCGACCTGGTCTTCGATATGGATGGCAGCCGCGCCAAACTTGATCATCGACTTGACGGTACGCGCCACGTTGAACGCCGAGGAGCCGAAACCGGTGTCCACGTCCACCAGCAGCGGCAGGTCGCACACATCCGTAATGCGGCGTACGTCGGTGAGTACGTCATCCAGGCCGGTGATGCCCAGGTCCGGCACGCCGAGGGAGCCGGCAGCCACCCCGCCACCCGACAGGTAGATCGCCTTGAAACCGGCGCGCTTGGCCAGCAGCGCGTGGTTGGCGTTGATCGCGCCGACCACCTGCAAGGGGTGCTCACTGGCGACGGCGTCACGGAAACGCTGGCCGGGGGTGCTTTTATTGTTAGAACTCATGACTCACCTCTATCAGTAGCACCGCCTGGGAAGTGACGGGCAATGTTGCGTTTGGAAGCGCCGATGTGCCGGCGCATCAACAGTTCGGCCAGTTCACCGTCGCGATCGGCAATCGCGTCAAGAATGCGGTGGTGCTCGGCAAAGGCCTGGCGTGGACGATTGGGGGTGGCGGAAAACTGGATGCGGTACATGCGCACCAGTTGGTACAGCTCGCCGCAGAGCATTTGGGTCAGGGTGCGGTTGCCGGCGCCTTGAATGATCCGGTAATGAAAGTCGAAGTCGCCTTCCTGCTGGTAATAACCGAGGCCGGCCTGGAACGCTTCATCGCGTTCGTGGGTGTGCAACACCTGGCGCAGTTCTTCGATTTCCGCATCGGTCATGCGCTCGGCGGCCAGGCGACAGGCCATGCCTTCGAGAGATTCGCGGATTTCATAGAGTTCGATCAGCTCGGCATGGCTCAACGACACCACCCTCGCGCCGACGTGAGGCACACGTACCAGCAGGCGCTGGCCTTCCAAGCGATGGATCGCCTCACGCAGCGGGCCACGGCTGATGCCGTAGGTGCGTGCCAGTTCTGGCTCGGAGATCTTGCTGCCCGGGGCGATCTCACCCTTGACGATGGCGGCCTGGATACGCCGGAAGACGTTCTCGGACATGGTCTGGGAATCGTCTTGCGCCATCACTGGGGATTCCAGCTGATCCAGCATATTGTCGACACCTTTAAAAGCAATGCCACAAAAACTAGCCAATCAGACCAAGATAGTCAAAGAATAAATCAACATTGTCGACAATCGTCTAATAACCGCTGCTAAACTCGTGCAGGGCATGGCCGCCTGCCAGCGCTGGCGCCAAAAAAGCATCATGCTAGAATGCTCGCGGTATTTGCCTGACATCGCTAGATGAAACGGCGCACGAGGGAGCTTGCGCAGTAATGCCAGTCGCCTTGAATCAAACATCGCACTGCACCGCCTCAGGATTTATGAGACTCAAGCCCTTACCCCTGTTCTGCCTATTGTTCATGCCAGGCCTTGGCGCCGCTGCCGAGAAGACCGTGTATGGCCTCAACGAATACGCCCAATTGGCCGGCATCAATCTGGAAGTCGCCGCCAAACTGGACACCGGTGCCAAGACCGCGTCCCTCAGCGCCCGCGACATCAAGCGCTTCAAGCGCAATGGCGAATCCTGGGTTCGCTTCTACCTGGCCATCGACACCGCCCATTCCCACCCCATCGAACGCCCCCTGGCCCGCGTCAGCAAGATCAAGCGCCGTGCCGGTGACTACGACCCCGATGAGGACAAAAACTACACCGCCCGTCCGGTGATTACCCTGGACATCTGCATGGGCACTGCTTTACGCAGCATCGAAGTGAACTTGACTGACCGCAGCGCATTCCAATACCCGCTGCTGATTGGCTCCGAAGCGCTGAAACGCTTTGATGCGCTGGTCGACCCCAGTCTTAAATACGCAGCGGGCAAGCCCGCTTGCGCCGCCGACGCTCATACCGCCGAGTAAAACGAATGCGCTCTCTGACCCTGCACCTGAAAATCCTGATCGCCATCCTGGTGGTGTTGGGTATCTCAGTCACCACCTATCAGATCTTCGTGCTGGGGATCCCCGTTACCGAAGACGCCACCGACGACTTGTGGAACATCGACGCCAAGGTCGAGTTCGTCGCCAACCCGAAAGATCCCGTGAAAATCCAGATGTTCGTACCGCCCTTGAGCCGCGACTTCGTCAGCCTCAACGAGAGTTTCATCTCGAATAATTACGGCGTGAGCGTCAACCGCACCGACGGCAACCGCAAGGTCACCTGGTCGGCACGCCGCGCCAAGGGCAACCAGACCCTGTATTACCGCCTGGTCCTGACCAAGCGCTACAGCGGCGAAAAGGTCAAGGTCAAGGGCCCCACCTTCCGCGACAGCATCGCGGTGGAAGGCCCGGAGAAGATCGCCGCCGAAGCCCTGCTTGCGCCGATCCGCCAGCACTCGGCCGACGTCGAGACCTTTATTACTGAAGCCATCAAGCGCACCAACAACCTCAACGACGACAATGTGAAACTGCTGCTCGCGGGCGATCCGTCGACGCCGCACAAAGCCAAGATCGTCGAATTGCTGCTGTCCATTGCCCACGTGCCGGTGGAAAAAGTCCACACCATCCGCCTGGTCGCCGACCAGCCGCAAAGCCCGGAACTGTGGCTGCGCAGCTTCAACGGCAATGAATGGTTGTACTTCAACCCGGAAACCGGCGAACAAGGCCTGCCCGCCGACCGCTTGCAGTGGTGGACCGGCGATGAAAACCTGATCACCGTCGATGGCGGCAAGAAGGCCATGGTGACCTTCAGCCTGAACAACAGCGAAATGAACGCGATTCGCCTGGCCAAGCTGACCGACGAGAACACCGACGCCAACTTCCTCGAATACTCGCTGTACGGCCTGCCGCTGCAAACCCAGCAGACCTTCATGATCATGGTGATGATCCCGATCGGCGTGTTGGTGATTTTGATCCTGCGCAACCTGATCGGCCTGCAGACCCTGGGAACGTTCACCCCGGTGCTGATCGCCCTGGCGTTCCGCGAGACGCAGCTGGGCTTCGGGATTGTGCTGTTTACGATTATCACGGCGCTGGGTTTGTCGCTCAGATCGTACCTGGAGCACTTGAAGCTGCAGATGCTGCCGAGGTTGTCGGTGGTGTTGACCTTTGTGGTGGTGCTGATCGCGGCCATCAGCCTGTTCAGCCATAAACTGGGGCTGGAGCGTGGGCTATCGGTGGCGCTGTTCCCGATGGTGATTTTGACCATGACCATCGAACGCCTGTCCATCACCTGGGAAGAACGCGGCGCCAACCATGCGCTGAAAGTGGCGATTGGTACGCTGTTCGCCGCATCCCTCGCGCACTTGATCATGAGCGTGCCGGAGCTGATTTACTTTGTGTTCACCTTCCCGGCCATCCTGCTGATTTTGGTGGGCTTCATGCTGGCCATGGGTCGGTATCGCGGCTACCGCTTGACCGAGCTGGTGCGATTCAAGGCCTTCTTGAAGGCAGATCAGTAATGTTCGGATTCTGGAAGACCTGGAAGGCGCTGGAAGCGCGGGGGATCATGGGCATCAACCGGCGTAACGCCGACTACGTGCTCAAGTACAACAAGCGCAGCCTGTACCCGATTGTGGATGACAAGATCATCACCAAGGAACGCGCGCTGGCGGCCGGCATCCATGTGCCGGAAATGTACGGGGTGATCTCCACCGAGAAGGAAATCGACAAGCTCAACGAGATCATCGGCGGGCGCAGCGACTTCGTGATCAAGCCGGCCCAGGGCGCCGGCGGCGACGGCATCCTGGTGGTGGCGGACCGCTTTGAAGGGCGCTATCGCACGGTGTCCGGCAAGATCATCAGCCATGAGGAGATCGAACATCAGATTTCCAGCATCCTCACCGGCCTGTACTCATTGGGCGGCCACCGTGATCGCGCGCTGATCGAATACCGCGTGGTGCCTGACCAGATCTTCAAGAGCATCAGCTATGAAGGTGTGCCGGACATTCGCATCATCGTATTGATGGGTTACCCGGTGATGGCCATGCTGCGCTTGCCGACCCGCCAGTCGGGCGGCAAGGCCAACCTGCACCAGGGCGCGATTGGCGTCGGCGTCGATCTCGCCACCGGCTTGACCCTGCGCGGCACCTGGCTGAACACCATCATCACCAAACACCCCGATACCACCAACGCGGTGGATGGCGTGCAACTGCCCAACTGGGACGGTTTCATGAAGCTCGCAGCCGGCTGCTATGAGCTGTGCGGGCTGGGTTACATCGGCGTGGACATGGTGTTGGACCAGGAGAAAGGCCCGCTGATCCTGGAACTGAATGCGCGGCCTGGGTTGAATATTCAGATTGCCAACGACTGCGGTTTAACCTTGCGTACGCATGCGGTGGAAGCGCGACTGGAAGAACTGAAAGCAGCCGGCGTGACGGAAACCCCGGAAGAGCGGGTGAAGTTCGTGCAGGAAATGTTTGGGCATATTGGGGCTTTCGCCAGCTAAAAGCTGCAAGCTATAAGCTTCAAGACACAGCCCTCGTGTTTGTTACACTTGCAGCTTGAAGCTCAAAACTTGCAACTGCCTTTAAGGCCCCTCATGTCGACCTGTTCCGTACACCCGCTGCCCTACCGGGCCAACCCCGCGGAGTATTTCGCGGTCATTCGCCACGCGCCTGGTGCCGTGCTGCTGGACAGCGGCCGGCCAGCGGCTGAACGCGGGCGGTATGACCTTCTCAGCGCTTGGCCGCAAGCGACGCTGACGGTATCGCCTGACGAAAGCGGTGGCGATTTCCTGCAACGGTTGCGGGAAAATCTCACGCAGCTGGGTGAGGCGGATTTGCCTGTCGGGTATGAGCTGCCATTTGCCGGAGGCCTGATCGGCTACCTGAGCTATGACTTTGGTCGGCACCTTGAGCAGATGCCACACCTTGCAACAGACGACCTGCACCTGCCGGATGCGCGCTTTGGGCTGTATGCCTGGGCGCTGATCAGCGATCACCACACGCAGACCAGCCAGTTGGTGTTTCATCCGGCACTGGCCGACAGCGAGCAGCAACGGTTGATTGCGCTATTCAGCACTGGCGCTATCGACGCGCCCGCATCCTTCAAACTTCAAGGCCCCATGGCCCCGGACCTCACCGCCGAGGCTTACCGCCAGGCCATCGCGCGCATCCAGGATTACATTCAGGCCGGCGACTGTTACCAGGTCAACTTTGCTCAACGCTTCCGTGCACCGTGCATTGGCGATCCATGGGTCGCCTACTGCGCATTGCGTAAAGCCTGCCCGACACCGTTCTCCGGGTTCCAAAGCCTGCCGGACGACGGCGCGGTACTGAGCCTGTCGCCAGAGCGCTTCGTGCACATCAGCAAGCGTCGCGTCGAAACCCGCCCCATCAAAGGCACCCGCCCCCGTGGCCTGACGCCCGAAGAAGACGCTGCCAACGCTGCCGAACTGCTGGCCAGCCCCAAGGACCGCGCCGAAAACCTGATGATCGTCGACCTGCTGCGCAACGACCTCGGCCGTACCTGCCGCACCGGCTCGGTGAGCGTGCCGGAGCTGTTCAGCCTGGAAAGCTACCCTAACGTCCACCATCTGGTGAGCAGCGTTATCGGCGAGTTGGCCGACGACAAAGACGCTCTCGACCTGATCGCGGGCAGCTTTCCCGGAGGCTCCATCACCGGCGCACCGAAGATCCGTGCGATGCAGATCATCGACGAGCTGGAGCCTACTCGACGCGGGCTGTACTGCGGTTCTTTGGTGTATCTGGATGTTAGGGGGGAAATGGACAGCTCCATCGCCATCCGTAGCTTGCTGGTCAAGGAGGGGCAGGTCTGCTGCTGGGGCGGCGGCGGGATTGTGGCGGACTCGCAATGGGAGGCGGAGTATCAGGAGTCGCTGACGAAGGTGCGGGTGTTGTTACACACTTTGGAAGGCTTGTAGCGTCAGCGCCCCCGAGTTCAAGGTGGGAGCTGGCTTGCCTGCGAAGAGGCCACCAGCCGCGCCGAAGGACTTACAGACTCAACGGGCGATTCGACGCCTTGATGAACTCGTTCTTCAGGTCCTCAAACGTATGCACCGCCGGGAACTGCGGGAACTCGCGGATCACATTCTCCGGTGCATGGAACAGAATCCCACGGTCGGCTTCGCCCAGCATGGTGGTGTCGTTGTAGGAATCGCCGGCGGCGATCACGCGGTAGTACAGGCTCTTGAAAGCCAATACCGACTGGCGCTTGGGGTCTTTCTGACGCAATTGATAACTCACCACGCGGTCAGTTTCGTCGGTGATCAGACGGTGGCAGAGCAGGGTCGGGAAACCCAGTTGGCGCATCAGCGGCTGGGAGAATTCGTAGAAAGTGTCTGACAGGATCACCACCTGAAAGCGCTCACGCAGCCAGTTGACGAACTCGATAGCGCCGTCCAGCGGCTTTAGGGTGGCGATCACTTCCTGGATGTCGGCGAGCTTGAGCCCGTGTTCATCGAGGATGCGCAGGCGTTGCTTCATCAGCACGTCGTAGTCGGGAATGTCCCGGGTGGTGGCCCGCAGGGATTCAATACCGGTTTTTTCGGCGAAGGCGATCCAGATTTCCGGAACCAGTACCCCTTCCAGGTCAAGGCAGGCAATTTCCACAAGACACTCCCATTTAGATGTTGTTGATTGAGCGGGCAAAAGGACTGCCGAACTCTAGCGACTCACGCTCGCCGCCGCAACGCAGGGCGGATTTTGATACCATCACTCCCCTATAGAGCGCTCAGCGCCACTGACCTGTAGGAAACCGTCCTGATGAACCAAGCCTTCGACGTCGTTGAACTCGCCGCGACTTACGCCAACAAGTCTGCGCAGGACATTCTCAAGCTGGCGTTCAGCCAGTTCGGTGATGACCTGTGGATTTCCTTCAGCGGCGCCGAGGACGTGGTGCTGGTAGACATGGCCTGGAAGCTGAACAAGAACGTCAAAGTGTTCAGCCTCGACACCGGCCGCCTGCACCCGCAGACCTACCGGTTTATCGAGCAGGTGCGCGACTTCTACAAGATCGACATCGAGTTGATCTCACCAGACCAGCGCAAGCTGGAGCCCTTCGTCAAAGAGAAGGGCCTGTTCAGCTTTTACAAGGACGGCCATGGCGAATGCTGCGGCGTGCGCAAGATCGAGCCGCTGCGCCGCAAACTTTCCGGCGTAAATGCCTGGGCCACCGGCCAGCGCCGCGACCAGAGCCCGGGTACACGGAGCCAGGTGGCTGCACTGGAAATCGACACGGCGTTCTCTACGCCTGAGCGCACTTTGTACAAGTTCAACCCGCTGGCGCAGATGACCAGTGAGGAAGTCTGGGGTTACATCCGCATGCTGGAGCTGCCGTATAACAGCTTGCATGAGCGTGGTTTCATCAGCATTGGTTGCGAACCTTGCACGCGTCCGGTGTTGCCGAACCAGCATGAACGCGAGGGGCGTTGGTGGTGGGAAGAGGCTACACAGAAGGAATGTGGGTTGCATGCGGGGAACATCATCAGTAAGGCCTAAGTCCTTAGCGCCCACATTTGTTTTGTGTTGACCTCTAGAATGTACACATAGATGTAACCATCGGTGCCATTTATGTGTGCAATCCTCCTCGATGCGCACCATAACGTAACACCTCTACTCGCCCTCTGTTTTCCGTCGTGATCTATCCCTCTCCCATAGAAAAATAAATAGCTGTTCAAACGGTCAATTTATATCGCTTTTAATTCAGCGAGTTATTTATAAAATCTACAAAAAGGAAATTATCCGTCGTTTTCATAGATCGAAAACTGGCACGTATGTGGCTTAAGGTGAAATACGCTTTGTATACAATAAATACAAAATCTACATACACTTTGCCATCTGCGGCCCGGCTGCTGATGTGCCGGAGCCTGCCGGAATGCGTACTAGCCTCTCGAATGACATCGCACTGGATCTGCCCTCCTCCCTGAACCCCGAGGCGACACGTCCGGGCCCGCTGGTACTCAGCCCGCGCCTACATAACAAGGACCTGGCGCCCACCAAGGTCGAAGGCCGGCGTTGGGGGCGCTACAGCATCTTTGCGTTATGGACCAACGACGTACACAACATCGCCAACTACTCGTTCGCCATTGGCTTGTATGCATTGGGCCTGGGCGGCTGGCAGATCTTGTTGTCCCTCGGCATCGGTGCGGCGCTGGTGTACTTCTTCATGAACTTGTCGGGCTATATGGGGCAGAAGACCGGCGTACCGTTTCCGGTGATCAGCCGCATCAGTTTCGGCATTCATGGCGCACAGATTCCGGCGTTGATCCGCGCGGTGATTGCGATTGCCTGGTTCGGTATCCAGACCTACCTTGCCTCGGTGGTTTTCCGCGTGTTGCTGACAGCCATTCATCCAGGCTTCGCCGACTACGACCACAACTCCATCCTCGGTCTGTCCTCCCTCGGCTGGGCCTGTTTTGTGGCGATCTGGCTGTTGCAACTGGTGATCCTGGCCTACGGCATGGAAATGGTGCGCCGCTATGAAGGCTTCGCCGGGCCGGTGATTCTGCTGACGGTAGCCTCGTTGGCCGGTTGGATGTACTTCCAGGTCGGCGGCAATATAGCCTGGTCGATCCGTGAACCGCTGAGTGGTGGCGAGATGTGGCGCAATATCTTTGCCGGCGGCGCGCTGTGGCTGTCAATCTACGGCACGTTGATTCTCAACTTCTGCGACTTCGCCCGCTCTTCGCCGTGCCGCAAGACCATTCAGGTCGGCAACTTCTGGGGCTTGCCGGTGAATATTCTGGTGTTCGCTGCGATCACGGTGCTGCTGTGCGGCGGGCAGTTCCAGCTCAATGGCCGGGTGATCGAAAGCCCGACCGAGATCATCGCAGCCATCCCTAATACCGTGTTTCTGGTTCTGGGCTGCCTGGCGTTCCTGATCGTCACCGTGGCGGTGAACATCATGGCCAACTTTGTCGCGCCCGCCTTTGTGCTGAGCAACCTGGCGCCCAAGTACCTGAACTTCCGTCGCGCCGGGTTGATCAGCGCCACCGTGGCCGTATTGATCCTGCCGTGGAACCTCTACAACAGCCCGCTGGTGATCGTGTATTTCCTGTCTGGCCTGGGCGCACTGCTGGGGCCGTTGTACGGGGTGATCATGGTCGATTACTGGTTGATCCGTAAAACCCAGGTGGACGTACCACAGTTGTATAGCGAAGACCCCCGTGGTGTTTATTACTACAGCCGCGGAGTCAATTTACGTGCAGTGGCGGCATTTGTTCCTGCGGCAGTGATCGCCATTCTCCTGGCCCTGCTGCCCGGTTTCGCCAGCGTCTCACCGTTTTCCTGGATGTTTGGCGCCGGTATTGCAGCGCTGCTGTATGGGCTGATCGCCAAGCGCCAGCCGTTCTACGCCGATGTCAGCGGCGAAAGCATTGCAGTCGATAACGTCAGTCACTAATCAAGGACATTCCATGCGTATCCTAGTGGTCAACGTCAACACCACCGAATCCATCACTGAAACCATCGCCCAGCAGGCACGGGCTGTGGCCGCGCCGGGCACCGAGATTGTCGGGCTCACGCCCTACTTCGGCGCGGAGTCGGTAGAGGGCAATTTTGAAAGCTACCTGGCGGCCCTCGCGGTGATGGACCGGGTGATGGCCTACGACCAGCCGTTCGACGCGGTGATCCAGGCCGGCTACGGCGAACACGGTCGCGAAGGTTTGCAAGAATTGCTCAACGTGCCGGTGGTGGACATCACCGAAGCCGCCGCCAGCACCGCGATGTTCCTGGGCCATGCGTACTCAGTGGTGACCACCCTGGACCGCACTGTGCCGCTGATCGAAGACCGCCTGAAACTCGCCGGCCTGTACCAGCGTTGCGCCTCGGTGCGGGCCAGTGGCATGGCGGTGCTGGAGCTGGAAGAAGACCCGTTGGCGGCGATGGAGGCTATCGTGCGTCAGGCCGAACTGGCCATCCGCGAGGACAAAGCTGAGGTGATCTGCCTGGGGTGTGGTGGCATGGCCGGGCTGGATGAGCAGATTCGCCAGCGCACCGGGGTGCCGGTGGTGGATGGCGTGACGGCGGCGGTGACCATTGCTGAGTCCTTGGTACGGTTGCGGTTGTCGACGTCGAAGATCAGGACGTATGCGACGCCGCGGCCGAAGAAAATCATTGGCTGGCCGGGCATGTTCGGCCGGTAGACCGAGGTGTGGCCATCGCAGGCAAGCCAGCTCCCACATTGGAATGCGATCATCTGTGGGAGCCGGGCTTGCCCGCGATGGCCGCGCCTCGGTCCACAGTTTGATCAGATGGCACTAAATCGCTGGCTCAGTTGCTGCTCGGCAAACTGCTCGATGATGAAATCCACAAACGCCCGGGTCTTGCCGGGCAGCAGTTTGTGTTCGGCGTAGTAAATGGAGATGTTGCCATCGTCGACATACCAGTCGGGCAATACCCGCACCACGGCGCTACTGTCGAGGAACGGCACAGCCATCGGCATGCTCACCAAGGCAATGCCCAGGCCTTGGCCGCTGGCGCAGCAGGCGGCTTCGGAGTCACTCATGGTCATACTTGGCTTGAGCATCAACGGGCGTTGCTCTCTTTCAATACTGGTCAACTGCCAGGAACGGATGCGACCGGTTTGTGGTGAGCGGATCAGGATGCCCGTGCAACGCGCCAAGTCTTCAGGCGTGTCTACCGGCGGGCGTTGCGCCAGGTAATCCGGTGAGGCCACCAACACGCGGTGCGCGGGCGTGAGCTTACGGGCCACGACGCCCTGGGGCAGCTCAAAACCACCGCCGATGGCTGCGTCAAAGCCTTGGCCGATCAGGCCGACCTGGCGGTTATCGAAATGCCAGTCCGGGCTGATGTCCGGAAAGCGCCGCATGAACGCTCCCAGCAGTGGCACCACATACCGATTGCCGAACACCGGGCCCATGCTGACCTTGAGCGTCCCCACCGGCCGCCCTTCGGCACTGGCCAGGTTGGCCACGGCGTTCTGAATGGTGGTGAGGCTGCCGCTCACTTCTTCGAGAAAGAGCTTGCCGGCTTCGGTCAACGTCAGGCGCCGGGTGCTGCGTTGGAACAAGCGCACACCGAGACGCGCCTCCAGCTTGGCAACGCTTTTTCCTACCGCTGCCGGGGTCAGGCTAAGGTGCCGCGCCGCCTCGGCAAAGCTGCCCCCTTCGGCGCTGCGCACAAAGCATTCGATACTGCCAAAGCTTTCCATGCCACTTACTCTAAACTTTTGGTTTACACAGACTATAGCAATCACGGTCTACCGACGGGGGCGGGTGAGGTCGATACTCGGTTCCAACAACAAGGCATTCCGCCTTGAACAGTTAGGAGATCGACATGACCACACAAGACCTCAGCGGTAAAGTCGCCTTGATTCAAGGCGGTTCCCGCGGCATCGGCGCCGCCATCGTCAAGCGCCTCGCAGCACAGGGCGCAGCGGTTGCCTTTACCTACGTCAGCTCAGCCACCAAGGCCGAAGCGTTGCAGAACAGCGTGATCAGCGAAGGCGGCAAAGCCCTGGCGATTCATGCCGACAGCGCCGATGCCGGCGCGATCCGCAACGCAGTCAACGCTACAGTCGAAGCTTTTGGGCGCCTGGATATCCTGGTGAACAACGCCGGCGTGCTGGCCATTGCGCCGCTGGAAGATTTCAAGCTGGAAGATTTTGACCAGACCCTGGCCATCAACGTACGCAGTGTGTTTATCGCGACCCAGGAAGCAGCCAAGCACATGGGTGAAGGTGGCCGGGTGATCAACATTGGCAGCACCAATGCCGAGCGCATGCCGTTTGGTGGTGGTGGCCCCTATGCAATGAGCAAGGCGGCGCTGGTCGGCTTGACCAAAGGTTTGGCGCGGGATCTGGGGCCTCGCGGGATTACCATCAATAACGTGCAGCCTGGGCCGGTAGATACTGATATGAACCCGGCGAACAGTGATTTTGCCGAGAGTCTGATTGGGTTGATGGCGGTGGGTCGGTATGGGCATGTCGAGGAGATTGCCAGCTTTGTGGCCTACCTTGCAGGGCCGGAGGCTGGGTACATCACCGGTGCAAGTTTGACTATCGATGGTGGCTTCAGCGCATAACAAATGTGGGAGCAGGCAAGCCAGCTCCCACATTTTTTTGACCGCGTTTTGGTCAGGAGAGCGGCGGCAGGCCGTAGGCGGCCAGGTCGAAATCCGCGAGTTTGCGGATGATCTGGTCGGCGTGGTGGTATTTGCTGTCGGCCATGGCTTCATCCGGCACGGCGATGGCGGTCATGTGGGCAGCCTTCGCGGCGGTCACGCCGAAGGGCGAATCTTCGAATACCAGGCAATCCTGGGGCGCAACGCCCAGGCGGCGGGCGGCGGTGAGGAAAATGTCTGGCGCAGGTTTGGCGGCGCCGACTTCCGGGTCGTCAGCGGTGACGATGGTGTCGAACAGGGCAAACCATTCGCGGTGCAACGTGGTCT
This sequence comes from Pseudomonas sp. EL_65y_Pfl1_R83, assembly GCF_963970695.1. Taxonomy (NCBI): domain Bacteria; kingdom Pseudomonadati; phylum Pseudomonadota; class Gammaproteobacteria; order Pseudomonadales; family Pseudomonadaceae; genus Pseudomonas; species Pseudomonas sp. EL_65y_Pfl1_R83. The sequence continues at coordinate 77,750 of NZ_CAXAQI010000002.1, read as the reverse complement.
TGTGACCAAACGAATTGCGCGACGAACTGGTGCCCACAGCAATCGGAATATTGTGCGCTTTCAGGTGCCGCACCAATGCTTCGGCGCCGGGCATGCCCAACGCCTTGGGGAAGCGCTCGCTCATCAGCGGTTCACGGATCTTGAGAAACTCGGCCGGTGTGATAGGCAAATCCAGCGCCTTGACCACGTAGTCGGCCAAATCCTGAGCGCCACGCCCGATGATGTGCTGCTTAATGCTCCAGTCATAGGTACGGTCGTAGCGTTCGGCGATGATCTGCGTGACTTCGGTGTAGATGCCTTCGGTGTCCAGCAACAACCCGTCCATGTCGAAAATCACGGCCTTGATCGGACCGACTGCGGTATGCGGTGCATTCATCACTACAGAACCCTGGAGGAAGGACTAAAAGGATTCAGCACAATAACGGCCACGCTTGTCAGCTAGCAACCCTTTAGACTATCCACCTCCCCTTTCGAAGTGTCCGCGATGCTCTACCGCCTAGCCGCCGACAGCCTGGTGCTGTTCCACCTGACTTTCATCCTGTTTGTACTGTTTGGCGGCCTGCTCGCGCTTAAGTGGCGTAGTGTGATGTGGTTGCACTTGCCTGCTGCTGTATGGGGCGTGGCCGTCGAGGTGTTTCACCTGCCTTGCCCATTAACCCGTTGGGAAAACCTGTTTCGTCATCTCGCCGGGCAGGACGGTTATGGCAGTGGGTTCATCGAGCATTACATCCTCATACTCATCTACCCCGCCGGGCTGACCCCACAGATCCAATTGGGCTTAGGCGCGCTGGTGCTGATGATTAATATCGCGGTGTATGCGCGGTTGATCCGGCGTTACGTACAGGCTTGAGACAGCTTCGCTGGTGAAGAATCAGACTCCCTCATTCCCTTCATAGACGCCGCCATGTCCGAAGCCTTCGAAGTCCCCAGCCCCCACGAAAAACACGTCGAACACACCACCGAACATGCCCACGGCCGCGGGGACAATTTCGCCAGTCGTATCGCCGTGATGACCGCCCTCATGGCCACCCTCGGCGCCATGCTCAGCTACCAGGCCGGCTCCACGGAAAGCGAAGCGGCGATGGACAAAAACAACGCCGCCATTTTCAAGACCGAAGCCGCCAACCAGTGGAATTACTACCAGGCCAAATCCAGCCGACAAAACCTCGCGGAACTCGCCACGCACATTCCAGGTGTGGACGCGGTGCATTACAAGGAAGAGATCGAGCGCTACAAGGGCCAGAAGGAAGACGTGCGCAAGCAGGCCGAAAAGCTTGAAGCCACGTCAACGCAGTGGGATGAGAAGTCGGAGCAGGCGCTGCACCAGCATCATCGCTGGGCACAGGCGATGACGGCGATACAGATCGCGATTTCGTTGGCGGCGATTACCTTGCTGACGCGTAAGGAATGGCTTAAACGCCTGTCGTATACGGCCGGTGGCGTAGCCGTGGTGCTGGGCAGCCTGGCGTGGCTGCATATCTGACATAGCGCAGGCCAAAGGTAGGAGCTGGCTTACCTGCGATGACGGACCATCACTCAACATCATCGTTGACTGTCACACCGTAATCGCAGTCTGGCCAACTACCAGATCTACTGACTTGCGCTGAACTGAATCAGGCCCGATTCGCCGCTCTGCTGTGGTGGAAGTACAAGTAAGCCAGCCCAACTGGCGCAATGAAAATAGCCATGCTCCAGCAGATCGCCATGGTGAACACCTTGACGATCAGCATCAGAATCGCATTCACGAAGAACACGTTGTTGCCAAAGATGTAATCCATGATGCTTTCGTAAACGAAGCGTGCGTAGGGGTAAAGCACGCTGTTGACCACGCAATAAAACAGAGCACCCATTGTGAACACTCCGGTTTTCGAGTGGGTAAGCGCGGTATAGATCAGCACGGGAAAAATCAGCCCGAACAGAAAATTGCGAATGTAGTACTGGGCAGAAAGCCCGCCGAATGTCTTGCGAAGCACCGGATGCATTTAGATCCCTCTGAATGGCGTGTTGGAAAGGCGGCGACCTTAGCAAGTCCTGGAATTCATGACCAGCATTTGTAATGCCCTTTGCCATCACACCGCGATAGCGTAAAACCTCAAACAAATCCGTCCCGTTTATCCATCTATCTACAAGGAAGTACTCGTGCGGGCGCCGGGGGAAACCATTGTTATCGACAACGTACTGCTGATGGGTGCGGCTGGAAACCTTCCGGGCTGACGTCTTCGGAGTGGCCCTGGTTGCTGGGTGCCATTGGGTTGGTTGCTGGACTGGTGAACTGCAGCCTCGCGCTCTATCTGGTTCTCCTGACTGTTTTTCCGATTACATGCAGGTATCGGAACATGAAATCTTCAGGCAATTGATTTCAATATGTTGCCCGAGCAACTAGAGTAGCGCCCCCTCGAGAATTGGATCTCGATATTTAGTCCATGGAGTTACACAGTGAAGTACGTCAGTAAAGCAGTTGCCGCAGCCGTTCTTGGTCTCGCCCTCGCAGGTTGCACCGGCACCGCTATCAAATCCCCGCAATACGACAGCAGCCAATACACTGTGCTGGGTCACAGCGAAGCCAGCGCCACTGGCATCATGCTGTTCGGCGTCATCCCAATCGGCCAGAACAGCCGTTTCGTTCGCGCCCAGGATGCTGCCATCAAGGCAAAAGGCGGCGATGCGCTGATCAACACTCAGATCCAGGAAAAATGGTTTTGGGCCTGGGTGCTGAGCGGTTACACCACCAAGATTTCGGGTGATGTGGTCAAGTTGAAAGCTGCGAAATAAAGCAGTACGCATAAAAAAACACCGGGCATTGCCCGGTGTTTTGGTTTTTTGAATGTGGATTTAATGCATCACGCCCCCCATCACTCGTTTCAGACTCGAGCGGGTGACACGATGATTTTCACATTGTGCTCCTTGTTGTTGACCAGCTCCTCGAAGCCCTGACCCACGATCTGTTCCAACTGAATGCGCCCAGTCACCAGCGGTGTGATGTCCAGCCGTCCATCCGCGATAAAAGCGATCACGTCAGCGAACTCGCCGTTGTAGGCCAGTGCACCCAGTACCTGCTTTTCCGTGGCCACCAACTCGAAAAAGTTGAACTCGCTGGGCTCCTCGAAAATCCCCACCAGTACGCACTTGCCGGCCTTGCGGATCAAATCGATCGCGAGCTTGGCCGTGTGTTTGTTACCGATGCATTCGAAACTGACATCCGCCCCGAGCCCACCCGTCAGGCGTCGTACCTCAGCCATAACGTCGCATTGATTGGGATCGAGCACATGCGTCGCCCCCACTTCCAGGGCCTTGGCCTTGCGGGATCCGGACATTTCCAGAGCGATCACCTGAGCCGCACCGGCCGCTTTGGCGCACATGATGGTGCACAGGCCAATGGTGCCGGCACCGACCACCACCACGTGTTGCCCGAGTAGGCTTCCGGCTTTTTTCACCGCGTGCATGCCCACTGCCAGCGGCTCGATCAGTGCCCCCGCTTCGGCCGGAAAGTTCGCCGGCAACTTGTACAGCAGGTTGGCTGGCACATTGACCAGTTCGGCGAAGGCACCATTGTTCATCAACCCAGTGAACGCCAGATTCTCGCAAATGTTGTACAGCCCGTGGGTGCAGTAGTAGCACGTGCCGCAATGTTGGCACGCATCGGCCGCCACCGGTTCGCCGACACTGAAGCCCTGCACACCGTCACCGAGTTCGACGATCTCGCCACAAAACTCATGACCGAGAATGCATTGGCCCTTAATCCCGGTCAGCGGGTGCGGAGCGTCAACCGGTATGAACACCGGCCCCGCCACGTACTCATGCAAATCGGACCCGCAAATTCCGCACCATTGCACACGGATCTGCACCCAACCAGCAGGCGGCGAAATCGGCAGCGGAACATCCTCGACACGAATATCATTGCGGCCGTGCCAGACAGCGGCACGCATGCTGCGTTGCGGTTTGATCGAAAGGGTCATCGCGACATCTCCTTGAGACGGTTGATCCTGGCGCCCCGCAACCGTCCGCCGGCAGAGGCCTCAGTGCTATTGCACAGCGGCCAAAACCAGTCGATTGAGCGAGACATAGGGCACTTCTTTTTATTATTGGTTGACCAGTCGGGCTGGGTACTGGAGGCAGAGCAAGGCCGGTGCCAGATCCGCAAAAACACCTGGGCAACCCTTTTTTAGAGCGGCGGGATGGGTACTCAAGAATGGCGAGGATCGAGTTCAGGTGAGACGCTGCAGGTCAGACCAGATTAGGTAGACACGAGACGGTGAGACGTTGCGTCTCAGCGCTAGGCGCGAGGAATGAAGCAAGTAGGGATCAATGAAGACGGCCATACCAGCAGCCTGTGTTCCCATGGATATTCCCATATGGGCCTTTTTTGACCTTCTGAAAACACAAAACCCCTGAAAACTTTTACGTTTTCAGGGGTTTTGTCGTTTCAAATTTGGCGGTGAAGGAGAGATTCGAACTCTCGATACAATTTCTTGTATACACACTTTCCAGGCGTGCTCCTTAAGCCACTCGGACACTTCACCGTATCTCGTCAAACCAGTTCAGTCTGTCGAGGCGCGCTAATGTAGTCGAAAGCCTTTCTGATGGCAAAGGTTTTTTTCAGAATTTTCATGCGGTTAGCCGGTTATGCCTGGACGCATCCGGCGAGGGGTGGTGATTGTGCCATTCTCAGGCATCAGCGGCGCGCGTCTGGGGCAGTCATTGAGCCCTGCCCCAGGCATTCCAGCCGCCTGTGTGCGGGAAAAGTCTGACTGGCCAGTCAGTCACAGCGCTTTACCGGCGCGGGCGTGGTGGGTAACGTCTGCGCATGCACGTCTATTAACAAGCCTTCTATAACAAATCCTACAAGGAACCGCGTGATGAGTGAGTTGATTGCCTACCACCTCGAAGACGGTATCGCGACCCTGACCTTGAGCAACGGCAAGGTGAATGCCATTTCTCCTGCTGTGGTCAGTGCCTTTAATGAAGCGCTGGACCAGGCGGAGAAGGACCGGGCGGTAGTGGTGATCACCGGCACGCCGGGGATTCTGTCGGGTGGTTATGATTTGAAGGTGATGACTGCCGGCCCTAAAGAAGCAATCGGCCTGGTGACGTCGGGTTCGACGTTGGCGCGTCGTCTGTTGTCGCACCCGTTTCCGGTTATTGTGGCGTGCCCTGGGCATGCGGTGGCCAAGGGCGCGTTTTTGCTGTTGTCGGCGGATTATCGGATTGGGGTAGAAGGCCCGTTCAGCATTGGCCTGAACGAGGTCGCGATTGGCATGACCATGCACCACGCGGGTATCGAGTTGGCGCGGGATCGGCTACGCAAGTCGGCGTTTCACCGTTCGGTGATCAATGCCGAGATGTTCGACCCACAGGGTGCACTGCAAGCTGGCTTCCTCGATAAGGTGGTCGCACCGGAGGAGTTGCAGGCAGCGGCGCTGGAAGCAGCGCGTCAGTTGAAGAAGCTTAATATGAACGCCCACAAGCACACCAAGTTGAAGGTGCGCAAGGAACTGCTGGAGGCCTTGGACGATGCAATCATCCACGACCAAGGGCATATCCTGAGCTAAACCCCTACATCTGATACGCCAGAGCCCGACCTTGAGTCGGGCTTTTTCTTAGACTTCAAACCGAACGATCTTCAGCCCCTCTAGCCTGCCAGTGTCGGCAGATGTTGAAACATGCACTAAAACATCGGCTATCTCCTACCTATACCGGGGTAATTGCCGAATCCAGTGCACATCCGTACACTGCGCCACCTTTTGTCTCCATAGGCCGTGTCGATGCTTTATCTGTTGCGTATGTTGTTGATGAGCCTGCACTTTATGCTCGCCGGTGTGCTGGGTGTGCTAGTAGGTATCTGCCGGCCATTCAATCCGGACAACAGCCGCCTGTGTGCCTACCTTTACGCGCTGCCGGCCATGTGGATTCTGCGTTTGAACGTAAAAGCCGATGTGGACTCGCTGCGCAATAAGCCCGGCACCTGCGTGGTGATCGCAAACCACCAGTCCAACTATGACCTGTTCGTCGTTGGCAATGTGGTGCCGTACCGCACGGTATGTATCGCCAAAAAAAGCCTGAAATGGGTGCCGCTGTTCGGCCAGTTATTCTGGCTGGCGGGCAATGTGTTGATCGACCGGGGCAATGCGCACAAGGCGCGCCGTGCGATGCTCACCACGACCCAGACGCTGCAACATAAAGACACGTCGATATGGGTGTTCCCGGAAGGTACGCGCAACCTGGGTAACGGTTTGCTGCCGTTCAAGAAGGGGGCGTTCCATATGGCGATCGCGGCGGGTGTGCCGATCGTGCAGGTGTGTGTCAGCAATTACGTCACTCACATGCGGCTTAATCGCTGGAACAGTGGTGATGTGCTCATACGTTCGTTGCCGCCAATTCCTACTAAAGGCATGACGGTGGATGACATCCCGGCGTTGATGCAGGCTTGTTATGCGCAGATGGATGAATGCATTGCGCGGATGGATCGCGAGTTGCGGGCGGCCTGAATAACGATCGTGGGCGGTTCGCACCCCAGCGCGAGCAAGCTCGCTCACAACAACGGCAGCTACAACGGAACGCCATTCAAGCTAAGCTGCCCAACATCTGTCCCCCCAATAAGAAGTGATCAGCACCATGGGTAGAGTTGTTGCGGCCGCCGTCTACAGCGCCGGTAAGAAAGTCTCTGATATAACCCTCGACGAAGGCGCCGCCTGGGCCGCCAAACCCGGTCACTTTGTATGGATCGGCCTGGAAGAACCCAACGCCCAGGAACTGGCCAACTTGCAACGCCAGTTCAACCTGCATGAGCTGGCCATCGAAGACGCTCTGGAAAAACACAGCCGCCCCAAGCTTGAAACCTTCGGCGATGCACTGTTTATCGTCACCTATTCACCGGTGCGCGAGAACGGCAAGCTGGAGTTTATCGAAACCCATATTTTTGCCGGTAATGGCTACATCATCACCGCACGCAACGGTCACTCGGCGTCCTACGGCTTTGTGCGCCAACGCTGTGAGGCGCGACCGCTGTTGCTGGAGCATGGGGAAGATTTCGTACTCTATGCGCTGCTGGATTTTGTCACCGAGAACTACCAGCCGGTGAGTGAAGCGATCCATGCCGAGATCGATGAGCTGGAGCGTAACGTGCTGTGCAGTTCGCTGAGTGAACGCGACATCCAGAAGATCCACGGCCTACGTCGCGACGTGCTGCGGCTCAAGCGTTACGTGGCGCCGATGGTGGAGATCAGCCAGGAGCTGCAGAAGCTGAGTTTCCCGTTTATCGACAAGAACATGCGCCCGTATTTCCGTGACGTGCAGATCCACGTGACACGGCAGATGGAAGACCTCACCACCCTGCGCGATATCGCCAGCCAGACCATCGAGATCGGTGTATTACTGGAGGCCTCGCGCCAGAGCGTGGTGCAGCGCAAGTTCGCCGCATGGGCGGCAATCCTGGCGTTCCCCACCGCGGTGGCGGGGATTTATGGGATGAACTTCCAGAACATGCCCGAGCTGCACTGGCACTACGGCTATTTTGCGGTGCTCGGGTTTATTGCGGCCGGTTGCACCGGCCTGTGGGCCAGCTTCAAGCGTTCGGGATGGCTTTAAACCCGGGCCTCGGGCTGGTGTGCCACAAAGCGCATCATCCATTCCGCCACAGTGGTGCCGTGGTGGTCGCGCTCAAGGCTGGCGACACCGTTTGTGTAGACCTTTTCACCCAGCGTTGTCTGAAGAATCTCCAGCAATTCGCGGGAATAGTCGTGGATAAATTCCGGGTGGCCTTGGAAGCACAGCACTTGATCGCCGATGTGGTACGCGGCGAACGGGCAAAACGCGCTGGACGCGATGACCGTGGCGTTTTCCGGCAGCGTGGTCACTTGGTCCTGGTGGCTGATCAATAGCGTCAGCTCTTCCACTTCCGGGCTCATCCACGGCGCCTTGGCGTCGAGCTTGTAATCGTGAATGCCCATGCCCCAACCCTGGCCGGCGCGCTCGGTCTTGCCGCCGAGCAGCAGTGCCAGTAACTGGTGACCGAAGCAGATACCGAGCAGCTTATCGCCGCGCTCGTAACGCTTGAGCAGATAGGTCTTGAGGGTCTGGATCCAAGGGTCGGTGCCGAAGGAGTCGGCCTTGCTGCCGGTCACCAGGTACGCGTCAAACACTTCATCGTCCGACGGGTATTCGCCATTCACCACGTTGTACACGACAAACTCGGCGGGTATAGGTTGCTTGGAGAACAGGCGCTTGAACATCTGCCCATACCCTTGGTATTGATCGATCAAGCCTGGACGCAGGATATCGGTTTCCAGGATACAGACGCGTAGCGACATAAAAAATACCTGACACGGTGATGGGAATAATGCACACCCCAGAGCCTGCCTTGAAATACCCCTTCAAGGCAAGCCCCCTTGATCACCGGAACACGTCACCCTCGGCAGCTTTTTCCAGCAATAAAGCCGGCGGTGTGAAGCGTTCGCCATACTGCTCGGCCAGATAGTGCGCGCGGGCGACAAAATCGTTCAGCCCATATTGGTTGATGAACTGCAAGGCGCCACCGCTCCAGGCCGCGAAACCAATGCCGAAAATCGACCCCACGTTAGCGTCCGCCGTGGACATCAACACCCCCTCCTCTAAACACCGCACGGTTTCGATGGCCTGGATAAACAGCAGGCGGTCGCGCACGTCCTGTGGCGAGATGCGTTGATCGGCCCGTTCAAAGCGGCTTTTCAGCTCCGGCCACAGGTACTTCTGCCCGCCGTTGGGGTACTCATAGAAACCGCCTCCCGCCGCCTTGCCGACGCGTTTGTATTCGTTGACCAAAAGGTCGATTACCGCTGCCGCCGGATGCGCTGGCACTGCCTTACCTTCCGCCTGCAGATCCTTGGCCGTCTGCTGCCTTATATGGCTCATCAGGCTCAGAGATACTTCATCCGACACTGCCAGCGGGCCCACCGGCATGCCGGCCTTGCGCGCTTCGGTCTCGATCATCGGTGCGGACACGCCTTCGCCAAGCATGGCGATGCCTTCGTTGGTAAAGGTGCCGAACACCCGCGAGGTGAAAAAGCCACGACTGTCGTTGACCACGATCGGGGTTTTCTTGATTTGCAGTACGAAATCGAAACCGCGGGCCAGGGTTTCGTCTGAGGTATGCGCTCCTTTGATGATCTCCACCAGTGGCATCTTGTCCACCGGGCTGAAGAAATGCAGGCCGATGAATTTGCCTGGATCCGGCACTGCTGTAGCAAGCCCGCTGATGGGCAAGGTGGAGGTGTTGGAAGCAATTACCGCATCGGCACCCACTACGCGTTGCGCTGCGGCGCTGACTTTAGCCTTGAGTTCGCGATCTTCGAACACGGCTTCGATAACCAAGTCGCAGCCGGCCAGGTCGGTATCGGAGGCCGTAGGATGAATCCGCGCCAAGATTGCTTGCCGTTGCTCAACGCTCAGTTGCCCACGGCTGACCTTTTTGTCCAGCAGCGCCGCGGAATGCGCCTTGCCCTTCTCGGCGGCCGCCAGGTTGACGTCCTTGAGCACTACTTCGACGCCTGCACTGGCGCTGACATAGGCAATGCCTGCGCCCATCATCCCAGCGCCGAGCACACCGACTTTGCCGGTGATGCAAGGCGCGAAACCCTGCGGACGTGAACTGCCGGCGTTGATCTCGTTTAGCTGGAACCAAAAGGTGCCGATCATGTTTTTCGCCACTTGCCCGGTCACCAGCTCGGTGAAGTAGCGAGTCTCGATGAGGTGCGCCGTGTCAAAATCTACCTGGGCACCTTCAACGGCGGCGCAGAGGATTTTCTCCGGGGCCGGGAAACAGCCATTGGTTTTACTGCGCAAAATCGACGGCGCAATTGCCAGCATCTGCGCAATTTTTGGACTGGACGGTGTGCCGCCGGGCATTTGGTAAGCCTTGGTGTCCCAAGGCTGCTTTGCATCCGGGTTGGCCAGAATCCAGGCGCGGGATTTGGCCAGCAGCTCTTCGCGGTTTGCCGCCAACTCATTGATCAACCCGGCTTGCAGCGCCTGTTGTGGCCTGACTTTTTTACCTTCCAGCAAATACGGCAGAGCCTTTTCCAGCCCCAGCATGCGCACCATGCGCACTACCCCGCCGCCGCCCGGCAGTAGGCCCAAGGTGACTTCCGGTAAGCCAAGCTGCACTGACTTGTCATCCAGCGCGACGCGATAGTGGCACGCCAGGCAAATCTCCCAACCACCTCCCAGCGCCGCGCCATTGATGGCAGCCACCACAGGCTTGCCGAGGTTTTCCAGGCGGCGCAGTTGCGCTTTCAGCACCAACACACCGTTGTAGAAATCCTTGGCGTGGGGCTTGTCGACCTTGATCAGTTCATTGAGGTCGCCACCGGCAAAAAACGTCTTCTTCGCCGAGGTGATCACCACCCCGGCAATGCTGTCCCTTTCCGCCTCCAGCCGCTCGACCGTTGCCGCCATGGCCCCGCGGTACACGCCGTTCATGGTATTGGCGCTCTGGCCGGGCATGTCGAGGGTCAGCACCACGATCCCGTCCTGGCCTTGTTCGTAACGAATTGCTTGGGTCATGACATATTCCTTGGGCTCAGAGGCGTTCGATGATGGTGGCGATGCCCATGCCACCGCCGACACATAGCGTGGCCAGGCCGTAGCGCTGCTGGCGTACTTCCAGCTCGTCGAGCAAGGTGCCGAGGATCGCGCAACCGGTGGCGCCGAGCGGGTGGCCCATGGCGATCGAGCCGCCATTCACGTTGACCCGCGCAGCGTCGATGCCCATGTCCTTGATGAATTTGAGCACGACAGCGGCAAACGCTTCGTTGACCTCGAACAGGTCGATGTCTTCGACACGCAAGCCGGCCTTGGCCAGCGCTTTGCGCGTTGCCGGCGCGGGGCCGGTGAGCATGATGGTGGGGTCGGTGCTGGTGACCGCCGTGGCGACGATGCGCGCGCGCGGTTGCAGGCCCAGCTCGCGGCCCATGGCCTCGGAGCCGATCAGCATCAGCGCGGCGCCATCGACGATGCCGGAGCTGTTGCCGGGAGTATGTACATGATGGATGCGCTCAACGTGGCTGTAGACCCGCAACGCGGTGGCGTCGAAGCCCATCTGCCCCATCATTTCGAAGCTCGGCTTGAGCTTGCCAAGGCCTTCGAGAGTGGAATCGCCGCGGATGAATTCGTCTTGGTCCAGCAGCACAATGCCGTTCTGGTCCTGCACCGCGATCAGCGATTTGTTGAAGGAACCGTCTGCACGCGCCCTGGCCGCTTTCTGCTGCGAATGCAGGGCAAAGGTGTCGACGTCCTCTCGGGTGAACCCTTCCAGGGTCGCGATCAGGTCAGCGCCAATGCCCTGGGGGGTGAAATGGCTGTGCATATTGGTTTGCGGGTCCAGAACCCAGGCGCCACCATCACTGCCCATGGGCACGCGGGACATGGACTCGACGCCACCGACCACGACTAAGTCTTCGAAGCCGGAGCGGACTTTCATCGCACCCAGGTTGACCGCTTCCAGGCCTGAGGCGCAGAAGCGGTTGACTTGTACACCGGCAACGCTGATGTCCCAATCCGCCACCAGAGCGGCGGTCTTGGCAATGTCGGCGCCCTGATCGCCCACCGGGGTCACGCAGCCGAGCACGATATCATCCACTTGATGGGTGTCGAGGTCGTTGCGCCGGGCCAGCGCCGTGAGCAAACCAGCCACCAGGTTCACTGGTTTGACGCTGTGCAAGGCGCCGTCCGCCTTGCCTTTGCCACGGGGCGTGCGTATCGCATCAAAGATCAAAGCTTGGGTCATGACGTCCTCGAACCGCTGTGCATGGATGCCTCTACCTTAGGCCCGATTGACACGGTTTCAATGACGGATGCGCTCATTGCTTTTGACCCCCACGCTCGGACGAACGGTAGCCTCCTAAGGTAATTGCGTGGTTAATCGTTTTAGCTGTCTAGCCAAGGCATTGGCGCCAAGATGGCGTTATGCCTCATGCCTATTTAAGCTGAACTGCTGATTGGCTGATATGAAATAGGTCTAAGCCACGAAGAACGAGGGCTCTAAGGTTGAATCAGTAAGAAGCTGCTGCCGGGTTTTGCTGGAGCAGCTGTAAGAAAAGTGACACGTCATCTCGCCATACTGAAATAAAACCGGCACGCATTTGACGCTCAGAAATAACAACAAAAGGCAGTCAGCCATGTTCAAACATTCGAAAGTACGTCAGGCGGGACTTATTCTATTCGCCACCACACTGATCCTGATCTTGCCCAACTTGACCAAGGTTATTGGGTGACTCCTCAACACTCACATTCCGCGCCTACACAGCACCGGGTTTGCCGCTTTTGGCAGCACCTGCCGGGACATTGCGCATAGCGGTCCTGCAGGGGCTGCCTTTTTATGTATGGATTTCCGGTATCGTGAGCACCCTCGCCACTGCACACCGGGCCTCCCTCTTGAAAGCCATCTTCGCTCTATTCGCCTTGCTGATCGGCCTGCCCGCGTCGGCGGCGCAATTGACCATCGAGCTCGACCACAGCAGCAAGACCTGGCAGACCGCCGACTTGCTCAAGCATCCGCACGCGCAAACGGTGCAGATCGTTGATGACGTTTCCTACAAGCGCACTATGACTTATCGGGCAGTGCCGCTGGCCTTGCTCCTACCGGGACTGAAACCTGAGAACCACCTGCAGGCTGTTGCCTTGGATGGTTTCGCCGCCGAGCTCACGGCCGCACCGCTGCTGGAAAAACAGGGCGCACGTGCCTGGCTGGCGGTGGAAGATCCCGCTCAACCGTGGCCTGCATTGACGGAAGGCAAACCGAGTGCCGGGCCGTTCTATCTGGTGTGGACCGATCCGCAAGCCGGGCATATCAGCCCTGAGCAGTGGCCGTTCCAGATCTCAGGGATCAAACAATTGAAGACCGTGGCGGAGCGCTTTCCGGCGTTGTTGCCCGACCCGAAACTGGCGGCCAATGACCCGATCAATCAGGGCTTTGCGCTGTTCCAGAAAAATTGCCTGGCCTGTCATCGCCTCAACGGTGCCGGTGACGCGCAGGTGGGGCCGGACTTGAATATTCCCTATAACCCCACCGAGTATTTTGGCGGTGATTTCCTCAAGCGCTATATCCGCGGCCCACAGAGTTTGCGGCATTGGCCGCAGGCGAAGATGCCAGCATTTGCGGCCAGTGTGTTGCCGGATGGTGAGCTGGATTTGCTGGTGAGGTATTTGAAGCATATGGCGGGGCGTAAATTGTAGAGCGGGTTTGCCCGCTCACTACATCCGTTATTGCTGCTGGACGGAAATCACCGGCGTCGGCGCCACAAACACCTTGGCATGCATCTGCTCATGCCCACCGCCCCGGCGCATGCCGCGTACCGGGCAAGCATCGAGGTAATCCAACCCCACCGCCAGTTTCAAATGCCGCTCCGGCCGGGCCAGTTGGTTGGTCACATCAAAGCTGTACCACGCGTCATCCAGCCAGGCTTCGGCCCAGGCGTGGCTGGCCAGGTGCGTACTGTCCTCAGTGTACAAATACCCCGACACATAGCGCGCAGGGATCCCAAGGCTACGCGCACACGCCAGGAACGCATGGGTGTGGTCCTGGCACACGCCTGCACGGCCAGCGAAGGCCTGGGCGGCACAGGTGTCGACGTCGGTCGCGCCAGGCGTGTAGACCATCGACTGGTTAAGCGCATGCATCAAATCAATCAGCGCTGTACGGTCGCGGCGTTGATGGCAGTGCTGGTGGGCAAAGCCGCGCAGGGCGTCATCAGGCTCGGTCAGACGGGTGCAACGCAGGAACGGGAACGCCGACTGGCTCTCATGTTCGGCCTCGCGCAACTCGTCGATATCCACCTGGCCGCGGGCGCCGATGATGATGGCGTCGTGCGGTTCATCCAGGGTCAGCACGTGCAGGATGTTGCCGAACGGGTCCACCTGGGCGCGCACCGGACGCGGCAGGTCGAGCTCCCAACTGAGTACGCGCTGGCGCTCGCTGTCGTGAGGTGTAAGACGCAGGTACTGGATGCTGGCGCGCACTTGGTCTTCGTAGTGGTAGGTGGTTTCGTGGCTGATGGAGAGTCTCATGCGGCCTCCAGGTAGGAACTGTAGATGGCGTCGCCCAACTGGCGAACCAAGGGAATGAAGTCGGTCAGCCAGGCGTGCAGGCCTTCCTCGAGGATTTCATCGATGGCGGTAAAGCGCAGGCGCGCGTCCATCTCGGCGGCCAGGCGCTGGGCCGGTCGGCCATTGAGGCCGGGCAGGCTGGCGAGGATCTGGTCAATTTCTTCGCTGCAGGCGCGTAATGAACGCGGTACGTCGGCGCGTAGCAGCAGTAACTCCGCGACCTGCCGGGCGCCGGGGGCATCACGGTAAATCTCGGTGTAGGCCTCGAACGACGACAAGGCGCGCAGCAAAGCGCTCCATTGATAGTAGGCGTGGGCCGTGCCATCGCTGACGGCTTCGGCTTGGTCGCCGGCCATTTCATAGCGGGCGTCCAGCAGGCGCAGGGTGTTATCGGCACGTTCGATAAAGGTGCCCAGGCGAATGAACCGGAACGCATCGTTACGCATGATGGTGCCGTAGGTGGCACCACGGAACAGGTGGGACCGTTCCTTGACCCACTCACAGAACCGGCTCATGCCATAGCGGCTCAAGCCCTGCTGAGCGATGTCACGAATATCAAGCCAGGTAGCGTTGATGTTTTCCCACATGTCGGCGGTAATTCGCCCACGCACCGCATGGGCGCTCGCCCTCGCTGCGCCGAGACAGCTGTAGATGCTGGCCGGGTTCGCCGCGTCCAGGGCAAAAAAGTGCAACAGCCGTTCGGCGTGCAACTCGCCGTGGCGCGCGTGGTAATCCTCCAGGGTGCCGGTGATCAACAGCGGCATGGCCAGTTCATGCAGGCCATCACCGCGCCCATCTTGAGGCATCAGCGACAGCGAATAGCTGACATCAAGCATGCGCGCGAGGTTTTCCGCGCGTTCCAGGTAGCGCGACATCCAGTACAAATCCGAGGCAGTTCTACTCAACATGGCATCAGTCCTCGACCACCCAGGTGTCTTTGGTGCCGCCGCCCTGGGACGAGTTGACCACCAGCGAACCTTCACGCAATGCCACACGGGTCAGCCCGCCTGGGACTACACGAGTTTCCTTGCCCGACAATACGAATGGGCGCAGGTCGATGTGGCGCGGCGCAATGCCGTTTTCGACAAAGGTCGGGCAGGTGGACAAGCACAGGGTCGGTTGGGCGATATACGCATGGGGCTTGGCCTTGATGCGCGCACGGAAGGCTTCGATTTCGGCCTTCGTGGACGCCGGGCCGACCAGCATGCCGTAGCCACCGGATCCTTGGGTTTCCTTCACCACCAGGTCCGGCAGGTTAGCCAACACGTGGGACAGTTCGTCAGGCTTACGGCATTGGAATGTCGGAACGTTCTTCAGGATGGGTTCTTCATCCAGGTAAAAACGGATCATCTCGGTGACGAAGGGGTACACCGACTTGTCATCCGCCACCCCGGTGCCGATGGCATTGGCCAGCACTACGTTGCCCGAGCGATAAGCCGCGAGCAGGCCAGGCACGCCGAGCATGGAATCCGGGTTGAAGGCCAATGGGTCGAGGAACGCATCGTCGAGGCGGCGGTAGATCACGTCCACGGCCTTGGGGCCATCGGTGGTACGCATGAATACGCGGTCATCGCGCACAAACAGGTCGGCGCCTTCCACCAGCTCCACGCCCATTTCCCGGGCCAGGAACGCATGTTCAAAGAACGCGCTGTTGAAGCGTCCCGGGGTCAGCACAACCACGCTGGGGTTATCCAGGGGGCTGGAGCTTTTCAGGGTGTCGAGCAGCAGGTTGGGGTAATGATCGATGGGCGCAATACGCTGGGCGGCGAACAGCTCGGGGAACAGGCGCATCATCATCTTGCGGTCTTCGAGCATGTAGCTGACGCCGCTCGGGGTACGCAGGTTATCTTCAAGCACGTAGTACGTGCCGTCGCCGTCACGTACGAGGTCGACACCGGAGACGTGGGAATACAAGTCGCGGTGCACATTCAAACCCTGCATAGCCAGTTGGTATTGCTCGTTGGCCAATACCTGTTCGGCTGGGATGATCCCGGCCTTGATGATGCGTTGCTCGTGATACAGGTCGGCGAGGAACATATTCAGCGCCTTGACCCTTTGGATGCAGCCGCGCTCGACAATCCGCCATTCGCTGGCGGGAATGCTGCGCGGGATGGTGTCGAATGGAATCAGGCGCTCGGTGCCCTGCTCGTCCCCGTAGAGCGTGAAAGTGATACCGGCGCGGTGAAACAGCAAATCGGCCTCACGCCGACGCTGGGCCAGCAGTTCAGCAGGGGTATCAGCCAACCAGCGCGCGAACTCGCGGTAATGCGGCCGGACCTGCCCTGCCCCGTCGTACATTTCATCGTAATAAGTGCGGATCATGCCGAACTCCTTGTCACCCGGGCGCTAGAACCATCGCAAGGCCCGTGCCAGCGGCATAAACACTTAAAAATCAGTGAGTTGAATAACCACCGAAATCCATTCGCACCGTCCTGGTGCGCAGAATGCCCGGTGCACTGCCCCCTGCTTCATCGCAATGCGGGCTTTGACTATCAACAGCATAGCCAGAGTTGATTTCGCTGCCCGGACAAGCCTACGGATAATCATCAACATCTGCTGAATAGGACGTGTCCTACAGCTCAACCCTTTGCGCGATCGGTAACGTAGTGCTTCGTATACCGACCTCCCGGTCTTCCCTTTCGGCCACCCTGCTCGGGTGGCTTTTTTTGGGCGCTGAAAAGACCTGGGTGGACGCCACAAACAAAATCGGCCGACCCAAAGGTCAGCCGATACGCTGTGTTTCTCATACTGCTCGCTGCTACATGGGTAACCCACGCACCTCCTGCTTCACGCCCCACCCCTCGATGATCCCGCCCAGCGGCTCGACCACCGCCCCAAAGTCTTGCTCGAAGTCTCCTATGCCGTCGTAGGTGGCAGACATGATTTTGCTCAGTTCCAAGTACCAGGCACCATCGTCGCGCGCACTGACTTGGGCATTCAGGGATTCCCCACGAAACTCACCCGCAGCCCTGCGCGCCCGTTCTTCATCAGGAAAAATGGCGTAGAACTCAATGGGGTGGAAACGTGAAAAGTCAAAACCGCCTTCTTTCATGCGGCGCAGAACATTGGTGCTGATGTCTTCTTGATAGGCTGTGCTCATGAAAAGTGCTCCTCAAACTGATGGATAGACTTTCCGTGCTTCCCGAAGCCCACGCCGCAATGGCGTAGGAGCTACGGCAATAACATCACCGCTGGAAAACAAGCATGTAGCTGACAAGACCAGTACCTAGCGATTCATTCGCTGATCTCACTTGCAGAGTAGCGCGAAGCTATCGCCTCCACCAGAGGTGCTTGAAGGGTGTACAGCGAATGTTCAGACAACAGGAGAGATGTCGAGGATCTGGATACTGTTCTGGTCTTTGAGGATCTTGACCGTAGGATCGGACTGACGGCCCTCAAGGTCGTTGAGGTCGAGTTCGGCGGCGACAGGCACCAGTTTGTTGCGAATCATGTGCGCAGCATCTTCGCGGCTAGGTTGTTGTTCGCAGGTGAACTGCTCCACGGACTGTACGCCGTGATCATCAACGAAAGTAATCTGCCACTTTTGCATCGGTGCCTCCTCGAAAAAGCCCGCGTGTGGGCTCACATTTATCTGGACCTTGAGGGGTCAGCAAACGTTCCACTCTGGGCAGGAAGCACCGGATCAATTGCGCTTATTTTTCAGCGTGTTCTTTCAAGGCTTTCAACGTGTTGAACGGCGCGTCCACCACGAACTTGTTGGCCAACCACGATGGCACGCTGCCGCCTGGCTCGGTGTGCACCTGATAAGTGACTTCGGTTTGGTTGTCGCCTTTTGGCACCAGTTTCCAGAAGCCTTCGACTTGGGCAACCCGTACGAAGCCTTTCTCTTCTGGCTGATAGGTCGGGACCTCCAGCAAGGTTCGGGTCACGCTGCCGTCAGCGCCCTTCGAGGTGGTGATTTTGAGGATCGAATCACGATCACTGACGGGGAACGGAGCATTGAACTGGGTGTAGGTGTAGCTGACGTCACCCTCGTGTTTCAGCAGTTTTTGCAATTTGCACTCGTGAATCCATTTGCAGGCACCCACTACGTCTTCCTGCAGCGCAACAATCTTGGCAACCGGCGCCTTGACCAAGGTCACACCGCGATACGCCTTGTACTTGGAACCGGCAACTTCGCTCAGGGACACCTTGATACCGTCTTCGTCCTTGGCGACTTGCCAATCCTCAGCCTGGGCAGTAGCAGCAAACAACACCGTAAAACCGCACAACACAGCCATTCGTTTCAGCGAACCCATAGGTGTATTCCTTATTGTTGAAGTTACGAGAGTAAAGCCCATCAAGCCGCCGTCATCTGCTCCCACCAGCCGATCAGACGGATGGCATCGGCCTGGTCGGTGCCGCAGACCTCGATGTCCGCCTTGAACTCACTGCACACCGCCGGGCGTTCAGGTTGCCCGAACAGCTGGCATAGCTGTTCGACCGACAGGTGCAGGCAGCGTTCGCCGGCCGGTTTGCCCTGTGGCATTCCAGGTAACGGCGAGCTGATGGAGGGGGCGATGCAGCAAGCGCCACAGCCTTCACGGCAATTCATGACCAGCAGGTCCTCGACGACTCAATGTGGATGGCCGGGCTAGAGTACGCCCTTAAACAGCCGTTTTAAAATGGTCTAACAGGGGTTTTTCGCAGAAAACAAACGTGACTGACCAGTCTGCGACAGATGGTCGGAGGGCGGCGTCACGTAGGTGAGAAAAGTTTACTGCTTGAACTCGAACTCCAACGCTGCGCCTTCCACTTCACGCCGCTCTTCATTGCGCAACTGCAGCTTCATCTCATTGCTGAGCAGGCGGCCGTTGATCTGAAATGCACTGTTGTCGGTGGGCTTCGCACCAAACATCGGCGGCAGCAGGGGCACGCTTTTGGGCTTGGCCATGGTGCCAATGGGCTGAAGGTGCCTGACCATGTCCGTTGGCAATGACAGATCCAACTGTGCCGGCGGCAATTGTGTCTGCGCCACTTCACGGGACGATTTGGATCGACTTGCCGCACGTTTTTTGGCCGCAGCACTTTGTTTCTTCACGGCGGGAGCTTTCTTGGCAGAGGTTTTCTGTTTCGAACTGGCAGTTGGCTTGGTTTCGCTCACAGGTGCTGCCGCCAGCGCGGTGCTGAAGTTGCACAGGCTTAACAGGCCAATCACACAAACAGCGCGAAAAATCGAGGTCATATTGCCTACAGCATTAACGGCAGAGGGCCATATGCTCGCTTGTTGTGCACGGCATGACAAGTGCGCTGATTAGCGTGCTATAGGATTTTCCCCCTTTGTGCGCCTCAAAGGCCGGCTGCCGTTTCCTGGCAAAGCTGGCTGGCAAGCATACCCAGCGTCATCAGCGCCCGCTCTGCCTCACGGTTCCAGGGCGTACCGCAGTTGAGGCGAATGCAATGGTTGAACTGCTCGGTGTTACTGAAGATCAGGCCTGGTGCGATGCTGATGCCCTGTTGCAGTGCGCGTACATGCAGTTCCTGGGTATTGACCCGTCCGGGTAAACTGACCCACAAAATGAAGCCGCCGG
The DNA here is from genome assembly GCF_963970695.1 of Pseudomonas sp. EL_65y_Pfl1_R83. Taxonomy (NCBI): domain Bacteria; kingdom Pseudomonadati; phylum Pseudomonadota; class Gammaproteobacteria; order Pseudomonadales; family Pseudomonadaceae; genus Pseudomonas; species Pseudomonas sp. EL_65y_Pfl1_R83. Next base: position 58,143 of record NZ_CAXAQI010000002.1, on the reverse strand, counting down.
TCGGGCGAGTCATCTGCGTGCCTTCCGGGAAATATTGCTGCACCGCGAGCTGGAACGCGCTGAGATTCTTGCGGTACTCCTGGCGTATATAGCGCAGGTGCCGATCGTAGCCGCCGTTTTCCAGATAGGCCGCAACGCCCATCTGAGTGACGCTGCACGCCGAGTGAGTACTGAACATTTGCAGGCGCTGCAGCTCCTGCTGGTATTTGCCGGCGATCATCCAGCCGATGCGCACACCGGGGGACAGCGTCTTGGAAAAGCTCGAGCAATAGATAACTCGGTCGAGGCGGTCATAGGCTTTCAGGGCCTTGGTGCGGCCTAGTTCGAACATCAGCTCGCCGTAGATATCGTCCTCGACAATCTGGATATCGAAATCCGAAGCCAGGCGCAGCAACTGTTTCTGACGTTCCTCGGGCATGGTGCCGCCCAAGGGATTGCTCAGGCGCGTGGTCAGCACCAGCGCTTTGATCGACCATTGGTTAGCCGCCAGTTGCAGGGCTTCCAGGCTCATGCCGGTGGATGGGTCGCTGGGGATCTCGATGACCTTGAGCCCCAGCAAGTCAGCCAACTGCAGCAAGCCGTAATAGGTTGGCGATTCAGCGGCAATCAAGTCGCCAGGCCGTGTCAGCACCCGCAGTGACATCTGCAAGGCATCGACACACCCGTGGGTGATCACGACTTCGGAAGGGTCCACCACCACGCCCGCATCGCGCATACGGATCGCCACCTGGCGGCGCAGCGGCTCAAAGCCGGGGCTGAACATGTAACTGAACGCTCGCGGGCTCTGGAAGCGCGTGACCTTTGCCAACTGTTGGTGCAATGCGCGTACCGGAAGGTAGTCCACGCTGGGCACAGCAGCGCCCAATGGGAACACGCCTTCGCGCCGCGACTCGCCCAATACCTGCTGGATGATACTGCTGCGGGTGACCAACCCTGGGCGTTCGACCCGTGCGATGTCCGGCGTCGGCGCGGTGAGTGCTGGCGTCTGGTGCACGTAATAGCCGGATTGCGGCCGCGCCCGGATCAGCCCCTGGTCTTCCAGGTTGGCGTAGGCCTGCAACACCGTGGCGTGGCTCACGTTCAACTGCGAGCTCATCTTGCGCACCGAAGGCACGCGCTCGCCCGGTTGATAGACACCGCGCCGGATATCTTCAGCCAGTTGCTGGGCAATACGTTGGTAAAGCAACAGATTGGTCATGACGCAGCACTCGATTTCACGGGTATTTTATTTTTGTGTGAAACATACCAGCACAGTTTAGAAGTGTACGGGGACAGTTGCCACAATAGTCGAGCGCGCGCGGGAGTGACAGTAAAAACTGTAACGGTGTACACCAAACAAATGTGGGCTTGATCGGTACCAGACGCCTACCGAGCAGCGCCCAGCTGGCCTTTCTCATCCGAGAACACAATTTCCACACGACGGTTCTGCGCCCTGCCCCGCTCGGAGGCGTTGGCCTCCACCGGGTACTGGTCACCATAACCTTCAACCTGGATGCGTTTTTCGTCGATCCCCAGGTCCACCAGCACATCCGCCACCGACTGCGCACGGTCGCGGGACAGTTTCAGATTTTCCCGCTCACCGCCCGTGTTGTCGGCATAACCCTCGATGCGCACCACGCGCTTGGGGTTCAATTGCAGGAACTGTACGATTTTCAGCACGGTACGGTTGGCCGAGTTTTTCAGTTCTGCCACACCGGTATCGAACAGCACGTCGCCCAACGTCATCACCAGGCCGCGATCGGTCTGGGTGGTGGCCAGGGTGGCGATCTGTTCTTCAAGCCACTTGCCCTGCTGCTGCACGCTGATCAGCTTGCTTTCACGCAGGGCCAGTTGCAGGCGCTGGCGCTCCAGCTCGAGCTTGGCGGCGCGCTCTTCGTTGAGGGCCTGCTCGGTGTGCTCGCGGGCAATGGCGCTGTAGCGCTGGCTCAGGTAGGCGTAATGCACGACGTCGGAGCCGCTGCCCAAATAAGTGGACAAGCGGTCGGCACGGGCCAGGGATTCACCGGCACGGATCACGTCCTTGGGGGCGATGCGCAACACGTTGGCGTCTTCCTTGACCCTCTGGAAGTCAGTGCCCGCCTGTTGCAAGGCCTGTTCGCTATCGGGATGGCTGGCGCAACCGCCCAGCACGGCAGTGCCCAATAGCACCGCACAACTCAAACCGCGGATCATCGGGCTCATTGGGCTTCCCCCAACTGCAATTGCTTGCGCAGGCGGGTGATACGGGTGTTGAGCACGTTCAGTTGTTCCTGGCTCTTGCGCGTCAGCACCTTGGCTTCGGCCAGGCGTGCGTCCAGCTCGGCTTGCTCGAAACGCATACGCGCGTTTTTGTAGGACTCGTCGGCCATGCTCGACTTGGCTCGGGCGAATTTAGCTTCGGCCAGTTTCAATTCAGGCGATTCATCCGCGTTGGCGCCCACGGCACTGGCTTGCTCCAAGGCTTGCTGGGTCAGGCGCATTTGTTCATTCGGCGCAGGATCGGCTGCACATCCCGCCAGAGCGACAACGGCGAGGGCCGCGAAAAGAGGTCGAAGAGTCACTGAAAATCCCTACTTTGTTGGGGTGCCGACGGGTTGCTGCAATTGTGCTTTCCAGCGCTCCAGATTGCGCTGCAGCGCGGCTTCCGCCACACCGGACGTCGGCAATTCTGTCATCTTTTTGGCGAGCTGTCCGCGCAACCACGGATCATTGCAGGCCGAGTTGTGGGAAATCGCCAGGTACAAGCCCGGCTGGTCGATCGGCACATCGCGGGCGACCAGGTCGTTGCTCATGCCCAAGGTCTGCGCCATGGCCATGCCGGAATAACGCCCGGCGAGCACATAGTCCACCTCGCCCAGCAGCAGTTTCTGAAACGCTGGCGTCAGGGACGGCAGGCGTTGCAGGGTCAGTTGCTGGCCGGCGAAGGTTTCGAAGCCCGCGCTGAGGCGCGCCCGCTCGGACACGGCGCCCTTGTGGCCGTGCAGATCGGCGGCCGTGGTGTAGGCCAGCGCCGAATCCTTGCGCGTCCAAACCAGATAGTCGAGCTGCACCAGCGCCGGGTGGATGTAATCGAGGGTTTCCAGCTCACCCAGGTTCAGCGGCGCGTCGGCGAGGATGTCCATGCGCCCACTGCGCACTTCATCCAGGGCCAGGGAACGTGTGCCGCCGTAGAGCAGGTCGATTTTTAACCCGAGGTCCTTGCCCACTTGTTGCAACACATCGGCGGTGGCGCCGATCAGGTGCGTGGGGTCCTGCGGGTCGCGCCAGAGCAAAGGTGGGGTGTCCGGGCTGCCGGTGATCACCAGGCGATCGCATTTGCCCGCCGCCAGCGACAGCGTCGGCAGCAGCGTGAGGCCCAGCAAAACGCTCCAGGGGCGCAGTTCCATGGCGAAGCTCTCCGGTGTTCAAAAAAGGGGCCGCAAAAAAAGCCCGGTCATAAGACCGGGCTCTTTATAAGTGAAGCGACTGGATTAGACCAGCTTCTCCAACTCAGGTACGGCTTCGAACAAATCCGCCACCAGGCCGTAATCAGCCACCTGGAAGATCGGTGCTTCTTCGTCCTTGTTGATCGCAACGATCACTTTGGAGTCTTTCATACCGGCCAAGTGCTGGATCGCGCCGGAGATACCGACGGCGATGTACAGCTGTGGCGCAACGATTTTGCCGGTCTGGCCGACCTGCATATCGTTGGGTACGAAACCTGCGTCGACGGCCGCGCGGGAAGCGCCGACCGCAGCGCCCAGCTTGTCAGCCAGGGCGTACAGGTGCTTGAAGTTGTCACCGTTCTGCATGCCACGGCCGCCGGAAACGACGATCTTGGCAGCGGTCAGTTCAGGACGATCCGACTTGGCCAGCTCTTCGCCAACAAAGCTGGAAGTGCCAGCGTCGTGGGCAGCTGCAACAGCTTCAACGGCAGCCGAACCACCTTCGGCGGCAACCGGGTCGAAACCGGTGGCACGTACGGTGATGACTTTTACCGAGGCAGTCGATTGCACGGTGGCAATGGCGTTACCGGCGTAGATCGGGCGCTTGAAGGTGTCGGCGCTTTCGACCGAGATGATTTCGGAGATCTGGTCAACGTCCAGCTGCGCGGCAACGCGTGGCAGGATGTTTTTGCCGTTGGAGGTCGCGGCAGCCAGGATGTGGCTGTAGCCAGCGCCCAACTCTGCTACCAGCGGCGCGACGTTTTCCGGCAGTTGATGAGCGTAGGCCGCGTTGTCGGCGACCAGTACTTTGCTCACACCCGCGATTTTCGCAGCAGCTTCAGCCACGGCGCCAGCGCCCTGGCCGGCAACCAGTACGTGAATGTCGCCACCGATTTTAGCGGCGGCAGCCACGGTATTCAGGGTGGCCGGAGCCAGCACCTTGTTATCGTGTTCGGCGATTACGAGGATAGTCATGATCCTGCTCTCCAATTCAAAGCACCTTCGCTTCGTTTTTCAGTTTCTCGACCAATTCTGCCACCGACTTGACCTTGATGCCTGCGCTGCGAGCAGCCGGCGCTTCAACTTTTACAGTCTTGTTGGTGGAGGCGGTGGAAACGCCCAAAGCGTCAGGCGTCAGCACTTCGAGAGGCTTCTTCTTGGCTTTCATGATGTTTGGCAGGGACGCGTAGCGCGGCTCGTTCAAACGCAGGTCGGTGGTCACGATGGCCGGCAGTTTCAGCGAAACGGTCTGTGCGCCGCCGTCGATTTCACGGGTCACCGCCACGCTGTCGCCACTCACTTCGACTTTCGAGGCGAAGGTGCCTTGGCCGTAACCAGTCAGTGCAGCCAGCATCTGGCCGGTCTGGTTGTTGTCGCTGTCGATGGCTTGTTTGCCGAGGATCACCAACTGAGGCTGTTCCTTGTCGACAACCGCCTTGAGCAGCTTGGCCACGGCCAGGGAGGTCAGGTCTTCAGCGGACTCGACCAGGATAGCGCGGTCGGCGCCCAGTGCCAGGGCGGTACGCAGCTGCTCTTGAGCAGTGGTAGGGCCGATGGAAACCACGACGATTTCAGTCGCCACGCCTTTCTCTTTCAGGCGGACGGCTTCTTCCACAGCGATTTCGCAGAAAGGGTTCATCGACATTTTGACGTTAGCAAGGTCGACGCCGGAATTGTCCGCCTTGACGCGAACTTTCACGTTGTAATCGACAACGCGTTTGACAGCTACAAGAACCTTCATGGATTCCTCGTTACTCTCCGGTGAAAAGAAAGTCGCCTAGGCGAACCTGGCGGTTGATGCTCATCGGCACACAAGGGCACCTCCAAAAGCCTCGGCGAGTGACCTGGCTCACGGGAAATGATGACCGTTCGTCAGTGGTGACTGAGAGGTCATTCTTTATCGCAGCGTGTAAACTGCGCGCCAACGTTTGGGCGCGCGTCACCTGTCTTGCTTTTGGACGTGCTCTTGAAACCTGCAGTCTGCCTACGGTAAGCGCGAAACCGACCGTATATTGACCGGAACACCTATTCTGGTCAATACGGCAAAATAGCCAGTCATAAGCCGCGCCTCTTTGATTTACCTAGCCTGCGGGCAATTCAAACAAACGTTTGTATTGGACGCTAGCAGTGGTCTATATATAATGCGCCACCTAGAGAGAAAGGTGGGTCCGGCCCTCGCGCCGGACGACACCGAACCTCCACCCATTAGAAAAAAAAGCCTGTTGAGCCTTGAGTAGGAGATAGCCTGTGGAACGCGAATACATGGAATTCGACGTGGTCATCGTCGGCGCTGGCCCGGCGGGTCTGTCTGCCGCCTGCCGACTGAAGCAGAAGGCCGCCGAAGCCGGTAAGGAAATCAGCGTCTGCGTGGTTGAAAAAGGCTCCGAAGTCGGCGCACACATCCTCTCCGGTGCCGTGTTTGAACCACGCGCCCTGAACGAACTGTTCCCGGACTGGAAAGCACTCGGTGCCCCGCTCAACACCCCCGTGGTGCGCGATGACATTTATGTACTGCGCAGCCCGGACGCTTCCACCAAGGTGCCTGACTTTTTTGTGCCCAAGACCATGCACAACGAAGGCAACTACATCATCTCCCTGGGCAACCTGTGCCGCTGGCTGGCCCAGCAGGCCGAGAACCTGGGCGTGGAAGTCTACCCAGGCTTTGCAGCACAGGAAGCGCTGTTCGACGAGAACGGCGTGGTGCGCGGGATTATCACCGGTGACCTCGGCGTCGACCGCGAAGGCAATCCAAAAGAAGGCGTATACACCCCGGGTATGGAACTGCGTGGCAAATACACGCTGTTCGCCGAAGGCTGCCGTGGCCACATCGGCAAGCAACTCATCGAACGTTTTAACCTGGCCAGCGATGCCGACGCCCAGCACTACGGCATCGGCCTGAAGGAAATCTGGGAGATCGACCCGGCCAAGCATCAACCCGGCCTGGTGGTGCACACCGCCGGCTGGCCGCTGGACATCATGGGCAACGAGAACACCGGTGGCTCGTTCCTGTATCACCTGGAAAACAACCAGGTGGTTGTCGGCCTGATTGTCGACCTGTCTTACAGCAATACCTTTCTGTCGCCGTTCGATGAGTTCCAGCGCCTCAAGCATCACCCGGTGCTTGCCCAGTACCTGGAAGGTGGCAAGCGCATCAGCTACGGCGCACGCGCCTTGGCCAAAGGCGGCATCAATTCGCTACCGAAGATGATCTTCAAGGGCGGCGCACTGATCGGTTGCGACCTGGGCACCATGAACGTGGCCAAGATCAAAGGCAGCCACACCGCGATGAAGTCCGGCATGCTCGCCGCCGACGCCGTGGCCGACCGCCTGTTTGCCGAGTCCGAAGGCGGTGATGAACTGACCGCTTACGTCGACAACTTCAAGTCCAGCTGGCTTTATGAGGAACTGTTCGCCAGCCGTAACTTCGGCCCGGCGATGCACAAGTTCGGCCCGATCATCGGCGCGGGCTTCAACTGGTTCGACCAGAACATCCTCGGCGGCAAAATGCCGTTCACCCTGCACGACACCAAGCCGGACTACGCCTGCCTCAAGCTGGCCAAGGACAGCACCCGGATCAACTACCCGAAACCTGACGGCAAGCTGAGCTTCGACAAACTGAGCTCGGTGTTCATCTCCGGTACCAACCATGAAGAAGAGCAGCCGTGCCACTTGAAGTTGAAAGACCCGAGCATCCCAATCGGCACCAACCTGCCGCTCTACGATGAACCGGCGCAGCGCTACTGCCCGGCGGGTGTGTATGAGGTGATCACCCAGGAAGACGGCGAGAAGCGCTTCCAGATCAACGCCCAGAACTGTGTGCACTGCAAGACCTGTGACATCAAGGACCCTTCGCAGAACATTACCTGGGTGACGCCGGAAGGCGCGGGTGGGCCGACTTATCCGAACATGTAAGTCAGCTGCTTGAACAACGAGGCCCTCAGTGCGAGGGCCTTTTTTGTGCTCGACTCGGTCAAAATGTGGGAGCTGGCTTGCCTGCTCCCATACTGACCGGGTTGAATCAATAAGATTTATGCGGCCCGCTCTTCCCCGGGATTACGCTCGAAGTAGCGCTTATATTCCCGGCTGAACTGCGATGTACTCTGATACCCCACGCTGTGCGCCGCCTGCGCCACACCCATCCCTTCCACCAGCAGCAACTGCTGGGCCTTGAGCAAGCGCAAACGCTTCAGATATTGCACCGGCGACAACAGCGTGCAGCGCTTGAAGTGCTCATGAAAAGTCGACGCGCTCATGTGCGCATAGCCCGCCAGCGTCTCGATGTTCAGCGGCTCGGCGTAATGCGCATGCAGGTGATTCAGTGACGTGGCAATTCGCGAGAACTGCCCTTGCTGTTCGACCAGCGCACGCAGCACATCGGCCTGCGGCCCGCGCAACGCGGTGAACAATAACTCGCGCACCCGCGCCGGGCCCATGATCCGGCTTTCCAGCGGATCGTGCAGGCACTGCAACAGCCGTTCGACACACCCGCGCATGGCATCATCAAGCACCACCGAACTCATCGACTCCAGCGTCTGCGCCGTCGGCGGCGGCCCGGCCTGAATGCCCATGGCCATCACCAGCTCGCCCAGCACCACACGATCGATCCCCACCGTCACACCCAAAAGCGGTGCATCCGGCGCCATGGCAAACGTCTCGCACTCGAACGGTACCGGCATCGCCTGAATCAGGTAATGCCCGGCGCCATACTCCAGCGTACGCGGGCCCAGGTAGGCGACCTTGCTGCCCTGAGCCACAAACATCAGGCTCGGCTCATAGATCTGCGGCCCGCGCGCCACGTCGCAACTGGCGCGCAGCACCTGCACGCCGGGCAGGTGGGTGGGAGAAAAACCGTCACGCGGCGTGAGGCCTTCAATCAGGGAAACCAGCGTGGCGTTGGCGTCGAGATGGCGAGTCAACAACATGGCAAAAACTTCGTAAAAAAGGGATGAGAACATCATCGCAGGTCTGGCGACACAAAAATCCAATCAAGGGGCACTCCCGGACAAATAGGCATGAGACTCGGAGCAATCGCCATGGCCGCATCAAGGCTCGGCGCGGAAAATGCGCGGCCTCTCCTGTGATTGCTTTTGCGAGGTTCCCCCATGTACACCGCCATCGGTTACGCCGCCCAGTCGGCCACCACTCCCCTCGCCCCCATGTCCTTCCAACGTCGCAGCCCGCGCGTGGATGACGTGGCTATCGAGATCCTGTACTGCGGCGTTTGTCACTCCGATATCCACCAGGCGCGCAACGAATGGGGCATCGCCGTGTACCCGCTGATGCCGGGCCACGAGATTGTCGGCAAGGTCACCGCCGTCGGCGCCAACGTGACCGCGCATAAGGTCGGCGACTTGGTCGGCGTGGGCTGCATGGTCGACTCGTGCCGTCACTGCGACGCGTGCAAAGCCGACCTGGAGCAATACTGCCTCGAAGGTCCAACCATGACCTACGCCACCCCGGACCGCGTCGACGGCAGCAACACCATGGGCGGCTACTCGGACAGCATCGTGGTCAGCGAGCACTTCGTGGTGAAGATCCCAGCCAAGCTCGACCTGGCCAGCGCCGCGCCGATCCTGTGCGCCGGCGTCACCATGTACTCGCCGATCAAGCACTACGGCATCAAGGCCGGCGATAAAGTGGGCGTATTGGGCATGGGCGGCCTGGGCCATATGGGCATCAAGCTGGCCAAGGCGATTGGCGCGCAAGTGACCTTGTTCACCCGCTCCGCGAGCAAGGCCGAAGAAGGTCGTCGCCAGGGCGCCGATCACGTGATCGTGTCCACCGACGCCGAGCAGATGAAAGCCGCCGCCGGGCACTTCGACTTCCTGCTGGACACCATCCCGGTGCAACACGACCTCAACCCCTACCTCGACGTATTGCGCTTTGACGGCGTGCACATCCTGGTCGGCCTGATCGAACCGATCGACCCGCCGGTCAACGCCGCCAAGCTGATCATGGGCCGCAAAGTGCTGGCGGGTTCGTTGATCGGTGGCATTGCCGAAACCCAGGAAGTCCTGGATTTCTGCGCCGAGCACGGCATCAGCTGTGACATCGAGATGCTCGATATCCGCAACATCAACGAAGCCTACAGCCGCATGATCGCGGGCGATGTGAAGTACCGCTTTGTCATCGACATGGCGACCTTGAAGGTCTAACCAAACGACGCTCGCCCGTAGCAGCTGGCGAGCCTTGGCGAGGCTGCGGCGTGTCAGGTACACCGCGAACGCAGCCTCGCTGGCGCTCGACAGCTGCTACGGGGGGTCAGGTTCTTGCGCCCAATTCCGCGGAGAGGCGCGCTGCGACCTGTTTGATCACAGGAATCAGCTCGGCCATTTTTTCCAGCGGCATGTAGGGCACGGTACTGGCGATGCTGATGCCGGCGACGATTCGCCGGCTGGCATCGCGCACCGGTGCGGCCACGCACCGGATCGACGGTTCGTTGTCTTCCAGGTCGAACGCATAACCGCCCACCACGTATTCACGCATGCGCTGCTCGAACTGCGCCCAGGATTGCTCCGGGTGCTGCGGCCATTGCAGGTTCTTGCCACCCTCCGGCAAGCTGGCTTCGTAGAGACGCCGCCATTCCTCAGCCGAGTCATCCAGCAACATCGCCTTGCCAACCCCGGTCCGTGCCAGCGGCATGCGATGACCGACCCGCGAACGCATTTCCGGGCCGTAGCGGCCAGGGTTCTTGTGCAGGTAAAGCACGTCGTCGTATTCGCGAATAGCCAGGTGAATGGTGTCACCGGTCAGGGCCGACAGCTCGTCCAGATACGGGATGGCCAGGGTCACCAATGGCAACTCTTCCCGCGCTTGAAAACCCAGTTCGATCAACTTCGGCCCCAGCAGGTAACCAACCTGGGGCACCACGCGCAGGTAACGCTCGTCCACCAGGCAACTGGCCAGGCGGTGGGTGGTGCTGCGGGTGGTGCCGATGCGCCGGGCGATCTCTTTCAGATCCCGCGCACCGGCCGCCACTGCCTGTACCACGCCCAGGCCACGCAGCAGGGTCTGGGTACCGGTGGGGGCGGTGTCTTTGGCGGGGGTGTGGGCGTTTTCCTGCATATCGGGCCTATTGGGAAGTACGAAAACGGCGCCATTATGGCAAAAGCTGAACCTCAATACTGTGGAGATCCAAATGTGGGAGCGGCGGTTCGACTTGCTCGCTCCCACATTAGATTTCCAGCGTCTTTTAGACTGTGACGTTAGCGTTGCTTCATGCGGTCGATGATGACGGCCAGCAACAGGATCGAGCCCCGGATCACGTACTGGTAAAACGTGTCGATGTTCTTCAGGTTCATCGCATTCTCGATGATCGCTAAGATCAGCACACCCGCAATCACATGGCGGATCATGCCGATGCCGCCGCTCAACGACACCCCGCCCAGCACGCAAGCCGAAATCACCGTCAGCTCAAAACCCTGGCCAATCATTGGCTGGCCTGAGGTCATGCGCGACGCAAGAATCACCCCGGCCAAGGCGCCAATCAAACCATGCACGGCAAAGATGATGATCTTGGTCCGGTCAACGTTCACCCCGGCCAGCAACGCGGCTTCCTGGTTACCGCCGATGGCCATGGTGTTGCGCCCGTAGGTGGTGTAGTTGAGCAGCCAGCCGAAGAATATAAAGCACAGCACGGTGATGATGATCGGCACCGGCACACCCAACAGCTGGCCGCTGCCAAAGACGAAGAAGTCTTCGTTCATCACGCCAACCGCCTTGCCGTTGGAGAAGATGTACGCCAGCCCACGCACGATCTGCATGGTCGCCAACGTCGCGATCAACGCGTTGATGCGCAGCTTGGCGATGACGATGCCGTTGATCAGCCCTACCACCAGGCCCATGGCCAAGGCCGCCGATACGCCAAGGAGCACGCTGTCGGTGTCACGAATCACAATGCCCGCGACGACGCCGGCGCAGGCGATCACCGAGCCCACCGACAAGTCGAAATGCCCCGACGCCAGGCAGAACAGCATGGTGCACGCCGCAATGCCCACCGTAGAAATAGCCAGGCCCAGCCCGCGCATATTCAGCGGAGAAAGGAAGTTGTCGATAAACAGCGCGCTGAGCACAAAGATGCCGAGTGCCGCCAACAGCATCACCCAATCGTCCAGGAACTTGCGCTGGTTGAAACCCGGCCAGAAGCCCTTTGCAGTTTTTACCTCAGACATCATTCACCTCGAATTCTTCAAGCCCGCGAACGCGGGAGAGCCAGTTGCAACAGCCGTGCTTCATCCGCCTGATCGCGGGCCACCTCGCCGGTCAGGGCGCCTTCGCTCATCGCCAGGATGCGGTCGGAGATACCCATCACTTCCATCAGGTCGCTGGACACCACAATCACCGCGATGCCGCTGGCCGCGAGGTTATGGATGATCTGGTAGATCTCCGACTTGGCGCCGATATCAATACCCCGAGTCGGCTCATCCAGCAGCAGCACTTTCATCGGCATCGACAGCCAGCGGCCGAGAATGGCCTTCTGCTGATTGCCACCGGACAGGTACATGATTTTCTGTTCAGCGTTAGGCGTTTTGACTTTCATTGCCTTGATTTGCTGGTCGGCATTGCGCGTTTCCCAGCCGTCCCGCAGTAGCCAGCCAAAGGCGCAATGGGCACCGCGTGCGCTGATATTGATGTTCTCGGCCACGCTGGACAGCGCAATGATGCCTTCCTTCTTGCGGTCTTCCGGGCACAGCAGCACGCCGGCGGCGATGGCATCGCGCGGTGAGCGCAGTTGCAGTTTTTTGCCGCACAGTTCCAGCTGCCCTGCGGTCGTACGCGTTAATCCGCTTAAAAGCCGAAACAGCTCGGTACGCCCCGCCCCTACCAGCCCGAACAGGCCGAGAATCTCGCCCTTGTGGACCTGAAAACTGACAGGCTCACGCAGCCCTGGACCGAGCAGCCCCTGGACCTTGAGTGCCACTTCGCCGCGTTCACGCGAACGGTAGTCGTAGATATCCTGGATATCGCGACCAACCATGCAGGTCACCAACTGGTCATGGGTCAGCGCGCTCATGTCCTCGAAGGTGCGCACGTAGCGGCCGTCCTTGAACACCGTGACCGCGTTGCAGATGCGGAACACTTCTTCCATGCGGTGCGACACGTAGAGCACCACTTTGCCCTCATCGCGCAGGCGCGTGATGATCGCCATCAAGCGGTCGATCTCCCGCGCCGACAGGCTGCTGGTGGGTTCATCAAACGCGATCACATGCGCACCACGGGACAACGCCTTGGCGATTTCCACCAGTTGGCGCTGCCCCAGGGACAGGCGGCCGAGCTTTTCATCCGGGTCGATTTCATCCGCCAGCCCCTTGAGGCAAGCCAAGGCCTGCTTGCGCAGCAGCGCCCGATTGACCACCCCAAAACGCGACGGCAAATGCCCAAGGAACAGGTTCTCGGCCACGGTCATTTCCGGCACCAGATGCAGCTCCTGGTGGATCACCGCCACGCCGCTGGCGATGCTGTCGGCCGCGCACTTGAAGGCCATGGTCTGCTCGCCGATTTGCAGCGTGCCGCTGTTGGGGATGTAGGCACCACCGAGAATTTTCAGCAGCGTCGACTTGCCCGCGCCGTTCTCGCCCATCAGCGCGTGCACCTCGCGCGGCCGCGCTTCAAAGCTGATCTGCGCCAGGGCCTTGACCCCAGGAAACTCCTTGCCGATACCGTTGAAGCGCAAGGCCGCGCCGGTCATTTCCACAGCCCGATTTTGGTCAGCTCTTCCTGAAAGTTGGCACGGGTGATCAAGGTGACTTCGTCCATGGCGGTGTATTTCGCCGGTTCCTTGCCGGTGGTGACCCACTCGTACATCGCCAGCGCAGTGTTGTAGCCCTCAATGTGCGGGCTGGGCAGCATCGAACCAAAGAAGCCACTGTCGGCTTTCTTCAATTCGCCGATGGCGTCAGTGCCATTGATGCCGATGCCGATCACGTTGGCCGCCTTGAAGCCGGCGCTTTCGGTGGCGCGCACGCCGCCCAGTACGGTGTTGTCGTTCATGCCGCCGATGATCAGGTTCTTCGCGCCGCTGGGCAGCTTGACCAGGGCTGAGTTGGTGGCGTCCATGCTGCCGGGAACATCAAGGGTCTTGAGAGCGGCGGTCAGGATGTGGGCTTTGGGAATGCCCGCCTCTTCAAGGGATTTGATCGAACCGTCGGTGCGTTTTTTGCCGGTGTCGAGTTCGTTGTAGGTGTTGATCACAGCGTAGGTTTCTTTCCAGTCCCAGCCGCGTTTTTTCGCTTCGGCGGCCATGGCGGCGCCCTGTTTCTGGCCGACTTCAAAGGCGGCCATGCCCAGGTAAGGCACGTCTTCCATGAAGTTGCCCTTGGCATCGACAAAGCGATCGTCCACCGCCATCACCTTCAAGCCGTTGACCTTGGCCTTGGCAACAATGGCCGGGCCCAGGGACACGTCCGGCGGGCAGATCACAAAGCCCTTGGCGCCATTAGCGGCCAGGCTGTCGATGGCCGAGAGGGTTTTCTCGCCATCCGGTACGGCGATCTTGATCACGGTAAAACCGTGTTCCTTACCGGCTTTTTCGGCGAAGGCCCATTCGGTCTGAAACCAGGGTTCTTCGGCCTGCTTGACCAGAAAGCCGATCTTCACTTCCTCGGCCAATGCCACGCCGCTGAACGCCATCGCAAGCGCTACTGCGCCTAGAGTTTTCTTGAACATGAGCTACCTCTTGTTGTTATTGAGCGCTGCAGGTTTTAGTCGTGGTACATCACAGACCGCCCGCCATCGATCATCAGGCAGGTGGCATTGATAAAGGGCGCCTCGTCGGTCGCCAGGAACAATGCAGTCATCGCCACCTCGATCGGCTGGCCGATGCGCTTGGGCGGGTGCAGGTCGAAGGCGCGCTGGCGCTCGGCGTGGGGGTCGGCGAAGCCGTTCCAGTAATCGACGTTGAGCTGGGTTTCGATATAGCCCGGCGCGATGGCATTCACACGAATGCCCTTGGGCGCGTACTCGATGCCGAGGGCACGCGTAAGGCCGAGCAGGCCGTGTTTGGCCACGGGATAGGGGAAGCAGCCGGGAATGATGTGACTGGAATGGGTAGACGCGATGTTGATGATGCTGCCGATGCCCTGCTCGATCATGTGCGGCAACACCGAGCGGCAGCCGTACCAGGCGCCGTCGAGGTCGATGGCGAAGCAGCGGCGCCAGTCTTCGTCGGTCATTTCCAGCGGGTCGCGGAACACATTGACCCCGGCGCAGTTGACCAGCACATCCACGCGGCCGAAGCGCTCGAGGGTCAGATCGACCAGCGCCTGCCATTGATCTTTAGACGTAATGTCGACGGCTTGCGCGTAGATGTCAGCACCGCGTTCACGCCAGTGGGCGGCGACTTGCTCGACCTTCTCACTCTGGATATCGGCGATGACCAGGCGCGCCTGCTGAGCCTGGAAACACGCGACGATGGCCTCGCCAATGCCTTGGGCGGCGCCAGTGATGATCACCACCTTGCCTTTGAGCCGCTCGCCGTAGGTGGGCTCGGGCACGGCGGGGAGTGACAACGGTTGTGCCTGCATCGCTTCACCTGTTTTATTTTTGGTAGTGAGTGCTGATGCAGCCGACTATAAACCTATCATTTGAAACATCTCAATATATAAATTTGCATCCCATATAGTGAGAGAGACACAAAAATAATGTGGGAGCGGGCTTGCTCGCGAATGCGGTGTGTCAGTCACCAAAAATGTCGACTGATCCACTGCATTCGCGAGCAAGCCCGCTCCCACATTTTGATCTTCAGTGGTTACAGAAGGGTGCTAGCCGAGGGCGAAGTCTCGTAGTGCGTCGCCTTCCATGCGATAGCGCACCCACTCTTCCTGCGGCTGCGCGCCGATGGATTTGTAGAAGGCAATCGCCGGCTCATTCCAGTCCAGCACGCTCCACTCAAAGCGCCCGCAACCGTTATCAAAAGCAATCTTCGCCAGGTGGCGCAGCAGCTTCTTGCCCGCCCCGCCGCCGCGTTGCTCCGGGTTGATGTAGAGGTCTTCCAGGTACAGGCAGTTGCTGCCCAACCACGTGGAATAGCTGAAGAAAAATACCGCGAACCCAATCGGCACGCCATCGCGAGAGCAGATCAGGCCGTGGGCGGTGGCGCCCTCGCTGAACAGGCTGCGCTCAATGTCCACCACGCTGGCGATCACCTCATGCCGGGCTTTTTCGTACTCAGCCAATTCAGTGATGAACGTCAGGATCTGCGCAGCATCGCTGGGCACGGCGGGGCGAATCTCGATGGTCATGGGCGAGCCTTGGCAATTTCAAAGCACACATACTAAGGCGCTTTCATGACTGATTGCAGTGCATTTTCACCGGGGCCGGGGCGCTTTACTCCGCTGTGGAGCAATGCGAGCACCATCAACCACAGAACAATCCGCGCAGGCATGCATGGTAAACAGACGGCACACCTCCAACGATTCGAGACGTGCCCATGCCTGCGATGCCCTCGGTGAGCGCGAAAACCTTCGCGCTGTTCTGCCTTGCCAGTTTCCTGCTGTCGCTGTCCTACGGCTCGACCTTTTTGCTGTCACTGCTGATTCATTCACGCGGCGGCAATGAGCACGATGCCGGTAGCGTGATCTCCACGGCGATGCTCAGTACCTTTGTGGCGGTGGTGCTTTCCGGGCATTTGGCGGATGCGTTGGGTGCGGCGCGTGCGATTGCGGGAATGGGCGTATTGCTGGTGGTGGCCTGCCTGGGTTTTGCGCTGGTGCCAGGGTTTGGTCAAGGCTTGATGCTTTTCGGGCTGTCACTGGGGCTGGGCTGGGGCGTGTTCTACACGTTGGGACCGATCATCGTGACGTTGCTGGTGGAGCCTCACCATCGGGCCAAGTACTTTGCGCTGCTGTCGGGCAGCATGTTGAGCGGGATCGGCGCGGGCCCTCTGCTCGGGCGCGCCGCCAGCGCGCTGGAGCTGCCACTGACAACCGCATTTTATATCGCCGGGTTGGCCAGCCTCGCAGGTGCCGTGATGTTCTGGCGCATGGGCGCACAATTCAAGCATCACACCCACGTACCTACGGCAAAGATTTCCTGGGGTGCCAGCCGTCGAGTGCTGTCTTCCAAAGCGGTGTTCGCCATCCTGATGGTTGGCCTGGGGGGTTGCGTATTTGGCGGGCTTTCATCGTTCCAGACCAGCTACGCCGCCGCGCATGGGCTGGATTATTCGCTGTTCTTCGCAGGTTTCCTGAGTGCGGCAATCACCAGTCGCCTGTTGATCGCCGGCTTTGTGGTCAAGCGTGATGCTTACCGGGCGGCCTGCGTGTTATCCGGGATCATGCTCGGGTCGATCGCGCTGTTTGCCTTTGGCGTGAGCGGAAACCTCAGCTATTTGCTGGCAGCGGCGCTGCTGGGGGTCGGGTACGGCCTGACGTATTCCGTGATCAACGGGTTGGTAGCCCATGAGGCGCCATCCGGCATGACGTCCCAGGCGTTGCTGCTGTTCAGCCTGGCGTATTTTGTCGGGGTCTTCGGGTTTCCCTGGTTGGCGGGCAAGCTCATCGTCGACTACGGCTTGTCGGCACTGATGATGAGCGTGCTGGCGGTGGCCACCTGCAATTGGTTGATCAGCGTGGCGCGGTTGGCCTGGCGTCGGGTCTCGTCACACAAAATCTTACAGGTCACTTGATACCGTTCGTCGCCATCAAGGCACGATCAGGAAACGTCAACTGACCAATAGAGGGTAAGGACATTAATCATATGGAGACACCCTCATGAAGAATTCCAAGTTTGCTGCCCTCGCGCTCACCGGCCTGCTGTCGGCGGTGTCCCTGAGCAGTTTCGCCGCCACATCGTCGACCGGCACCACCACGCCTGACGCGACCAGCGAGTCGCAGAAATCCATGGGCACGGGCCTGGATACCAATGGCGGCGCGGTCATCGACAACACTAATGGCGCTGACCCGCACACCCAAGGCCACGACACCGAACGCCAGGCGCCTGCCGCCGTCGGCAACGGCAAAATGGGCCCATCCGTGAATGAGCCGACGATCAATAAAAGCGATGATTCGAACCTGCCAGGCGCGCCGAAAAAAACTGCGCCATAAACAGCGAGTCGCTCTAAAGACACCCGATCATTCCCCAGTGAAGAGGTATGCATGAACGTCGATAAAGACCTTGAAAAAGAAGTCCTCACCCGCCTGCTGCACGCGCACCCCCAAGGGTTGGGCAAGGAAGTGCTGGATAACTACCGCGGAGAAAAAGTGGTCGCCAGTGCCTTGGCATTTCTGCAGGATCGCGGGCTTATCAAGGATGGGCATGTGACCACCGATGAGGCCGGGGAGTATTCGTTGAACTTGCCGATCAAGTTGACGGCGTCCGGGGTGGATGAGGCGCGCAAGCTGGAAAGTCAGACCGCCCAGTAATGTAGGGCACACCGCTAAACACTGTGGGAGCCGGGCTTGCCCGGCTCCCACAGTGTTGATTGGGTTTATTCAGTGAGTAGGGCATTGACTTCAGGGGTGCCGGGCGATGTAGCCGGGCCCCAACGTGTCACGGCCAACGCCGCTGCCGCATTTGCCCGCCGTGCCGCTTGAGCGGGTGCCAGTCCGTTCGCCAGCCCCGCAATAAACACCCCCGCATGCGCATCGCCCGCGCCGTTACTGTCCACCGCCTGTACCTTGAAGCCCGGCACATGCTCGACGGCACCCTCGGCGCTGACCCAGCAACCCTTCGGCCCATCGCGCACCACCAGCAAGGCAGTGTCGGGCAGGTGACGCTTCAGCTCGCTCAGTGCCTCCGTTAACGTACCTGCCCCCGTAAATGCCAGCGCCTCCGGGCCATTGCTGGTCCAGATATCGATACGCGGCAGCAGGGCCACCATCCGTGCAGAATCCGGCGCCTTGACCAGCGGGCCGGGGTCGAACACGACGGTGACGTGACGGGGCAGCGTCAGCAGCCAGTCGAGCAGCGCCTGGGCCTTGCCTTCCAGCAACAAGCTGTAACCGCTGACATAAACGTAATCGTCCGATTGTGGCACCACGCTCGCCAAATCCTCGGCGTTCAAATCACCTTCAGCGCCGATATGGGAAATGAACGTGCGCTCGGTGCTGGCCTCGGTCAGCGAAACGCATAGCCCCGTGTCTTTGTCCGTGCTGGGCGCCTGGGCGATTTCCACACCTTCGGCCAGCATCGCTGCGCGGGCCAGGTCGCCAAAGCGCCCGTTGCCGTGGCACCCCAGATAGATCACCGCCAGCCCATTGCGCTTGGCCGCAGCCATCACATTGAACCCCCCACCGGTTTCGAAGCTGGCCGATTGCGCCAGCACGTCGCTGCCGGATGCGGGCAAGGTATCGAGGGCCATGACCAGGTCGACGATGACTTGGCCGGTGTGCAGCAATCTAGACATTGGGGTTCTCTATCAAAGCCGGGCGACGGTCAGCCGCGCCACCCAGCGCCGCATAAACCCCGCCGGCCACCAGGAAGGTAACGATCCAGCCGAGGCCGTTATGGCCCAGCCACGAGTCGGACAACGGCCCGGCGAACCAGATGTTTTCGGCGGTGGTGCCAATAGTGGTGAAGCTGAAGCCCAACACGATCGCCAGGGCCCAGGCGCCGAATGCGCGCCACTCCACACCACCGCGATACCAATAGGCGCTGCTTGGGCTCACGTCCAGCAAGTCCGTGGGGCTGTAGTAGTGACGGTGGATCAGGTCGACCACGAAAATGCCGACCCAGGCCGTAATCGGCACCGCCAGCAACGATATGAACGTGATAAATGGGCCATAGAAACTGTCGGCGATCAGCATGAAGTAAATCGAACCGGCGAAGATTGCCACAATGTCGACGATCACCGCGTGCACACGCTTGACCTTCAAGCCAAGGGTCAAGGTGGTGAGACCCGCCGAGTACACCGACAGGTTGTTGGAGAGCAGCAGCCCGCCAAACGCCGTGATCAGGTACGGAACCGCCATCCAGGTCGGCAGCATGTCGCGGATCGCGATGATCGGGTCAGTGGCCGACGCCAAGTCGTTATTGCCCACCGACAGCAGGCCGCCAAGGGTGATCAGCAACACCAGCGGGATGCCCGCACCAAACGCGGCGGATGCCACCAGGCGCGCCGCTTTCACACTGCGGTGCTGGTAGCGCGACATGTCGGCGCCGGCATTGGCCCAGCCGATACCGGTGCCCGCGGCCATGGTGCCGACGCCAATGATCATCGCGCTGAGCGGTGCCGGCGTGGCATTGAACACTGCGCTCCAATCGATAGTGGCGCAAAGGAAGCCGCCGACCAGAATGTTCAAGGCGCCAAACACGTAGGTGGCCCACTTCTGGATCACCAGCAAGGTGGCGTGTCCGAGGCCGGATACGGCCAGGGTCAGCAGCACGAAGATCGCGATGAATATCAGGGTGAGTAACGGTGCGCTTTTCGCTTCCACCGCAGAACCGAACAGGATCGAACTCAACGACAGCAGCACAAAGGCGGCTGTGGTGGTGTTGACGGTTTCCCAGCCCAGGCGTGACATCAGCGACACCAGCGTTGGGCCGATATTGCCGCGCACGCCAAAGATGGCGCGGGACAGCGTCAGGCTGGGCGCGCGGCCACGCCGACCGGCGATGGAGATGATGCCTACCACGGCAAAGGAACCGGCAGCGCCGAGGATCGCCACGATGATTGCTTGCCAGATCGCCAGGCCTCGAAACGCCACCAGCGTCGCGCCAAGCGGTAAGCCAAGAATGCTGATGTTGGCCGCGAACCACACCCAGAACAGTTGCAGCGGGTGCCCGTTACACTCGCTTTCCGGGACAGGTTCGATACCACGTGTTTCCAATTGCCCAGCGCTCTGGCCGGAAGAGGTGCTGCTCATGAGGGGCGCTCCTGGTGCCTGTATTGTTGTAATTGTGGCAAAGAATCCAACCTCTAAGCCGGTCATCCTGACTCAACACGATTCAGTGTGGGAGCTGGCTTGCCTGCGAAGGCGGTTATCCAGTGAGCGCATCAATGGCTGGCACACCGTCATCGCAGGCAAGCCAGCGCCCACATTTTTGCTCTGTGGTGTTCAGCGTAATTTGAGCAGCGCTTGAACCAGAGGCTGAATATCCAGGCCGTTGACCTGCTTGACCTGATCGATCATCGCCACAGGCCAGCACTGCATGCCCAGGCATGCGCCCAACATGGCCCCTAGAATCGCGGCGATGGTGTCGGTGTCGCCACCAAGGCTGGCGGCCAGGCACAGGGCCTCGAAGGCATTTATCTCGCCGACCGCCACTTGCTGGGCCAAGGCAAAGGACACCACCACTGACTCCTGTGAAGCCACGGAGGTGCCAATCAACTCATACAGCAGGTCGGCGAACAGGACCTTGTCACCGCTGTCGACGCTCAACGTCCGCGCCCAACTGATGCGCGTGGAAATACGCCCGCCGGCGATCCAGTGTCCGTGGTGCTCTGCTTGTTGGGCGATTTGCATACCGATATTGAGTGCCTCACCCAAATCCACGCCATTAATGCCAGCCGACACCACCGCCGCCACCGCCGCCGCACTGGAAATACCCAGGGTGGTGTTATGGGTGACCTGGCAGGCCTGGATCACCGCCTGGATAAACGGTGCCGGGTCGCTGACATCAGCGGCGATCCCCACCGGCGTGATGCGCATCGCGGCGCCGTTGGTGGTGCCATAGCGCCCGGATTCTTCCGGCGTGTGGCCGGCGAGGATCATGTCGATCGCACGCTTGGTCGATGGGCCGAGTAAATCCTGCGAGCCCTTGGCACGCATGACTGCCTCCCAGTCGATCAGGCGCTGTGCGAGCACGGTAGGTTCAATCGTGCCCTGGCCTTCCACCAGCAATTCGCCCACAAGGATCGCCTGCTCGGTGTCATCGGTGATGGAGCCGGCGGGCATGTTTGGCGCGATGGGCTGGTCAGCATCGGCATCTTCCAGGCCGGTGATAGCACCGAAGCGCGCCCGGACCTGTTCACGGCTCAAGGATTGGGTCGGCATGCCCAGCGCATCGCCCAATGCCAGGCCGTAGAACGCGCCGAGGGCGCGAGTGTGCGGGGTCATTTCGAATGTCCAAACTGCAGGTGCAGACGAAAGTGCAGAGGATCGAGCCAGCTTTCGACGTACTCCATGAAACGCTCGCGACGGTCGTAGGTCGTGCGCGACGCCTTGAGGAACACCGTACCTGTAGGGCGGCCAAGCAACTCGGCGTCTTCATCGCTGAGGGGCTCGGCGCCGATCCACTGGTCACCTTCGGCCCCGACATACCCGTAGGCTGCCAGGGTGATGGTCAGGGAGTCATCGATCAGGCCCACGTCAGGCAGGCTCTCCAGGCCTCCGGAGGCTGGCATCAGCGAGCGCTCCAGGGACACGGCGGTGCCGTCGGCAGTACGCCGGCGCCGGTCTAGGGCGATGAATTGGTCACTGCCGAAACGGTTGAACAGGTCCGGGCGAGTCACCGCTTCCAGGCGCAGGATATCAGTGCTCACCCGCGCGCCGGTGTCGGCCAGGGCCTGGGCCCAACCGCTATGTTGGTCGAGCACCATGCCGTCAAAGGTGACGATGGAGCCGACGCCGCTCTGGGTCGCTATGTAATTACGCCGCTTGAGTTCAGCCAGCGCTTCGCGCAGGGTGCCGCGACTGACCGCAAACTCCTCGGCCAATTGGTGCTCACCCGGCAACAGAAAACCGTCGACCATCACTCCGCCCTCGATACGGCGTATAAGCTCGTCGACGACGCGTTTTTTCTTATCAAATCGAACATGTCTAATCATGTACAAATTGATAACCGAAAGCCGTTATTTACAGCAAGCGAATTATTTCAGGAACATGAAAAAACGGGCCCTAAGGCTCCAGCCCAATACGGAAAAATTCCCCAGCGCTCCAGACACCAAGCCAGTTCTGACCGTTGATCGGACGGATCACCGCCAGTTCCACTAATTGGTAGAACGCGTTTCGATGCACCAAGGCTTCAAGGTTGGTGCGCACCCGGATGTAGGGCGCGGGCTCCTGGGTGACCGGATCGACCACCACGCGCAACGGATGTTCAAGACCGGCTTCGACTTGCTCATCCACGTTGGTGGTAAAGCGCAATACCTGGCTTTCGCCCTGCCCTTCGACTTCCAGGGTCACGGCGACAAACGGCGCATCGTCGACGGTGATGCCAACTTTTTCCACGGGAGTGATCAGGAAGTAATCATCGCCATCGCGGCGGATGATGTTGGAGAACAGCTTGACCATCGGCTTACGCCCGATCGGCGTGCCCTGATAGAACCAGGTGCCGTCGCGGGCGATACGCATATCGATATTGCCGCAGAAATCCGGGTTCCACAGATGCACCGGCGCCGGTCCCTTGCCTTTGGGCAGTTGGGCCAACAGATCGTTGGCTTTGGCGGAATCGGTCATGGGCTTCTCCTGGTGCTTATTGATCACTCATCCCAAGCAGGCCGCGGGCGTACTGCGCCAGGGGGCGGGCAATCAAGTCTTCTGGCTTATTGTCGTGGAACGTCAGTAAACCGCCACGACTGCGAATACGTGCAGTATCAATCAAATACTGGGTGCTGGTCTCGATCAACATGATCTGGATGACACCGTTGTCCAGGCCAAGCCGGTCAAGGGCCTGCTGATCAGCCCACTCGTCGGCATTGCCGATACGGTCATCCGCTGCCGCAAATCGGCAGTACAACAGGTAGTGAGCGCCGGCTGCACGAGCTTCGGACATTGCCTGTTCCAGACCTTCCGGTTGGCGGGCGCGGCGCACCATGGGGAAGTATTCGACGAAGCCGTTGAAGGCTTCCTCTGCCACCACGTTAGGACGCGGGTAGGCACTGCCCGGCGGTACGAAGGCACCCTGGGCGATAAAGATAAAGGAGTCCGGCTGCACGCGAATCGAGGCCGTGCGACGGGTGTCGCTGTGGTCGAGCAAGCCGGCATCACTCATCTGATAGCGAGTGCCTTCGGCCATATCGCTGACGGTCATGCAACCACTCAGCGTCAACGACGCCAGCAATAAAACCAGACTACGCATCCTAATCCTCCAGAAGCCGGTGACGGAAAACCGGCGAATGGGCATGAGATGCAGAATCCGCGCCACTCAGAGATGACGCATAACCAAATGCGGGATTGAGTTGAGTTAGGAAATCGCGTTAGCCGCCAATGATTTTCATGATGGTGGCACCGCCGGAGAACGCCACTTCCTGTTTATCCCCCAACGCCTTCATCAACAGGCCTTGCAGCGCAGGCAGTGCTTGATGGCGCGGCTTGTCCAGCAGGTCGCCGACATAGTGACGGTTGCTCGACGACAGGCAGCCATGCAACCAGCCCGTGGACGACAACCGCAGCCGTGAACAGGTACGGCAGAACGGCACACTCTCGTTGGCAATCACGCCAAAGAAACCCTTGCCCGGTACTTCGTAGCGTACGGCGGTGGCGTCCACGGGGGCATTGGCTTGCAGGTATTCATACTGTTCGCCGATCAGGCTCAGCAGTTGCTGCAAGCTGACAAATTGCTGCAGGAACGCGTTGGAGTCCTTGGCCAGGTGGCCCATGCGCATCAGCTCGATAAAGCGCAACTCGTAGCCGCGCTCCAGGCAGTAGTCGAGCAGCGGCATCACTTGGTCAAGATTCTGGCCGCGCAACGGCACCATGTTGACTTTGATCTTGATACCGGCAGCGCGGGCCTGGTCCATGCCATCGAGCACGGTGGCCAAGTCGCCGCCACGGGCGATGCTGCGGAAGGCGTCCGCATCCAGGGTGTCGAGGGAGACATTGATGCGCTTGATCCCGGCCTCCACCAGCAACGGCAGTTTGCGCGCCAGCAGTTGGCCGTTGGTCGTCAAACTGATGTCACTGAGGCCCATCTGCCCCACTGCGCCCATGAAGGCTTCCAGCTTGGGGCTGACCAGTGGCTCTCCGCCGGTAATGCGCAAGCGGTCGATGCCGGCCGCCTCAATAAGATAAGCCACGCCGCGCGCCATCGCCTCGGCCGAGAGTTCGTCCTGGGCAGCCACCAGCCGCTTGCCGTTAGGCACGCAGTAGGTACACGCGTAATTGCAGGCTGAGGTCAGGCTGATCCGCAAATTGCGAAAACGCCTGCCTTGACGATCAACGATCATGGATCACTCCGGCAGAGGATGATTCGGGCGCACTAAAAGCTGACTGATAAATCAGCTTTTAGCAAGAGTCCATGCCTGAGTATATTCCTGGGGTACTGCGCGTGGCAGCAAATCATTACGTGGCGGGCGTTTCAGCCGGTGGCTGCTCGGCGCTGTGCTTGCGCTTGTTGCCCATGCGCACGCCAATATCCATCAGGAACTGGAAAAAGCCTTCCTGATCTTCCAGCACATTGCTCCAGAACGGCGAGTGGTACAGCGCGACAGCGCCGTGTACCAAGGCCCAGGCAGCGCAATAGTGGAAATACGGCGGCACGTCCTCCAGCTTGCCTTCGCTGATGCGGCCCTTGATCAGCAGAGTCAGGCGTTCGAAGTTCGAGGCACGGATCTTGTGCAACTCCTCGACCATTTCCGGCACTTGATGGCCCTTGACCACCTTCTCTTCCAAACGGTCGAACAGGCGATAGCGCTGCGGATCACGCATCCGGAACTCGAAGTAGGCGCGGGACAGGGCTTCCTTGTCCTTGTCCACATCGGCCGAATGCAGCAACTCGTTCAAATCACGCTCGTAGTCGAGCATCAGGCGCAGGTAAATCTCGGCCTTGGACTTGAAGTGCTTGTAGATCGTGCCTTTGCCGATACCCACGGCATCCGCAATCATCTCGACGGTGACGCTGTCTTCACCTTGTTCGAGGAACAACTTCAGTGCGGTGTCGAGAATTTCCTGCTCACGGCGGCGAAACTCACGGACCTTACGGGGTTCTTTGTGCATGAGAAAGAGGTCTGCAGAGGTCGAAATAGGGAGGGTTGCGCAGGGCCACGGATACGTGGCGATACGATTTACCCAGTGCGCGGGATTATCCCGACTGAACGGTCGTTGGGCAATGTCTATGTGAACCCGTAACGCACTTTACTTTCAGCGCACCAACGTTTGCATTGATTTCAGTCAGAAATAATACGCAACAACTCCCTCCGTACACCTGCCTGATGAGAACTCAAGCGAAGCGCGCGTATTCCAAATCTGTTTAAAAAACGACCAGTCGCGACTGGACTGAATCGGATACTGATCAATACTTGAACTGTCGGCGTGACATCTCCCCCAAGTGACGCGCCGACCTGGGTACCAACGGACCGCGTGCCCTTGTTTTACTCCTAATGGTCTTAGCCCGGATTCACCCCCCCAGAACCCGGGTTTTTTTTGCCTGCGATTTGGCCGCGTCAACAGCATCGGTATCTACACAAGCCCGCTCACTACGCGGAAATTTTTCAGCTTTTGAAAATTGTGCGTCAGTAGGCCACATGAGCCAGCGGGAACAGGCGTTTGAAGTTCTCGGTGGTCTGTTCGGCAAAGCGCTCGTAGGATTCGCCACGCAGCATCGCCAGGTAATCCGCCACATCGCGCACATACTCCGGCAGGTTCGGCTTGCCGCGATGTGGGATGGGCGCCAGGTACGGCGAGTCGGTTTCCACCAGCAGGCGGTCGGCCGGTACTTGGCGCGCTACGTCGCGCAGGGCGTCAGCATTGCGGAAGGTGACGATGCCCGACAGGGAAATGTAGAACCCGAGGTCCAGGGCCGCCTTGGCCATGTCCCAGTCTTCGGTGAAGCAGTGCAACACGCCAGCCTGGGGCAGCGCGGCTTCGCGCAGCAGGGTCAGGGTGTCGGCACGGGCGCCACGGGTGTGGACGATCACCGGTTTACCGGTCTGCTGGGCAGCCTGCAGGTGCAAACGAAAGGAGGCTTGCTGCAACTCGGCGGCTTCGGGCTCGTAGTGGTAATCCAGGCCGGTTTCACCGATGGCCACCACGCGCGGGTGATTGAGTTCGCCGAGCAGCCAGTCGAGGGCTGGGGCTTCACCGGGCTTGAGGTCCAGCGGATGGATACCCACCGAACAATCCACATCGGCATAGCGATCAGCCAGGGCTTTGACGTCGCCAGCATTTTCAGCGCTGACGCCGATGCACAGGAAGTGCCCTACTCCGCGCTGGCGCGCCGCTTCGAGCGCGGCGTCAAGGGAGCCGCCGTGCTGGGCAAGGTCGAGGCGATCAAGGTGGCAATGGGAATCTACGAGCATAAGAATTAAGTCACTGAAAGTGTTTGACCAACGATACCCGTCAGCCAGGGAAATTAACGCCGGCCGAGCAAACCGACCCACTGCACCAGCAGCGCTTCAAGCAACAGCACACGGTTGAGGTTGGCTTTGCCGAGCACTTTCTGGCGCTGGGCGAGGATCCAGTCCTGGATCGTCAGCACTTTGTCCTGGGCACTTTTTTGCGCCAGGTACTGCACCACTTTGCGCATATCTGGCAGGCCCAGACCGCTTTCGTCCTGGGTCAGCTGGTAGCGCAGGATCAGGCTCGACCAATCGCAGAACCAGTCGAACAGCAATAGCAGCGGAATGTCCTTCCAGGCAGTTTCAGCCAACTGGGTCGCGGACACTTCCTGCTTGATCAGCTTCTTTACGCCCTCCACCACCAGTGCGCGTTGCTCACGCACCCCCTGGGCTTGCAGCTTCACCGCGGCCAATGGCGAGCCCGCTGCCAGTGTCAGCAACTCGACCCGTTCTTCCTGACTGCACTGCGGCAACGCCTGCGCCAGCCACTCAAGACTCAGCGCCTCGCTTGGCAGCGGGCACGCCTGCTGAACGCAGCGGCTGCGAATGGTCGGCAGCAAACGGCTCGATTGGTGGCTGACCAGCAACAACACGGTATCGCCAGACGGCTCTTCCAGGCTCTTGAGCAAGGCGTTGGCAGCGTTGATGTTCATCGCCTCCACGGGCTCGATCAACACCACCTTGCGCCCACCCATCTGCGCGGTTTGCACCACGAAGCTGACGAGGTCACGGACCTGGTCGACCTTGATCGCCTTGTCGGCTTCCTCGGGCTCCAGCACGTAGTTGTCCGGATGGCTGCCGGCCTTGAGCAACAGGCAGGATTTGCACTCGCCACAGGCTTCCAGGTCGACCGGGCGCTGGCACAGCAGGCTGGCCATGAGTCGCTCAGCCAAGTCCCGCTTACCGATACCCACCGGTCCATGCAACAGGTAGGCATGGGCGTGGTGAGCACGGCCGGCCAATTGTTGCCACAGGCTGGCCTGCCACGGATAGGCTTCAGGCACGGGCGCGCTCCAGCAGGGTTGGCAACAGCGCGTCGATGGCTTGCTGCACCTGGGCCAGCGGTTGGGCCGCGTCCAGCAGGTAATAACGCGCAGGCTCGGCCGCAGCACGTTTGAGGAACGCAGTACGGACCGCGTCGAAGAAGGCCTGGCCTTCGAGCTCAAAACGGTCCAGGCGACCACGGGCACTGGCGCGGGCCAGGCCCACTTCCACCGGCAGGTCGAACACCAGGGTCAGGTCAGGGCGCAGGTCGCCTTGGACGAACGTTTCCAATGTAGCAATGCGCTCCAGGCACAAGCCTCGACCGCCGCCCTGGTAGGCATAGGTGGAATCGGTAAACCGGTCGCAGATCACTACGGCACCGCGCGCCAGGGCCGGGCGAATCACCTCGGCCAAGTGCTGGGCGCGCGCGGCGAACACCAGCAGCAGCTCGGTGTCCGGGTTCATCTGCTCTTCACCCGGAGCGAGCAGGACCTCACGAATGCGCTCGGCCAGCGGCGTACCGCCAGGCTCGCGGGTCAACACCACCTCGATGCCTTGGGCGCGCAAGCACTCGGCCAGGTAATCGCGGTTAGTGCTTTTGCCGGCGCCCTCGGGGCCTTCCAGGGTAATAAACAAGCCAGTCACAGGCAGTCCTTAGTCAGAATTATTGCGGGCTTGGCGGCGCAGTGGTGTCCGGCGCAGGCTCGGCCGGTTTATCAGCTGGCTCATCCGCCGGTGGCGTTGCGTCTTGCGCAGGCTTCGCCACCGGTGCCGGACTGGAGCGGTAATCGGCGCGGCGTTTGAGTTGAAACTCGCGCACGGCGGCATTATGCGCATCCAGGTTATCCGAGAAAATATGGCTGCCATCGCCGCGTGCGACGAAATACAGGCTGCTGCCCGGCACCGGGTTCAGCGCGGCATGGATCGCCTCGCGGCCGACCATCGCGATAGGCGTCGGCGGCAGGCCGGCAATCATGTAGGTGTTGTAAGGGTTGGCTTCCTTGAGATGAGCGCGGGTCAACTTGCCGTTGTAGCGCTCGCCCAGGCCGTAGATAACCGTTGGGTCGGTCTGCAACAGCATGCCGATCTTCAATCGACGCACAAATACCCCGGCGATCTGCCCACGCTCCTCAGGTACGCCGGTCTCTTTCTCCACCAGGGAGGCCATGATCAGCGCTTGATAAGGGTCGGTGTACGGCGCATCGGCGGCGCGCTTGCTCCACTCCTGGGCGAGTACATCGTCCAGGCGGTTATAGGCTTTTTTCAGGAATTCGACGTCGGTCATGCCACGCACGAAGCGGTAGGTATCGGGGAAAAACCGCCCCTCGGGGAACACGCCAGGGTGGCCGAGTTTATCCATGACTTCACTGTCAGTGAGGCCCGAAAGGCTCTGCACGATCTTTTCATGGTTGGCTAAGGCCGAGCGCACCTGGCGGAAGTTCCAGCCCTCGACCAGGGTCAGGCTGTATTGCACCACTTCGCCACGCTGCCAGAGGCCGATCAAGCCCTGCGCCGTCATGCCAGGCGTCATGCGGTATTCGCCGCTCTGCAGTGGCTGGCCGTCGAGGTTTAAGCGCCAGTACAGGCGCAACCAGAACGCGCCGTCGAGCACGCCATCGGCTTCCAGGCGATTAAAGGTACCGGTCGGGGTCGCCCCTGCCGGTACATCGAGCAATTGCTCCTGGGTCAGGTTCAAAGGCTGCTTCAAGGCAGAATCGAACTTCCAGGCAGAATAACCCAACAGCAAAGCCGCCGAGAACAGACCGATCAGCAGCAGTACAACCAGTTTTCGTATCAACTCAAATTTCCAATAGCGCGCGAATAATGCCCTGCAGTTTACGGGTGAGCGGGCCAACCGACCAGCTCATCGCAGCGTACCCGCGCACAGGCCAAATGCCATAAACGCTGTTGCACACAAAGACTTCGTCAGCCTGCTGCAACTGCGTAAGGCTGATGTCGGCCACGGCCACCGGGGTACCCAGTGCTTGAGCCTGGGCCAGAATCTCGGCGCGCATCACACCGGCAACGCCGCAACGCGTCAGATCAGCGGTTAGTAACAAGCCGTTGCGCACAAGAAACAGGTTGCTGAATACGCCTTCGATGACACGCCCAGACATGTCCAGCATCAAACCCTCAGCGTGCTCGGCATCCTGCCATTCGGCGCGGGCGATCACCTGCTCGAGGCGATTGAGGTGTTTGAGGCCGGCCAGCAGTGGCTGCTCGGCCAAGCGGGTGGCGCACGGAAAAAGGCGGATGCCGTCGGTTCCATGGGCGAGGGGATAAGTAGCGGGCGGGTTGCCCTGCAAGATACGGCGCACTGGCGCGCCAGGGTTGATGCCATAGCCACGCAGGCTGTCGCCACGGGTAAGGATCACCTTGAGGACACCGTCGCCAAGGGCGCCGGCATAGGCCAGCACTTCGTTGCGGATCAAAGGCTGATCTGCAACCAAAGCGAGGCGCCTGCAACCCTGATCGAGGCGTTGCAGGTGACGGTCGAGCAGCACCGGTTGCCCGGCCCTGACGGCAATGGTCTCGAACAACCCGTCGCCATACGCCAGGCCGCGATCTTTCAGGGGCACGTTATCCGCTGGCTGACCGTCGACCCAGCTGTGCATCACTCGGCGAACCGGCGGAACACCAGGGACCCGTTAGTGCCACCAAAACCGAACGAGTTGGAGATCACCACGTCGATCGGCATCGGCTGCGCTTCGTGAGGCACGAAGTTCAAGTCGCAGCCTTCGTCCGGCTCATCGAGGTTGATGGTCGGGGGAGCGACCTGATCCTTGATGGCCATCACGCTGAAGATCGCTTCGACCGCACCCGCCGCGCCCAACAAGTGGCCGGTCATGGACTTGGTGGAGCTGACCGCCAGCTTGTAGGCATGCTCGCCGAACACCGACTTGATGGCTTCAGCTTCCGCCAAATCGCCAGTCGGCGTCGACGTGCCATGAGCGTTGATGTGCTGCACCTGGTTCGGGTTGACCTTCGCATCGCGCAGCGCGTTGGTGATGCAACGCGCAGCGCCGGCACCGTCGGAGGGTGGCGAGGTCATGTGGTAGGCGTCGCCGCTCATGCCAAAGCCGATCAGCTCGGCATAGATGGTCGCGCCACGCGCCTTAGCGTGTTCCAACTCTTCCAGCACCAGTGCACCGGCGCCGTCGGACAGAACGAAACCATCACGGCCTTTGTCCCAAGGGCGACTGGCGCGGGTGGGCTCGTCGTTGCGGGTCGACAGTGCACGGGACGCGCCGAAGCCGCCCATGCCAAGGCCACAGGCCGCCATCTCGGCGCCGCCAGCGATCATCACGTCAGCTTCGTCATAGGCGA
This sequence comes from Pseudomonas sp. EL_65y_Pfl1_R83, assembly GCF_963970695.1. Taxonomy (NCBI): domain Bacteria; kingdom Pseudomonadati; phylum Pseudomonadota; class Gammaproteobacteria; order Pseudomonadales; family Pseudomonadaceae; genus Pseudomonas; species Pseudomonas sp. EL_65y_Pfl1_R83. The sequence continues at coordinate 27,273 of NZ_CAXAQI010000002.1, read as the reverse complement.
TGTTGCGCGCCGCCATGCCGATGCAGTGCGTGCCCGTGGTGCACGCGGTGGCAATGGCGTAATTAGGCCCCTGTGCGCCCAAGTGGATGGACAGGAAACCGGAAATCATGTTGATGATCGAGCCCGGCACGAAGAACGGTGAAATTCGACGGGGGCCGGAATCGTGCAACGTGCGGCTGGTTTCTTCGATATTGGTCAAACCACCAATACCCGATCCCATGGCCACGCCGATGCGGTCACGGTTGGCGTCGGTGACTTCCAGGCCGGCGTTACGCACTGCCTGAAAACCGGCTGCCAGGCCGTATTGAATGAACAGGTCGAGTTTGCGGGATTCTTTGACCGAGAGATATTCCTCGACATTGAAGCCCTTTACCGAGCCGCCAAAACGGGTGGAATAGGCAGAAAGGTCCGTGTGTTCGATCAGACCAATACCACTGTGGCCAGCCAGAATGCCCTGCCAACTGCTCGGCACATCCGTGCCCAGTGGCGACAACATACCCATACCGGTGACTACGACGCGTCTACGCGACACAGCACTCTCCTTTTTCTAATGACGACACTTTTGCTTCAGCGCTCACATTTCGTCAGGGCTAAAGAAAAAACCGCACGCCGTTACAGCAGTGCGGTTTTTCCCTGAAAGCAAGCGACGACTACAAACTATTACGCCTGGTGGCTAGTAACGTAGTCGATAGCAGCTTGAACAGTAGTGATTTTTTCAGCTTCTTCGTCCGGGATTTCGGTCTCGAATTCCTCTTCCAAAGCCATCACCAGCTCAACGGTGTCAAGGGAATCGGCACCCAGGTCTTCTACGAAGGAAGCAGTGTTGACCACTTCTTCTTCCTTAACGCCCAGTTGCTCGGCGACGATTTTCTTGACGCGCTCTTCGATGGTGCTCATACCTTGTTTAACTCCTAATGGACAAATTCAGGCAGCTGGCCAGTGGGTAAGTGTATAGAAAGCCATTTCAGCTTTTCAACTGAAAGCTTCACCCAGTACCCGGTCGGCCACCCGCCTATAAATTAAGTTGCAGCTTTATAACGGATTTTAGACAGCTCGTATGACATTTTTTTGAAGCGATCCGTCACAATTTAACTCATGTACATCCCGCCGTTCACCGGGATTGTAGCCCCAGTCACGTATGCCGCACCGTCGGATGCCAGGAAAGTGACCACATTCGCGATCTCTTGAGCCTGGCCCAGACGGCCCAGCGGAATCTGCGTCAGCAAGGCTTCACGCTGTGCTTCCGGCAGCTCACGGGTCATATCGGTGTCGATGAACCCTGGGGCCACCGAGTTGACCGTAATCGACCGCGAGCCGACTTCACGTGCCAATGCACGGCTGAAACCTTCCAGACCGGCCTTGGCGGACGCGTAGTTTACTTGGCCTGCGTTGCCCATGGCACCCACTACGGAGCCAATATTGATAATTCGCCCCCAACGCGCCTTGGTCATGCCACGCAAAACGCCCTTGGACAGGCGAAACAGACTGTTCAAGTTGGTATCGACCACGTCGTACCACTCGTCGTCTTTCATGCGCATCATCAGGTTGTCGCGGGTGATGCCGGCGTTGTTTACCAGAATCGCCGGCGCGCCAAATTGTGCGGTGATCTCGGCCAGTACGGCGGCCACTGACTCATCGCTGGTCACGTTCAGCTCAAGGCCGGTGCCTTGCACGCCGTTTTCCTTCAGGGTCGCGGCGATACGCTCGGCGCCCGAGGCGGACGTGGCAGTGCCGATCACAACGGCGCCCTGACGGCCCAGCTCCAGGGCGATGGCCTGGCCAATGCCACGGCTTGCGCCGGTAACCAGTGCAACTTTACCTTGCAGACTCATGCAGGCTTCTCCTAAGTTCGGAAATAGAGGGTCAGGCCAGGGCTGCGCGAGCGGCAGCAAAGGCGTCAGGTGTATTGAGGTTGGCCGTCGAGACGCCGTCGGCGCAGCGCTTGTTCAGGCCGCCGAGGACTTTGCCCGGGCCACACTCGACCAGCTCGGTGGCGCCATTGGCCGCCAAGGTCTGGACCGACTCAACCCAGCGTACGGGCTTGTAGAGCTGCTCAAGCAGGTCGCGCTTGAGGGTGTCGAGGTCGGCCGCCACGGCGGCGCTGACGTTCTGTACCAGTGGGATCTGCGGTGCCTGCCAGTTGACGGCAGCGATGGACTCGGCAAAACGCTCGGCAGCCGGGCGCATCAATTCGCAGTGGGACGGCACGCTTACCGGCAACGGCAAGGCACGCTTGGCACCACGGGCTTTGCAGATTTCGATTGCGCGCTCAACGGCGGCCTTGGCACCCGCGATGACCACTTGGCCAGGGGAGTTGAAGTTAACGGCGCTGACCACTTCACCCTGGGCCGCTTCGGCGCAGGCTTCGATCACCACGGCGTCGTCCAGGCCCAGGATGGCAGCCATGCCGCCCTGCCCTGCCGGAACGGCTTCTTGCATCAGCTGCCCACGACGCTCGACCAGCTTGACCGCTTCAGCCAGGGTCAGGCTGCCCGCCGCCACCAAGGCGCTGTATTCGCCCAGGCTGTGACCGGCGACGAATGCTGGACGCGCGCCGCCTTCCGCCAGCCACAAGCGCCACAGGGCGACCGAAGCGGTCAGGATGGCCGGCTGGGTTTTATCGGTTTGATTGAGTTGTTCTTCCGGCCCCTGCTGGGTCAGCGCCCACAGGTCGTAACCCAGGGCGTCGGAAGCTTCCTTGAAGGTGTCCAGGATCAACGGGTATTGCGCGCCCAGTTCGGCCAACATGCCGAGGGACTGCGAACCCTGCCCTGGAAAGACGAATGCGAGGGATGTAGACATGTAACAAGCCCCTAATGATCTGGTCGTCAAAAATGCGCACGCCTACGGTGGGAGCGCACGAAACTGACAGATTGGATGGTCAATTGAACTGGCCGGTCACATTTAAGCATTCCCGGGCCGATTCGCCTAAGGCAACAGATCCTCAAGACGGCCGTGCAAGCGTTGCGGCAGGTTCTCCTGGATCTCGATCACGGCCCGCGCAATAGCACTTTGAAAGCCCTCGACGCCAGCCGAGCCATGGCTTTTTACCACAATGCCCTGCAGCCCCAGGAAACTTGCGCCGTTATGCCGCGCCGGGGCCAGGTCAGCCTGCAAGCGGCGCATCAACGGCAGCGCCAGGGCGCCGACCAGGCGCGACGCCAGGCTCTGTTTGAACAACGCCTCGATACGCGCGGCGATCATGGTCGCCAAGCCTTCGCTGGACTTGAGCAGGATATTGCCGACAAACCCGTCGCACACCACCACTTCCGCCTCGCCACGGTACAACCCATCACCCTCGACGAATCCGATGTAGTTCAAGCCGCGCGCGCTTTGCAGCAAGGTGGCGGCGAGCTTGACCTGCTGGTTGCCCTTGATATCTTCGGTGCCGATATTCAGCAACGCCACCCGCGGCCGGGCCACGCCCAGCGCTTCGGCGGCCACCGAGCCCATCACAGCAAACTGCAACAGGTGCTCGGCACTGCAATCGACATTCGCACCCAGGTCCAGCAACTGGCAGTAACCTTTCTGCGTCGGAATCGCCGCCACCATCGCCGGGCGATCAATGCCCGGCAATGTCTTGAGCACATGCCGCGACAACGCCATCAAGGCCCCGGTGTTGCCGGCACTGACACAGGCTTGCACCTTGCCATCACGCAGCAGCTCCAGGGCCACCCGCATCGAAGAATCGGGCTTGCCACGCAGGGCTGCCGCCGGCTTTTCATCCATACCAATGGTTTCGCTGGCCGGCGTAATCGTCAGGCGCGCGCGATCCACTGCCGGATGGCTGGCAATCAGTTCTTCAAGAGGGGAAGGTTGACCGACGAGGGTCAGGTGCAGCGAGGGTGTGGCAGACAGGCTGGCAATGCAGGCCTGAACAATGCTGCGGGGACCGAAGTCCCCGCCCATTGCGTCTATCGCGATGACTAGAGCAGACAAGTGATTACTCGTCAGCGCCCTTGTCGATCACTTTACGACCACGGTATACGCCTTCTGGCGATACGTGGTGACGCAGGTGAATTTCACCGGTGGTTTTTTCTACAGACAGAGTGCTCGCCGTCAGGGCATCGTGCGAACGACGCATGTCACGGGCAGAGCGGGATTTTTTGTTCTGCTGAACAGCCATAATTGATTAACTCCTAAACGTTTGGGTCACGCTTTAACTGCGCCAATACACTGAACGGGTTGGACCGCGTTACCTCGTCCTCGCTCGGTTCGGACTCGTCGCCGAGGTCCGCCGGCTGCTGGCATTCTTCCGGATGATGAGCAGGCACAATGGGCAAGGCGAGCAGAAGCTCCTCCTCGATCAGTGCATGCAGATCCAATGGATCTTCGCCCAGTTCCAGCACGTCATAACCTTTCGGCAACGACTGGGTATTCGCACCCTCTTTCACCACAGCGTAACTGCATTCGCTGTGGATCGGCAGGGTGACCAGCTCAAGACAACGCTGGCAAACCATTTTGACTTCGGTGTCGATAACGCTGTGAATTACCACAGATTTACGTTCATCTCGTTCAAAAACGAATTTAGCCTGCACCGTACCGACAGTGTCGGAAAGCGGGTCGCAGAGTCTCTCCAAATTGGCCAACAGCAACTCACCTTGAAGGGAAGTGCCACGATCAGCCAGTTTGCGCGGGTCAACGTGAGGTGGAATCGGGTCATTCAACATAGGCGCAGCATTATAGGGATGCACCGGGCCATGTCAAAGGAAATTCAGCCCTGTGCGTCAGCCGGTCACGCGCTAGAATCTGCCACTGCCTTTTAGGAGTCGCCCATGCTGCCTTTATTACTCGCATCCAGCTCGATTTATCGCAGGGAATTGCTGAGCCGCCTGCACCTGCCATTCATCTGCAGCTCGCCGGATATCGATGAAAGCCATCGCACAAATGAGTCCGCCATTGAGCTGGTCAAGCGCCTGGCCGAAGAGAAGGCCCGCGCGTTAGCGGCCAGCCATCCAGGGCATTTGATTATCGGCTCTGATCAGGTTGCCGCACTGGAAGGCCGGATCATCGGCAAGCCTCACACCTTTGAAAACGCCCGCGAGCAATTATTAGCCGCCAGCGGCAAGCGCGTCAGCTTTCTCACCGGCCTGGCGCTGTTGAACAGCGAGACAGGACACTGCCAAGTCGACTGCGTACCTTTTACCGTGCACATGCGTGAGCTGGACGTTGAGCGTGTTGAGCGCTATCTGCGGATTGAGCAGCCGTATGACTGCGCAGGCAGCTTCAAGGCTGAGGGGCTGGGCGTGAGCCTGTTCCAGAGCACTGAAGGGCCGGACGCAACCAGCCTGGTTGGGCTGCCGCTAATCCGCCTGGTGGATATGCTATTGGCTGAAGGCGTGCAAATCCCTTAATTCCACCACCAAACTACTGTGGAAGCTGGCTTGCCTGCGATAGCGGTGGTCCAGCCACTATAAATGTCGACTGGCCAACCGATATCGCGGGCAAGCCCGCTCCCACATTTGAATCTATGCATCTGTTAGATCAGCGCAAGCTTGGACCCTGGAAGCCCATATACAACGCCAGCTTCTCGGCTACGCTGGCACCCAGCCTCTTGGAGAACCGATCAAACGGCGATTCCTCAACCGTAAAATCCACCAACTCCTTCTCGCCAATCACATCCCGCGCAACGAAACTGGCACTCCCCAGGCCGTCAATCAAGCCCAACGGCAACGCCTGCTCGCCTGACCACACCAACCCGGAGAACAACTCGGGATGTTCCTTATCCTTTAGGCGGTCGCCACGCCCCTGCTTCACGCTGGCGATAAACTGGCGATGGGTGGTGTCGAGCACGCCCTGCCAGAATGCGGTTTCATCAGCCTTCTGTGGCTGGAACGGGTCGAGGAACGACTTGTGCTCGCCCGAGGTGTAGGTGCGGCGCTCCACACCCAGCTTCTCCATGGCGCCGACAAAGCCATAACCGGCCGCCGTCACACCAATGGACCCCACCAGACTGGCCTTGTCGGCGTAGATCTGGTCTGCCGCACTGGCGATGTAATAGGCACCGGAAGCGCCCAGGTCGGAAATCACCGCATACAGCTTGATATCCGGGTGCAGGCCACGCAGACGGCGAATCTCGTCATACACATAACCCGACTGCACCGGACTGCCGCCCGGGCTGTTGATGCGCAGGATCACGCCCTTGACCTTGGGATCTTCAAACGCAGCACGCAGGCTGCTGACGATATTGTCGGCGCTGGCGGGTTCCTTATCGGCGATCACCCCGCGCACCTCGATCAGGGCGGTGTAGTTGGCGCCACGGGTCGCATTTTTTTCCACGTCCATCAGCGGGCTGAACAATGCCAGCATGGCAATAAGCCAGACAAAGGTCAGCAGCTTGAAGAAAATCCCCCAGCGCCGCGCACGACGCTGCTCCTGAACGCTGGCCAGGAGGGTTTTCTCCAGCAGTTTCCAGCTCTTGTCATCACCGCTTTCAGCCTTTTCGGGCGCTTTCCATTCGTCACTCATGCCATTAACCCCAGCAAAGACTCATCGGGCCCGGTTTAGCCAGGCCTGCAATTCGGAAAAATGATCAATCGTCAGTCGCGGCTCATAATGCTGCAAGGCCTCGGCAGCCTGGGCGCCGTAGCTGACCGCCACGCTGTCCATGCCTGCATTGCGCGCCATCATCAGATCGAAAGAGGCATCCCCCACCATCAAGGCCTGGCGTGGCGACACGCCGCAATGCGCGAGGATCTGCTCCAGCATCAGAGGATGAGGTTTGCTGGCGGTTTCATCGGCAGCACGGGTGATATCGAAATAATCACCCCAACCGTGGGCCTTGAGCACTCGATCCAACCCGCGACGCGACTTGCCGGTGGCAACCGCCAAGTGGTAACCCTCGGCGCGAAAGGCCTGCAGGGACTGCACCACACCCTCAAACAGCGGCGAAGGCTCCGCCTCCAGCGCCGTGTAGTGATCGGCGTAGTGCTCGCGAAACGCGACCAATTCGGCTTCACTAATGTCGGGGTACAAGGTGCGGATCGCCTCAGGCAAGCCCAGACCGATAATGCCCTTGACCGCGAAGTCGCTGCACAGCTCGAAACCCGAACGCGTTGACGCCATGTGCATCGATTCGACGATCCGGCCAATGGAATTGGCCAGGGTGCCGTCCCAATCAAATATCAGCAGCTTGTAATCACGGTGCGACACTCAAGCGCTCCACGGTCTTGGCCCACATCTCGTCGACCGGCGCTTGCAGCTTCAACTCACCACCATCCGGCAGCGGCACGGTGAGCATGTAGGCGTGCAGGAACAGCCGTTTGCCGCCCAGGTCGCGGATCTCCTTGGAGAAGTCCTCGTCGCCGTATTTGGTATCGCCAGCGATGCAGTGGCCCGCATGCAGCGTGTGCACACGAATCTGGTGGGTACGACCGGTCACCGGCTTGGCCTCGACCAGGGTGGCAAAGTCGCCGAAACGGCGAAGCACCTTGAACAAAGTCAGGGCTTCTTTGCCCTCCTCGTCCACTTCCACCATGCGCTCGCCGGAACGCAGGTTGCTCTTCTGCAACGGCGCGCGAACGCTCTTGATGGAGCTGGCCCAGTTGCCGCGCACCAGCGCCATGTAGCGCTTGTCCACACCATCGCCACGCAGGGCGGTGTGCAGGTGGCGCAACATACTGCGTTTCTTGGCGATCATTAGCAGGCCGGAGGTGTCTCGGTCCAGGCGATGGACCAACTCAAGCTCCTTGGCGTCCGGACGCAACTGACGAAAGGCTTCGATCACGCCAAACGTCAGGCCGCTGCCGCCGTGAACCGCAATGCCGCAGGGCTTGTTGATCACGATCAGCTTGTTATCTTCAAAGACAATCGACGCCTCAAGGCGCTGCAACAGACCCTGCGCCAACGGCACGGGCTCATCACGCTCGGGCACGCGAACCGGCGGCACACGGACGATGTCGCCCGCCTGCAACTTGTACTCGGGCTTGATCCGACCCTTGTTCACCCGCACTTCACCTTTACGCAAGATGCGATAAATCAAGGTCTTGGGCACGCCTTTGAGCCTGGCCAGGAGAAAATTGTCGATGCGTTGGCCGGCATATTCCGGCGAGACCTCAAGCAGCTGGACGCTGGGGGTCTGGGGGGCGGTATTCGTCATGGCGGCGATGATAACAATTTTTATGGAATTGAAGCACTTAATCATTGCTGCTATAGTCGCGAACGCCGCCAAAAGCGGCCTGGACAGAGGACTAGCGGCAAACTGCCGGCCCTGACCATCGCAATTCATCAGGACGCGAGGCCGTCCTACGGGGTGTTCGCCACCTTGGAAGGCTCAGGATTGTAACGAGCGCAGGTGACATGAGGCCTGAAGCGAGTGCAGAACGCAGAGTGAATACTCGCGTTTTGCGCCGATATTTACGGCCAGTTCACAAAGTGCAGTCAGTTTTGAGCCAGACCATGGCGAATGCTTCGGAAACAACGCCTGTTAAGAGCTGAGTGAGAGCGCAGTCGCCCACATTCAGTCTTGTTTAGCCATGAGCGTGGACTCCCCATTGGAGAACACGGTAAATGCCAACCCGCTGCGGATTCTGCGCGCGGCAGCACCCGAATTATCAGGGATACGTGTAGGGTGGAGATGCACAACCGTCGGACCGTGTAGCACTAGGCTTATATTTAGACGCTTCATCTCGTCCACAGTCGTCGGTTGATTCCTCCTCCTGACCTTAGCTTTTGTTGAAGTGGTGCCTTTGTCACCACCGCTAACAAGCAGGACGCGTCCGTCGCGATACGGCCCAATTGGCCTGTTATTGCTGGACACTGGAGTGGCCAACCACTCTTGACGCACCTGACACCGACCGTGAGAAGTCGTGTGTGCCGAACGCCGTTTCCGGCAGCCCGGAAACCGACGGTACAACATGAAAAGAATGCTGATTAACGCAACTCAACCCGAAGAGTTGCGTGTTGCACTGGTAGATGGCCAACGCCTCTACGACCTGGACATCGAATCCGGTGCACGCGAGCAAAAGAAGGCCAACATCTATAAAGGCCGAATTACTCGCATCGAACCAAGCCTTGAGGCTGCCTTTGTCGATTTCGGCTCCGAGCGCCACGGCTTCCTGCCCCTCAAAGAAATCTCCCGCGAATACTTCAAGAAAGCCCCTGAAGGCCGCGTGAACATCAAGGACGTCCTGAGCGAAGGCCAGGAAGTCATCGTCCAGGTCGAAAAAGAAGAACGTGGCAACAAGGGCGCCGCCCTGACCACCTTCATCAGCCTGGCCGGCCGTTACCTGGTGCTGATGCCGAACAACCCACGTGCCGGCGGCATTTCCCGTCGCATCGAAGGCGAAGAGCGCAACGAACTGCGTGAAGCGCTGAACGGCCTGATCGCACCGGCCGACATGGGCCTGATCGTTCGTACTGCCGGCCTGGGCCGCAGCAGCGAAGAAATGCAGTGGGACCTCGACTACCTGCTGCAACTGTGGACCGCCATCAAAGAAGCGTCCCTGGATCGTTCCGCGCCGTTCCTGATCTATCAGGAAAGCAACGTGATCATCCGCGCCATCCGTGATTACCTGCGCCAGGACATCGGCGAAGTGCTGATCGACAGCGTTGAAGCCCAGGACGAAGCCCTGACCTTCATCCGCCAGGTGATGCCGCAGTACGCCAGCAAGATCAAGCTCTACGAAGACAGCGTTCCGCTGTTCAACCGTTTCCAGATCGAAAGCCAGATCGAGACCGCCTTCCAGCGCGTGGTCGAACTGCCTTCCGGCGGCTCCATTGTGATCGACCCGACCGAAGCCCTGGTGTCCATCGATATCAACTCGGCGCGTGCGACCAAAGGCAGCGACATCGAAGAAACCGCGCTGCAGACCAACCTGGAAGCGGCTGAAGAAATCGCCCGCCAACTGCGCCTGCGTGATATCGGCGGCCTGATCGTGATCGACTTTATCGACATGACCCCAGCCAAGAACCAGCGCGCCGTGGAAGAGAAAGTCCGCGAATGCCTGGAAGCTGACCGTGCCCGCGTGCAAGTCGGCCGCATCTCGCGCTTCGGCCTGTTGGAAATGTCTCGTCAGCGCCTGCGTCCTTCCCTGGGCGAAAGCAGCGGTATCGTCTGCCCGCGTTGCAACGGCACCGGTATCATCCGTGACGTTGAATCGCTGTCCCTGGCGATCCTGCGCCTGATCGAAGAAGAAGCCCTGAAAGACCGCACCGCCGAAGTCCGCGCACAAGTGCCGATTCCGGTTGCAGCTTTCCTGCTCAACGAAAAACGCAACTCGATCACCAAGATCGAACTGCGCACCCGTGCCCGTATCGTCATCCTGCCGAACGATCACCTCGAAACGCCGCACTTCGAAGTGCAGCGCCTGCGTGATGACAGCCCGGAAGCCCACAGCGGCCAGTCCAGCTACGAAATCGCCGCTGCCGCTGCTGAAGTGGAAGAAGTCCAGCCAGCCGCTGCGACCCGCACCTTGGTTCGCCAGGAAGCTGCGGTCAAGACGGCCCCTGCCCGCGCCAATGCACCGGTACCAGTTGAAGCAGCAGCGCCTGTTGCCGCACCGGCCGTTATGCCTGAGCCAAGCCTGTTCAAAGGCCTGGTGAAGTCGCTGGTCAGCCTGTTCGCCACCAAAGAAGAGCCAGCCGCTCCGGTTGTGGTTGAAAAACCGGCTTCCGAGCGTCCTGCACGCAACGAAGAGCGTCGCAACGGTCGCCAACAAAGCCGTAACCGCAACGGTCGCCGTGACGAAGAGCGCAAGCCGCGCGAAGAACGTGCGCCGCGTGAAGAACGCGCCCCACGTGAAGAGCGTGCCCCTCGCGAAGCCCGTGAAGAAACGCCAGCCGTAGAACGCGCACCGCGTGAAGAGCGCGCACCACGTGCTCCACGTGCCCCGCGTGAAGATCGCAAGCCTCGCGGCGAGCGTGAAGAGCGTGTGCGTGAACTGCGCGAGCCACTGGACGCTGCGCCAGCCGTTGCCGTTGCCGGTGCCGCTGTCGTTGCAGAAGAACGCCCGGCTCGCCAACCACGCGAAGAGCGTGCGCCACGTGAAGAACGCCAACCGCGCGCTCCGCGTGAAGAGCGTCAACCACGTGCCGAGCAAACGGCTACCGCCAGCGAAGAAGAGGAAGTGCTGACCAGCGAAGAGCAACGGCAGGAAGACGGTCAGGAAGGCGCCGAAGGCGATCGTCCACGCCGCCGCTCCCGTGGCCAGCGTCGTCGCAGCAACCGTCGTGAGCGTCAACGTGATGCCAACGGCAACGTGATCGAAGGCTCGGAAGAAGCCGGCGAAAACGCAGAAACCGCTACCAGCGAGCCAACTGGCGACGAACTGGCTGCCGGCCTGGCCGTTACTGCTGCCGTTGCCAGCTCGGTCATCAGCGCACCTGCTGAAGCCCAGGCCCACGATCAGGCTGAACGCGCTAACGCCACTGTCGAAGAAACCGCTGCTGTGCAAGCACCTGTTGCCGAGACCCCAGTCGTTGAAACGCCGGTTGTTGAAGCCCCCGCTGCTGAAGCGCCAGTGGTAGAAGCACCGGTTGTCGAAGCGACTAGCCCAATCGAAGCGCCGGTTGTACCGGAAGTGGAAGTGGCGCAGGCGCCTGAAGCTCAGCCAGAAGTTGAAGTGGCAGCTGTTGAGCCAGCACCTGTGGTTGAATCTCAGCCAGTGGTCGAAGCGGTTGTTGAAACACCGGTTGTCGAAGCCGCATCAGAAGTACGCGAAGTTCGTGAGGAACAGACCGCCTTCCAATGGACTGCCGAGCCTGCCGCTCCGGTTGAAGCGCCAGCCCCTGTGGTGGAAGAAGCGCCAGCACCGGCTGCTGAAGTCGTGGTTGCCGAGCCTGCCCCAGTGGTTGAGCCAGCTCCGGTCGTTGAACCTGCGCCAGTCGTTGAAGCGCCGGTGGTTGCCGAAGTTGCCGCTCCAGTGGTTGAAGCCGCACCGGCCAGCGCGCTGACCGAAAACGGCCGTGCACCGAACGACCCACGTGAAGTGCGTCGTCGTCGCAAGGAAGCTGAAGCCGCCGCCGCGGCTGCACGGGAAGCAGAGCACGAGCCTAAACCCCTCGCCTGATTCCAGCAGCAACTGAAAAGCCCCGCCTGAGTGATCAGGCGGGGCTTTTTATGGCTACGAAAACACTGATTTATCGATTAGGAATGCAATCAACTGTGTGTGGCTTGCCAGCTCCAACACTTAGATCGGGGTGAAAGTCAGGGAAGGCGGCAAGTCGACGTCCCAGAGTACGCCCGGATCATCTACCGACACTTCACGCACCATCGCCTGCGCAAACAGCGGTTTGGCCCCACGGTCACCGGTCAATGCCATCAGCGCCGACCCAGATGACCGATCAAACGCCACTGGATGCCCATACTGCCCATCCTGCACCGGCACGCTGATGCCACCCTCCTCCAACCCATCGATTACTTGCTCAATGCTCGATGACTGAATAAACGGCATGTCCCCCAGCAGCACCAGCCAGCCGTCCGCCGGACCGCTGGCCGCCACCGCCGCGGCAAGACTGTCGCCCATCCCCGCCGAGCGCAGCAGCAGGACGTCGCAGCCATACGCCTCAGCCAAACGGATCACCTGCGTTCGCTCTGGCGAGGTCACCAGCCAGCGCTTTACAACGCGCCTCGGTAAATTCACCAGCACCTGCTCGATCACTGGCCGAGTCACGCCATCCAGGCCGACGCAATCAGCCAACAGCTTATCTTGGTCAGCCCCCGCCTCGGCACGAAAGCGACTGCCCTGCCCCGCCGCGAGCACAATCGCCGTCAGCGTCACTCAGCGACCACCGGCAGCGGCTTTTTCTGCATTGGCGCCACACCGTTCTTGATCGCAACAATTTCCGCCATCAAAGACAGCGCGATTTCCGCCGGCGTATGGCTGCCGATATGCAACCCGATCGGCCCGTGCAGGCGCGCAATCGCCTGCGCCGACAACCCCAGCACCGCGAGGTTTTCCCGGCGTTTCTGGGTGTTGACCCGCGAACCCAGGGCGCCGATGTAGAACGCCGAGGAATTCAATGCCGTAAGCAGTGCCATATCATCCAGGCGCGGATCATGGGTGAGGCAGACGATAGCCGTACGCTCATCGGTCTGTATGTTCAGCACCGCTTCATCGGGCATGCCCGGTACGAAGCGGCCGTGCTGTTCTTCCCAGCCGTAGACGAACTCGTCGCGCGGGTCGCAGATCAGCACTTCGAAATCCAGCAACCGCGCCATTTCCGCCACGTAGCGCGACAACTGCCCGGCGCCGATCAGCAGCAAACGCCAGCGCGGGCCATAGATAGCCCGCAGCCGTTTGCCGTCGAAGGTCACCCCATCGGTCTTGCTCGCGCTGCTCAAGGTGACTTTACCGGTGGTCAAGTCCAGCTCACGTGCGACGATCTGATGATCTTCACAACGCGCCAGCAGTTCCGACACCCATTCCCACGCGTCCACGCGCTCTTCAGTCAGGCGCAAGGTGCCCCCGCATGGCAGGCCAAAACGCGCCGCTTCATCGCGGGTGACGCCGTAAGTCACCAACTGCACCGGCGGCCCGTCTTCAGGCAGTCGGCCATCCTGCAGGCGCGCAATCAAGTCATCCTCGATGCAACCGCCAGACACTGAGCCGATCACCACGCCATCGCCGCGCAGCGCCAGCATGGCGCCCGGCGGGCGCGGCGCGCTGCCCCAGGTCTGGACCACGCTGTACAACACCACTCGCTGCCCGGCGCGACGCCATTCCAGCACGCTGCGCAGGACATTCAGATCCACACTGTCCACAAAACCTCCTGCAAGCGTAAAAAACCATTCACTTACTGTAAAACAAAAGCCACCAAAGTGACGCGCCAGAAACGCAAACGCCCCGAACCAGTCGGGGCGTTTGTGCGTTGCAGTCGGCGTTAGTTCACACCATCAGCGACTTACTTGACGACAGGTGCAGGGCCTTCGGCCACGCCCAGGTCATCCAGCTCGCGGGTTTCCGAGATACCGGTACCGCCGGACGCCAGCTCGCTTTGCAGCTTGTCTTCGTCCAGTTCGTTGACCCATTTGGCCACAACGATGGTGGCAACGGCGTTACCCACCAGGTTGGTCAGCGCGCGAGCTTCGGACATGAAGCGGTCGATACCCAGAATCAGCGCCAGGCCGGCAACCGGCAGGTGGCCTACAGCCGACAGGGTCGCAGCCAGGACGATAAAGCCCGAACCCGTCACGCCAGCAGCGCCTTTGGAGGACAGCAACAGCACCAGCAGCAGGGTGATCTGATGGGTGATGTCCATGTGGGTGTCAGTCGCCTGGGCGATAAACACGGCAGCCATGGTCAGGTAGATCGACGTGCCGTCGAGGTTGAACGAGTAGCCCGTCGGGATCACCAGGCCTACTACGGATTTCTTCGCGCCCAGACGCTCCATCTTGATCAGCATGCGTGGCAGTGCGGATTCGGAAGACGAAGTACCCAGAACGATCAGCAACTCTTCACGGATGTAGCGGATCATTTTGATCACGCTGAAACCGTGAGCGCGGCAGATGCCACCCAGCACCACCAGCACGAACAGAACGCAGGTGATGTAGAAGCAGATCATCAACTGACCCAGTTGCACCAGGGAACCTACACCATAGGCACCAATGGTGAACGCCATGGCGCCCAGGGCACCGATTGGCGCGAGCTTCATGATCATGTTGATGATGTTGAACATCACGTGGGCGAAGCGATCGATGAAGTCCAGCACTGGTTTGCCGTAGGCACCCAGGCGATGCAGGGCGAAACCGAAGATCACCGAGAACATCAGCACTTGCAGGATGTCGCCGTTGGCGAAAGCGCCGACGATGGTGTTAGGGATGACGTTGAGGATAAAGCCAACGATGCTCTGGTCTTTACCGGCAGTCACGTAGGCCGCGACTTTGGAGGCGTCCAGGGTCGCTACGTCGATGTGCATGCCGGCGCCCGGTTGCACAACGTTGACCACGATCAAGCCGATCAGCAGCGCGATGGTAGATACGACTTCGAAGTACAGCAGCGCGTAGCCGCCGGTTTTGCCCACCGATTTCATACTTTGCATGCCAGCGATGCCGCTGACAACGGTGCAGAAGATGATCGGGGCGATGACCATTTTGATCAGTTTGATGAACCCGTCACCCAGTGGCTTCAGGGCCACGCCGGTCTGCGGGTAGAAGTGACCGAGCAAAATACCGATAACGATTGCAACGATCACCTGGAAGTACAGGGATTTGTAGATTGGCTGACGAGTCGTCATTGCAAAGTTCCTCAATCGTCCCGTGTGGCAAATATCCGCCATTGCCCACGACACTTGAATTGCGAACCCTCCTGCACTGGAGGGATTTGTTGTTTACGCGATCTGTAGGACCAGGCCTGCGCTGTAGTCCTTATCGCAAACGCCGTGCCACTTCGTTGAAAAGCCTTAAAGGCCTTTAGACATCAGGGTTTCGGGGTTCCTGGCGCCCTCCCAAGCGCGAAAGCCAGTGGCGGATTTCCGCCCACCAACCCAATCTCGTCCTACAATTTGGCGGATATCCGCCTTGTGAGCCTCTCCGGCGCTGGCTACCATCCGCAACTCCATGGACGAGGCCTTCGCATGCGTGAACGTACCATCGCCAGTCATTTCGCCCGGGCTGCCCTCGGCGGGGCGCGTCGGGCCGGTTACGACTATTCGGGGCTGTTGCACCAGGTGGGCATCGCTCCGGAGCTGCTCGCAGAACCCCGTGCCCGCATCGCGCCGGAGCAATTCACCCGACTGCTGCAAATGCTCTGGCTGGCACTGGACGATGAATACCTGGGGTTCGCCGAAGGTCCGAGCAAGCGCGGCACCTTTGCCATGATGTGCCACGCGCTCATCCACTGCCGCACCCTGGAGAAAGCCCTGGAGCGCGGCTTATTATTTTATGGCCTATTCCCACAAGGCCCGCGCTGGGAGCTGACACGTGAAGGCGAAATGGCCCGCTTGAGTCTGGACGACTCGCAGTTGTGGGACCCGGATCACTTCCTCAGCGAATGCCTGCTGGTGATCTGGCATCGCCTGGGCAGCTGGCTGATCGGCCAGCGTATTCGGCTGCACCAGGCCACCTTCAGTTATCCGATGCCGGCCCACGCCGGCGAATACGACCTGTTGTTTCCCTGTGCCCAGGTATTCGGTTCGCCGAACAGTAGCTTGGTGTTTCCCGCGCGCTACCTGAACCTGCCGCTGCTGCAGGATGAGCGCACACTCAAACACTTTTTGGAGCGCTCACCCGCCGATTTGCTCTCTCGGCCCGATGAAGGTGATAGCTTGAGCAGTCAGCTACGCCGCTTGCTCAGCCGCGACCGCACACCCTGGCCAGACCTGGAAGCCGTCGCCCAGCACCTGCACATCAGCCCGCAGACCCTGCGCAGGCACTTACGCGAAGAAGGCACCAGCTTTCAGGCACTCAAGGATGAGCTGCGGCGGGACATCGCCATTTATCATTTGGGCCGAGCGAATTTGTCGTTGCAGGAGCTAGCCGAGCAGTTGGGGTTTTCCGAGCCGTCGGCGTTTCATCGGGCGTTCAAGAAGTGGACCGGGCTGACGCCGGGGGCGTATCGGGCCCAAGAGAGTTAGAGGTGTGTTGCCATTGCCGGCCCTTTCGCGAGCAAGCCCGCACACATTTAACCGCGTTTATCCTGCAGGAGTGCGGTCGAATGTGGGAGCGGGCTTGCTCGCGAAGAGACCAGTGGAGTCAATAGAGATCACAAGGCCGGAAAGTGAATCTTGAACGCAGCACCACCCAACGCTGAATCCCCCAGGGTCAACCGTGCGCCGTAGCTTTCAATAATATCCTTGACCACCGCCAAGCCAATCCCCTGCCCGGGATGCTGGCGATCCAGCCTTTCACCCCGTTGCAGAATCCGCGCACGCTGGTCCGGCGGCACACCCGGCCCGTCATCCTCGATGCACAGCTCACTGCCCTCCAGGCTTTCCACCAGGCTGATGCGCACTTCGCTCAAACACAGGCGGTAAGCGTTTTCCAGCACGTTGCCGAGCAATTCCAGCAAGGCGCCCTTCTCGATGGGCACGTCGCATTCATCCGGCAGTTCAAAGGAGACGGTGACGCGTTTGTCGCGGTAGACCTTGTCCAGTGTGTCGCACAGACTTTGCAGCACCGGCGCCAGGCGTACCTGGTGGCGCACCAGGCCGCTTTTGCGCAGGCTGGCGCGTTGCAACTGGTAACTGATCTGCTGGCTCATGCGCTCAATCTGCGACTGCAAAACCCAGGCCTGGTCGCGATCTTCCGGGCGCTGGGCCATGTCTTCGCTCACGCCCTGCAACACCGCCAGCGGGGTTTTCAGGCTGTGGGCCAAATCGTCGAGGGAGTCGCGGTAGCGCGCACGTTGCTCACGTTCGCTGTGCAGCAAGCGGTTGAGGGAGCCGGTGAGGCGCAGCAATTCGCGGGGGTGTTGTTCACTAAGGCTCTCTCGGGTGCCGCCTTCGATCTGGTCGAGTTCCTGGCTAAGCCGCCGCAACGCTTGTAAGCCCCAGGTCAGGCCCAGCCAGAGCAAGGTCAGCAACACCAGCAACGCCGCACCAAAACCCAGGTAGAGGTTTTCGCGCAGGCCCTCGAGGGTCAGTTGATATTCACGCACCGGTTGCAGGGCGACGATACTGAACGCCGCGCTCTTGCCGCCCAGCAGCCTGACCTCGACGTCATACACAAAGAATTCCTGACCATTGGCCTCACGAATTCGCGCAAATTCATTACCGCGCCCGTCGTAGCGCGGTTTGTAGTTGATGTTCTCTTCTTTGGTCGCCCGCGAACGCCACACCAGGTGGCCCTCGCGGTCGTAGATATAGCCGAGCAGGCGGCTGTCGGTGAGGTTGAAACGTTCGTCCGGCAACTGCGCCGGCATCTGCAGGCGGTTATTGTCGACCCGCGCGGCGGAAATCAGGGTGGTGACGTCCGACGCCAGGCGCTGCTCGATGGAATCCTGCAATGCCAGGCTGAACGCACCCTGCATGGCCGGCAACAAACCCAGCATAAACAGCACGGCCAGGGTGGCGGCCGCCAGCATCAAGCGCACGCGTAACGAGCGAATCAACGGCAGCGCTCATTGAACAGGTAGCCCAGGCCACGCACGGTGTCGATCGGCTTGAACCCGACCGGGCCTTCCAGCTTGCGGCGCAGGCGACCGACCAGCACTTCGATGACATTTGGATCACGCTCGTCGTCATCAGGGTACAGCTGCTCCATCAAACGGTCCTTGGCGACCACTTGCTGGTGGTGGCGCATCAGGTATTCGAGAATCCGGTATTCGTAGGCGGTCAGCGCCAGGGGCTGTTCGTCCAGGGACGCTTGCTTGCGGTTAAGGTCCAGCAGCAACGGCCCGGCCACGATGGTTGACTGGGTGAAACCACTGGAGCGACGCAGCAACGCGTTCATCCGCGCTTCCAGCTCTTCGAACTGGAACGGCTTGACCAAGTAGTCGTCCGCGCCAGCAGCCAACCCTTCGACCTTGTCCTGCCAGTTGCCGCGAGCCGTGAGGATCAGGATCGGAAAGGTCTTGGCCTGGGTGCGCAGTTGGCGGATCAGGTCCAGCCCACCCAGGCCGGGCAGGCCCAGGTCGATGATGGCCAAGTCATGGTTGAATTGGCCCGTCTGGTAGAGGGCCTCTTCGGCATTGGCCACGGCCTCGACCACGTGGCCGCTGTCGGTCAGGCGGGTAAACAGGTGATGGCGCAGCAGCGCCTCATCTTCCACCACCAGCAATTTCATAAGGCTCTCCAAAGCAAATCAACTGTCCGACAGAGGGATATCATAGCGGCCCTGCAGATCTTGCGGGCGCAGTTTAATACCATTGAACTGACCGGTCAGGTGTTCATAGCCAGCGCGGTAGGCCGGCTGCGGGGTTACAAGGCCAAGGGACTGGCCCCAAGGCGTAGGTTGGCTGCCAGCGTCTTCGACGCTGACACGCTGAATCAAGGTGCTGGTTTTTCGGGTCTTTTCTTTGCCGAATGCGGCAAAGGCACCATCGGCGGCCTGGGCCCCTGCGGTGGCACTGAGCATGGTTAACGCCAACATCAGCTTTTTGATCGCACTCATGGTGCTTACCTCCACGCGTTTTGGCTGTAGGGCCAGACTACGCAGGCGCCCCTGAACTCCCCCTGAACAGGCTCTGAACCGCACCTGAACCGCAGCCGGGCTATCCTGTTGCCCATCAACTCGGCAAAATACCGCCCATGAATTCCCTACCCGCTTGCTGCACTCCGCTCGACGCCCATTGGCCGCTGCCCGATCCCTTGCCGGGCACGGTGTTTTTCAGCACCCGGTTTGACCCAGCCTTATTAGCGCCAGGCGACTTCCAGCGCAGTGCCGTACCGCCCCCCGCGAGCATCCAGCGTTCAGTGGCCAAGCGTCAGGCCGAGTTCCTGGCCGGCCGGCTCTGCGCCCGCGCGGCACTGCAACAGCTCGATCACTTCGACTGCGTGCCGGCCATCGGTGAAGACCGCGCACCGGTGTGGCCCGCGCACATCAGTGGCTCCATCACCCACAGCACCGGGCATGCCGCTGCGATTGCCGCGCACACGGCACAATGGCGCGGGCTTGGGATGGACCTGGAGAATGTGCTGACGCTGGAGCGGGCTGAACGGCTGGCCGGAGAAATCCTGACGGCCGATGAAATGCGGCGTATGGCCGCCCTCCCGCGAGAGCAGGTCGCATTGCTGGTGACGCTGACGTTTTCCGCCAAGGAGAGCCTGTTCAAGGCGCTCTACCCGATGGTGCAGAAGCGTTTTTATTTTGAGCATGCGGAGTTGCTGGAGTGGTCCGAGTCGGGCCAACTGCGGCTACGGTTGCTGACGGATCTTTCCAGTGAGTGGTGCCATGGCAAGGCGTTGGTGGGGCAGTTTGCGATGACCGATGGGCAGTTGTTGAGCCTGGTGGCTATCAGCGCCTGATCGATCGCTTTCGCGAGCCAGCCCGCGAAGGCGGTATCAGGGTTTCTCTTGATCCCTGGGCCAACTCAGACTGAAGCACGCCCCACCCAAATTGTTGCTCTTGCTGATCAACGCCCGGCCGCCGTGCCAGTAGATAATCCGACGCACAATCGATAAGCCCAGGCCATGCCCACCCGAGGCGCGAGTGCGGCTGTCGTCCAGGCGCAAGAACGGCGTGAAGATGCGCTCCCAAGCGCTTTCCGGCACGCCAGGGCCGTCGTCTTCCACGTCGACACGGCAGCGCACCTGGCCCACCTGATAACTGATCAACACGCGGCCTTGGGCGTGGCGCATGGCGTTGCTCACCAGGTTCTGCAGGGCACGGTGCAAATAACGCGGCTCGGCGTCGACCCAGGCGTCATCCCAATGCGTCGAAGACAGGCAGATACCCCGCGCCACGTTGATCTGCGGGCGCAGTGGCGATAATTCACCGATCACCTGATCGAGCAGCGCATTGAGGTCGACCCGCTGGAAATTCAGCTCCGGCGAGCCCTGTTCCAGACGCGCATAAGTGAGCATTTCATCGACCAGGCCATCGAGGTCCTGGATGTCGCTGTCCATGCCCTCCAGGTATTTGCGCCGTGCCTCAGGGGTGGTGGCATCGCCGACCATCTCCAGGCCGAAACGCAGACGCGCCACTGGCGTGCGCAGTTCGTGGGACACCGCGCGCACCAGTTCACGCTGGATCGCCAGCAACTGCTGCAAGTGCTCGGCCATGCCGTTGAACGCTGCAGCGAGGCGCCCCACCGAGTCAGCGCCACGGGCCGGCACGCGGACTTCCAGGTTGCCCTTGGCAATGCGTGTGGCGGCGGCTTCAAGGCCGCGCAAGCGACGTTCAAGCTGACGCACCAATAGATAGACGATCAGACCGATCAGGGTCAGGCCGATCAAGGCGATCAAGATCAGCCACTGCGCCGGATAAGGGTTCATCTGATACAGGGGGCCGAGTTCCAACACCCACGGCGTGCCAACCATGCCGGCAAACACGCGGATCGAATCGCCGCCCTTGCCCAGGGCCATCACTGTATCGCCTTCCGATACGCGACGGCGTTGGTCTTCGTCCATATCAGCATGGTCGAGGGTCATCAAGTGCATGTCGAAGCCAAAACCCTTGGCTTCTTTTATGTCTGCCAGGCGCTGCGGCTGTTCGGCCACCGGGAAGCGCACCAGTTCGTCGGCGAGCAGGTAGATCGTCGCGCGCGCCAGTTGCTCACTGATCTGCTGCACCTCCCCCTCCAGCACGAGAGGTTCCTGGGCACTGACCAATCGCAGCACCCGCGCGGCGTGAGGCCCAGTCTGTTGCACCAGCACTTGGCCACGTTGCAGGCTGTTGCGCTGGCTCAAGTCCAAGTGCGCATCGGCCAGGGGGCGCAATTCCAGCGGGATCCCCAGCAAACGCTCCCACACCGCCAGGGCGCGTTGGCGCTCGATGGGACTCATGGGCTGCAGGTTGTCGCCCATCAAGGCAAAGGTGCCATGGGCCAGGCGCTCGCGGTACTGGCCGCTGCGCACCTCGTTGAGCAGGTGCAGGGCCAGTACGCCGAGCAGCGCCACCAGAATCAGCGCTGCGCACATACCTCCGTAGATACGCAGGAAGATCGAATTCACAGCGGCATGTCGGCGGCGGCTTCGGGGACGAACAAATAGCCTTTGCTGCGGACGGTCTTGATCAGACGTGGGTGGATCGGGTCGTCGCCGATTTTCGGGCGGATGCGCGAGATGCGCACATCAATCGAACGGTCCTGGCCGTCGTAGCCGATACCACGCAAGGCGATGAAAATTTCTTCGCGGGACAGGATGCGACCGGCATTCGCCACCAGCAGCCAGAGCAGGTCGAATTCGGCACTGGTCAACTCGATACCGTCATTATTCAACCAGGCCTCGCGCAGGGCATTGTCCACCACCAAACGGCCGAATTGCAGGCGGCGCTGATTCTCTACCGCAGGCGGTTCCGCCGGTTCGCTGCGCCGCAGCAGGGCCTGGATGCGTGCCAGCAACAAACGCGGGCGCACGGGTTTGCACACGTAGTCATCGGCGCCCATGTCCAGGCCCATCACCTGGTCCATGTCGTCGGTGCGCGCGGTGAGCATCAGGATCACGCCGTCATAGCGCTCGCGCACCTTGCGGCAGATGCTCAGGCCGTCTTCGCCGGGCAGCATCAGGTCCAGAATCACCAGGTTCGGTTGCTCGGCGATGATACGCGCGGCCGCCTGGGCGCCATCGCCTTCCACTGACACCCGCAGGCCATTGCTCTCCAGATACTCACGGGTCAGTTCGGCCAGTCGCTGGTCGTCCTCGACGATCAGTATTTGCCAGGCTTCTTGCTCCACGGGTGGTCCTCGTTATTATTAGAAACTGCGTTGGCCATACCCTGTTTGTCATGTTTTGAGGGCATAACAATGGCCGATTGTAGCCATGCCCCAACCCCGAAACACAAGCCGGGAAATCCATTCGGTGATCGCGTTTTTTTGTGATAGGGTTCGCGCCCTCAAAAATCCAACCCGCTGTTTTTATCTTGGAATATCCGGTGACAAACGGCCGAATCCAGCAGCAATGCGGCCTACACGGGTGTTCCACGTTTCATACACATTTTACCCACAACGTTATCCACAGGTAGTGCGTTGCTAAGCCCCCCAAAACGCATTATCTTGTAGCCCGGCGCAAAAAAAACCCTACATGTAGCGTTTTGAGCGAAAAACCAAACACAGATCAGACAAGAAACTCAAGCCCTTTCTTGCACTCGTTTGGTTGAACCCACGCACTTTTTGAAAGCCCAAACCGCGCACGCGGATGGCAGCCGTTTTCAAGCTCATACAGCGGAAAACGGTACGGGTGTTGCAGTGCCTGAACCTGGCAACTGTCACCCACCAGGAATACGGCCAAGGGCTTTTCAGCCCCGAACCGAAGACTTCGGCATGGAAGCGGCGCGAACAGCTCCCTTCCTCCTGTCCCGAAGTTGTTATGCCAGGCCCAGGCCTGCTGTAAGTGCTTCAGGACGGAACGGTGGGCACCGAGATGGTGCCCAAATAAATATAGAATGTGGAGACACCCCCCCATGCAAACCGACACAACTCGCGAGAACCCGCAGGGCTCCGTGCCGCAGGCCGCTGATTCGAACCTGGATCTGTCCGCCACTGCACCTGGCCAATTGCGCGTGATCAAGCGTAACGGCACTGTCGTTCCTTACACCGATGACAAAATCACCGTCGCGATCACCAAAGCGTTTCTTGCAGTTGAAGGCGGCACCGCTGCCGCTTCGTCGCGCATCCACGACACCGTTGCCCGCCTGACCGAACAAGTCACCGCGACCTTCAAGCGTCGCATGCCCTCGGGCGGCACCATCCACATCGAAGAAATCCAGGACCAGGTCGAACTGGCCCTGATGCGTGCCGGCGAGCAAAAAGTTGCCCGTGACTACGTGATCTACCGTGATTCGCGTGCCAAGGAACGTGCCGTGCGCACTCCGGCCGACGAAGCCGCCGTTCAAGCGCACCCCTCGATCCGCATCACCCTGGCCGACGGTACCTTTGCACCGCTGGACCTGGGCCGCCTGAACACCATCATCACCGAGGCCTGCGAAGGCCTCGAAGAAGTCGACGGTGACCTGATCCAGCGTGAAACCCTGAAGAACCTGTACGACGGCGTGGCCCTGACCGACGTCAATACCGCCTTGGTAATGACCGCCCGTACCCTGGTTGAACGTGAGCCGAACTATTCGTTCGTGACCGCGCGCCTGCTGATGGACACCCTGCGTGCTGAAGGCCTGGGCTTCCTCGGTGTCGCCGACAGCGCTACCCACCACGAAATGGCCGACCTGTACGCCAAGGCCCTGCCGGCCTACATCGCCAAGGGTATCGAATTCGAATTGCTGAACCCGATCCTGGCCACTTTCGACCTGGAAAAACTCGGCAAGGCGATCAACCACGAGCGCGACCAGCAGTTCACGTACCTGGGCCTGCAAACCCTGTACGACCGTTACTTCATCCACAAGGACGGTATCCGCTTCGAACTGCCGCAAGTGTTCTTCATGCGCGTGGCCATGGGCCTGGCGATTGAAGAGAAGCACAAAGAAGACCGTGCCATCGAGTTCTACAACCTGTTGTCGTCCTTTGACTACATGTCGTCGACCCCGACCCTGTTCAACGCCGGCACCCTGCGTCCACAGCTGTCGAGCTGCTACCTGACCACCGTGCCGGATGACCTGTCGGGCATCTACCACGCGATCCACGACAACGCCATGCTGTCCAAATTCGCTGGCGGCCTGGGCAACGACTGGACGCCAGTACGTGCCTTGGGTTCGTACATCAAGGGCACCAACGGCAAGTCCCAGGGCGTTGTGCCGTTCCTCAAAGTTGTGAACGACACCGCCGTAGCGGTCAACCAGGGCGGCAAGCGCAAAGGCGCGGTGTGTGCCTACCTGGAAACCTGGCACATGGACATCGAGGAGTTCATCGAGCTACGCAAGAACACGGGTGATGACCGTCGTCGTACCCACGACATGAACACCGCCAACTGGATCCCTGACCTGTTCATGAAGCGTGTCTTCGATGACGGCCAGTGGACCCTGTTCTCGCCCTCCGAAGTTCCGGACCTGCACGACCTGACCGGCAAGGCCTTCGAAGAGCGCTACGAGTACTACGAAGCGCTGTCCCAGTACCCTGGCAAGATCAAGCTGTTCAAGACCATACAGGCCAAAGACCTGTGGCGTAAAATGCTGTCCATGCTGTTTGAAACCGGCCACCCATGGCTGACCTTCAAAGACCCGTGCAACCTGCGCAGCCCGCAGCAACACGTGGGCGTGGTCCACAGCTCGAACCTGTGCACCGAGATCACCTTGAACACCAACAAGGACGAGATCGCCGTTTGCAACCTGGGCTCGATCAACCTGCCGAATCACATCGTCAACGGCAAGCTGGACACCGCCAAGCTGGAACGCACCGTCAACACCGCCGTCCGTATGCTCGATAACGTGATCGACATCAACTACTACTCGGTGCCACAGGCGCAGAATTCCAACTTCAAGCACCGTCCGGTCGGCCTGGGCATCATGGGCTTCCAGGACGCGCTGTACCTGCAGCACATTCCTTACGGTTCGGATGCAGCGGTCGAATTCGCCGACAAGTCCATGGAAGCGGTCAGCTACTACGCGATCCAGGCTTCCTGCGACTTGGCTGACGAGCGCGGCGCCTACGAGACGTTCCAGGGTTCGCTGTGGTCCAAAGGCATCCTGCCGCTGGATTCTCAACAGATCCTGATCGAGCAACGTGGCCAGAAGTACATCGACGTTGACCTGGAAGAATCCCTGGACTGGGCGCCGGTACGTGCCCGTGTGCAGAAGGGCATTCGTAACTCCAACATCATGGCCATCGCTCCGACCGCCACCATCGCCAACATCACTGGCGTATCGCAGTCGATCGAACCGACCTACCAGAACCTGTATGTGAAATCGAACCTGTCCGGCGAATTCACCGTGATCAACCCGTACCTGGTTCGCGACCTGAAAGCCCGCGGTCTGTGGGACTCGGTCATGATCAACGACCTGAAGTACTACGACGGTTCCGTGCAGCAGATCGAGCGCATCCCGCAAGAACTCAAAGAGCTCTACGCGACGGCCTTCGAAGTGGACACCAAGTGGATCGTTGACGCCGCCAGCCGTCGCCAGAAGTGGATCGACCAGGCGCAGTCCCTGAACCTGTACATCGCCGGCGCTTCGGGCAAGAAGCTGGACGTGACCTACCGCATGGCGTGGTACCGTGGCCTGAAAACCACTTACTACCTCCGTGCCCTGGCCGCGACCAGCACCGAGAAGTCGACCATCAACACCGGCAAGCTGAACGCAGTTTCCAGCGGCGGCAACCACGGTGATGACTCGGTACTCGCCGCTCCAGCCGGTCCGGCCCCGGTGCCAAAGGCTTGCGCGATTGACGAGCCGGATTGCGAAGCTTGCCAATAAGCTAAGCCAATCCCAGGCTGAAACGCCCGGGATTGAATGAAACCGATAACCTCTGTACTCGCTGGGGTTATCGGTTTTTTATTGGCGGCCATTTAAACGCATACGCGTTACCGGGCTGTGGCGCCTGGCCCCGCTGCCCCCATAGCTCGATGCTGCCGTCTATCACCGCCATCGAATGACCACCATAATCAACGACACCCAACTTGCCGCTTGCAAGTTCAGAACTCGAAGAGTTCCTGTAAAGACCTTTCAAGCCAAGCCTATCCAGCGCTTCCCAGCCCATTTCTCCATTGTTCAAACTTTGCATCGCATGAGCAAAACTCTGCTTTGCGACATTTTTGTCATCATCGAACCCATTACCCTCCATCTGCGCTCGCTTGGCACTCGCCGCGTACATGAAGTTAGCATCGGCCATCATGGCCGGATCATCCCCCTGGAACTGTGCATACCTCGCTGCCTGCTTCAATTCGGCCTTGGATAAATGCAGCTCGAACCCATCCCGCATCTTTACGTCGTAGCCATCTCCCACTCGTTTGACGTCCTTGAAGACGTCCGTGGGCTTCTGGCCAAACTGCATCATTGATGCCTTTATGGCTGAAACGGTGACACAGTTTCCATCCGGACCTTGCTTGAAACCACTCCAGATATTGCCATCCCCTTTGCCCACGCGCGGTTTCTTGCCAGGGTTACTGTGGTCAGGTTTGTAGTCGAAGTGGCGCGCACCCTCAGTGAATGGCTTGTTGGTCATGGGTTCGCTGCTGCCGAAATCCCGTGGATTGACCCTGCGTCCACCGCCGCCGCCACCTCCTCCTCCCGGTGAAGGCGGAGGCGGAGCAACATCCTCATTCTCGGGAAATAGCGCCTTCAGCAGCCGCTTGAGAAATTCAAGAAACTGCTGATCAGCCTGATCGATCAGCTTGTTAAGGATGTCCTTGAATGTTGCATCACCCATCTGCTCACGCAGCTTGTTCAACTTATCGCGTGTGTCCTGAACCGTTTGGGTCTTACCTGTTTGCTGCGCATCAAACAGTTCGCTGAGCAGCGTCTTGACCGCGGTCACTTCGGCAACCGGCGCGACCGGTGTTGCCCTCCCTGGCGCTGCACCGGGTACAGAAACTGCGCGTCCGGCACCTGGCCCGAAAATCCCAGAACTCCACATATCCCGCGCCCTCCCAATGATTGGTGAGCCTCTGCGGCTCTGATCCGATCAGTGGCAAGACGGGGACTGGACGTTCCCCACCAAACGATTCAGCGCGTAACCCTAGTGGTCGAAGGTATTTTTCTTACGCCCACAAAAAAACCCCTCTTACGAGGTAATGCTGTTCACTTAAGCGGAGCAGCCTTACGATCCACCGGAAACCGGGTCTTTGATATCTTCACCGTCCTGGGTCTCGAAGGCCTTGGACGGTGGTTCAGAAACATCCCTCCAACACCCGCCC